>CANCQX010000001.1 GCA_947380375.1 Flavobacteriales bacterium
GCTGATCCTCAAGCAAATGCAACTTCAGGATTAGGCTTTGACCCGAAGAGTACAAAAAACATTTATGATTGTTTAATAAATGGTGTTCATCCTAAGGAATTAATCCTTCAAACTCAAAATCCAAATTTAGATTTACTTCCTTCACATATTGATTTAGTGGGTGCTGAAATTGAAATGATTGATTTACCCAATCGTGAATATATGCTTAAAATAGCATTGGAAAAAATTAAAGATGACTACGATTTTATTATAATTGATTGCTCACCTTCATTGGGTTTAATTACAGTAAATGCATTAACGGCTTCTGATTCAGTTTTAATTCCTGTACAATGTGAATATTTCGCATTAGAAGGATTAGGAAAACTTTTAAATACTATTAAAATTGTTCAAGGCAGACTAAACGAATCTTTAGAAATTGAAGGAATTGTTTTAACGATGTATGATTCTCGTTTACGTTTAGCGAATCAAGTAGTTGATGAAGTTAAAACTCATTTTCAAGAATTAGTTTTTGATACTGTAATACATAGAAACACGAAATTAGGAGAAGCTCCAAGTTTTGGCGAAACTATTATTATGCACGATGCTTCAAGTAAAGGCTCTATTAATTATCTTAATTTTGCTCGAGAAGTACTTCAAAAAAACAATGTAACAAAAATAAGTAACGACACTAAAAAAATTGAATTAGACAATGAACTCTAATACTAAAAAACGTTCAGCTCTTGGAAAAGGTTTAAGTGCTTTACTAGAGAATGCAAATACAGATATTACAACAAAAAACACATCAACTGATGTTGTAGGGTCAACGGCAATGCTACCAATTGAAAATATTGAAGCAAATCCTTTTAATCCAAGAACAAATTTTGAAAAGGAGGCATTAGAAGAATTAAGTCAATCTATTGCAATTCATGGGATTATACAGCCGTTAACAGTTAGAAAATTAGGAAGAGATAAATACCAATTAATTTCAGGTGAACGTCGTTTTAGAGCTTCACAATTAGCTGGTTTAACCGAAGTCCCTGCTTATATAAGAATAGCAAATGATCAATCGATGTTAGAAATGGCATTGGTGGAAAATATTCAGAGAGAAGATTTAAATTCAATTGAAGTTGCGATTTCTTACCAACGATTAATTGATGAATGTTCATTAACTCAAGATCAACTCAGTCAAAAAATTTCTAAAAGTCGTTCAAGTATTACAAATCATATTCGATTATTGAAATTACCTGCTGATATTCAAGCTGGTGTAAGAGATAATTTGATTTCTATGGGCCACGCTAGAGCTTTAGTTTCTGCTGGAGATGAATCTTTGCAATTAGCTATTTTTAATAAAATATTACTTGAAAGTTTGTCAGTAAGAGATGTAGAGATTCTGATTAGACAAGGGCATTTAAAACCTGAAAATAGTGAGGATATTGAAGATAAAAAAAATAAAAAGACCACTATAGAAACCGAATTATCTGGTGTTCAAGCTATTTTTAAAGAACATTTAACCGATAAATTAGCTTCAAAAATAGAAGTTAGTAAAACAGTTAATGGAGCAGGGAAAATTATAATTAATTTCAATTCGGAAGTTGATTTTAATCGCATTATCGAAATTTTAAATAAATAATGAAACTGCGTTTACTAATCGCACTTCTATTATTTAGTAAACTTTTGTTTTCACAAGAGAAAGACAGTCTTGCTCTAGATTCCATTCCACAACATTCTATAAAAAAAGCCGTAATATTTTCTACTATACTCCCTTCCTCTGGACAGATTTATAATTCATTCAATATGGAAAAAGGGACTAAAGGAAAAAATAAAGTTTTTTGGAAAGTACCATTGATTTATACAGCACTGGGGGCAACAGGTTTTTTATTAATAAAAAACCAAAATTCACAACATTCAATTAAAACAGAATTCAAGGATAGATATATAACTAATTCTACTTCATTAAATGAGAATTGGAAAAATTATGACTCATTAGGATTAGTTTCACTTTATAATAAGTATTCTACTAGAAGAGATTTATCCATTTTATCATTTGGCGCTATTTATTTAATTCAAATAATAGATGCCGGAATTGAAGCTCATTTTGTGAAATTTGACTTATCTGAAGACTTAACTTTTCAAATCAGACCTAAGTTTTACAACTATTCTTCTTATGGTTTAGGATTAAGTTTTAATTTTCACGAAAAGAATAGGTTAACAGACTTTAAATTCTAATTTTGTTCAACTCAATAAAAAAGTATGAATATAGCACTTATTGGATATGGTAAAATGGGAAAGGCAATTGAAAAAATTGCTGAAGAACGTGGTCATAAAATTGTATTAATTTGCAACAGTGAAGTTGGTGTAACTCATGCAGATTTCACAAAAGTTGATCTTGCAATCGAATTCACGCAACCTAATTTGGCTGTAAATCATATTGAATTTTGCTTGGAGAATAAAATCCCGATTGTAGTAGGCACTACTGGATGGAATGACAAACTCGTAGATGTAGAGAAAAAAGTTGAAGTACTAAATGGAAGCCTATTACATGCGTCGAATTTTAGTATTGGTGTAAATATTTTTTTTGAATTAAATAAAAAATTAGCTGAATTAATGTCTGGTAAAAATGGATATTCAGCATCAATTGAGGAAATCCATCATATTCAAAAATTAGATTCACCTAGTGGAACTGCCATAGTATTAGCAGATGGTGTTTTAGAAAAAAATGACGACTATATTTCTTGGGTCTTAGGAAAAGATGAAGTTCCTTACACAAATCCAAATCAACTTTCTTTAACTTCATTCAGACAACCGGATGTTCCGGGTACTCATAGTGTGAAATATACTTCAACTATTGATACAATTGAAATTACACATGAAGCTCATAACCGAAAAGGTTTTGCTTTAGGAGCTGTAATTGCTGCAGAATGGCTTTTAGATAAAAAAGGTACTTTCAAAATGAACGATGTTTTAAACTTTTAATATATGAATGCATTATATTTCTATTTATTTTTATTAGTTCACCCCTATTTTGCAATGTGGTGGAAAAGTTTCAATCAATCAGGACATAAGTCTTGGGAAGCTCTTGTTCCTGGATACAACTATTATATTGCTTTTAAAATTGGTTGTAAAAAACCTTGGTGGTCTTTGTTGCTCGTTTTTCCTGGTGTTCATTTAGTAATGTGGTCAGTTGTAAATACAAGCTATATACGTCGTTTTGGATATTTTTCATTAACCGACACTTTGCAAGGAATATTTTTTCCGTATATTATTCTAGCTAAAATAGCTATGTCTGAAAGCGATATCTTACCAGAAACAAATTGGATGAATGGTAAAGAAGTTCACGATAGAGCTTGGGGAGATCATTTAGCATTATTTCTCTCATTACCAATTATTGGGCACGCTATTGCACTTGGATTGAATGCTATTTCAAGAGAAAAACCTGGACATAAAACTAAAGTAAAAGAATGGGGCGATTCGATAATGTTTGCTTTAGTTGCTGCAAGTATTATTAGAACTTACGTATTTGAACCATTTCAAATACCAACTGGGTCAATGGAAAAAACTTTATTAGTAGGCGATTTTTTATTCGTAAATAAATTAGCTTATGGCCCTAAAGTACCTGTTACTCCATTATCTTTCCCATTAGTTCACAATACTATACCTTGGGTAACAGTAAAATCTTATTCGGGATTAGAAACTGTAAATTACACTCGCTTACCAGGACTTTCAAAAGTTACTAGAAATGATGTTGTGGTTTTCAATTACCCTTCTGGAGATACAGCTGTATATGACCCAAGAATGCCAGATGGTTTAATGGGGCACGATTATCATAAAATTTTAAACGAAGAGGCATTTTTTCTTTTTCAAAGCGATCCTCAAACTGGACAAAAATACCAAGTGGTTCAAAAATATTTTAACGATAGCCTTAACAAAGTTGGTACTCCAAACGAGACATTAGCAAATTCTCTTGCAAATGATTACTTGCTAAGTCAATTTATCACAAATATTTCCAAATGGAAAAAAAGTGCTAAAAAAATGCTTTCTGAAGAGAAAATTGCTCATCAAGGTCAGGCTATAATTAACCATTATGGATTAATCTATAGACCAGTAGATAAGCGTGAAAATTACATTAAAAGATGTGTTGCAATTGCTGGAGATTGGATAGAAATTAAAAAATCGGTCCTATATATAAATGATAAACCAGCTTTTGTTCCTGATTTTCAAAATCTTCAATATATTGTTTCAAACATCTCAACTATTTCAGATTCAAAAATGTTTGAGATGGGATTAGAAAAAGAACGAAATGATTATTACCCTGGTGAAGCTAATACTTGGGTAATGAATTTGACAAAATCACAATTGACACAATTAAAAAGATCAAATCCTAAAGCAACTTTTGATGTAAAAATTGAACCACAATATTCAGACACATCAAATTCAAAACCAACTGGCACACAAATGTTAATGAATCTAGGTATGTTTCCGAAAGATCCATACATAAATAATACGACTACAGATTTTACAAGATTTCAAATCCCAAGAAAAGGGCAAACTATTAATATTGATGGATCAAACATAGCTTGGTATAGAAGAATAATTACTGCATATGAAGGTCACGATTTAAAAGAGTCAAAAAACGGAATTTTTATAGATGGTAAAAAAGCTACAAGTTATACTTTTGGAATGAATTATTATTGGTTAATGGGAGATAATCGTTATAATTCAGCAGATTCAAGAGTTTGGGGATGTGTTCCAGAAGATCACGTTGTTGGTAGAGCTTCAATGGTTTGGTTTTCAAAAAGTGCTTACGCAGGAATTCGTTGGGAACGTTTGTTTAATATTATCAAGTAATAATTTATAATGATTTCAGTATTTCCAACTTCCTATTTTGGAAATATTAGTTACTATAGTTCTATTTTAAAACACGATAAAATAGTACTAGAAGCTAAAGAAAATTTTATTAAACAAACATTTAGAAATCGTTGTGAAATATTAACTGGAAATGGAGTTCAACAATTATCTATACCAGTTATTAAAAAAAATGGTTCAAAGACGAGTATAGATGAAGTTGAAATTTCATACGATACAGATTGGAGAAAAGATCATTGGAAAGCAATAGAAAGCGCTTATTCAAACTCCCCTTATTTTGACCATTATGGAATTGAAGTAAGAGAATTAATTTACTTTAACGAATCGAATTTATTAAAATTTAACGAAAATATTCATACTAGAATATGTAAATGGTTAGGTATTGACACTTCATTTTCTTATTCCAAGGAATATCTACTATTAAACTCAAATCGTTATAACTTCGAAATAAATCCAAATCTTAAAAAATATATTCAAGTATTTGGGAATCAAAGTTCATTTGAACCAAATATCTCTATACTAGATGCTGTATTTTGTTTAGGTCCAATGGCAAGAGTTCAAATTAATTGATAATTTATTTTAATCTAAAAAAACGGTTTTTAAACTAAATCGATTAAATAGATTTGGTTATTGACAAACAATCTGTTTATAAAACAAACAAACCCTTCTCTTTTAATGAGTAGTTAAGTTTAACTTTGAAAAAATATTAATTCAAGACTTTAAAAATGACAAAACTTTCACTAATTAGTGTAATCGCACTCTTCTTATTTCAAGCGTGTGCTCAAGAAACAAAAACTGGTCAAAAGAAAATCAATCTTCCAAAACATGAAAGTACATTTTCTTTGAATGATTATTTAAAAGAAAATAGTGATCTAGATAAAGAAGTAGAGGCAATTTTTGCAGCTTTAGATGATACTGCTATTGTAGCTCAATTAATAATGCCTGCAGTAGGAAAATATGGTCAAACAGAAGAATTAATAAAACAACACATCAAAGAAAGAGTTATAGGTGGGGTTTTGATGTTAAATGGAACAAAAGTTGGTTTCACAAAATTGATTCAACAGTTTGAAAAAATGAATGATAGTATTGGTAATATTCCTTTTTTATATTCTGCAGATGCTGAGCCAAGTTTAGTAAATAACAAAATTAAAGGTTCGACAATAGTTAAAAAAGCAAATGAAATTAAAACGATTGAAGAAGTTATGGCTTGTGCTAAAACAATTTCTACGGATTTAAATTCAATAGGTATCAATTACAATTTCTCCCCTGTTGTAGATATGTCTTCTAATTCAACTGTAGGTTATAGAGGTTTTGGATCAAATCCAGCAAATATTATTCCTTGGTCGAATGCATTTATACAAGAAACTCAAAATAAGAATATTATAGCAACAGCAAAACATTTTCCAGGTCATGGTTTGGTAACTGGTGACACTCACAAGTCGCTTCAAGTTATAGATGGTGAGTTAAAAGAAATTCACAACTATCCTGAATTGATTGAAAAAGGAGTTTTATCGATAATGGTTGCTCACATAGCAGTTAAAAACAACCCTAAATTTGACACAAAAGGATTACCTTCTACCCTTTCCGAAACAATTGTAAAACAATTATTAAGAGATAGTTTAGGGTTTAAAGGTTTAATAGTTACCGATGCAATGAATATGGGAGGTGTAGTTAGTGTACCTGAATCTGCTTATAAAGCTGTAAATGCTGGTTGCGATATATTACTAATGCCTGTTGATGCAAAAAAATCACATTCTGAACTATTAAAAAAATACAAATCTAATCCTGAGTTTAAAGCAAAAGTAAATGCTTCTGCAAAACGTATAATTAGAATGAAAGTGTGTGCAGGATTATTGAAAAAATAAACTAAACGTTAATTAAAATAAAAAGCTCAGGATAATAATTCTGAGCTTTTTTTGATATAAAATTGTACCTAAATAAAATAAGTTGATAACTATAAACCTATTTTAATTGGTAGCTAATTTATTTTTATTGTACAGAAATCATCTCTGCAACCGATTTTGCTTTTTCGACTAATTCTTTAACATCTTCTTTTCCAAACGCTAGTGCAACAGCCATTCTTCTATAAGGTCTTGTTGATGGTTTACCAAAAATTTTGAAATCTGTATTTGAAATAATTGCTGCTTTGTCTAATCCTTTAAAAATAGGAAGACTACTATTTTCTTTTTCTGCCAATATTACAGCACTAGCTCCATTTTTTTCAAGTACAACTTCCTTTATAGGAATACCTAAAATAGCTCTTGCATGCAATTCAAATTCAGATAAATTTTGAGTATTACCTAAAGTAACCATACCAGTATCATGAGGTCTAGGGGATAATTCTGAAAAATAAACACCATCTTTCGCTACAAAAAATTCTACTCCCCACAATCCTGATCCTCCTAAAGCTTTTGTAACATCAGCAGCCATTTGTTGCGCCTCTTTTAAATGTTGAGGATTCATAGGCATAGGTTGCCAACTTTCTTGATAATCTCCTCGTTCTTGTCGATGTCCTATAGGTGGACAAAACAAAGTATTACCATCATTTTGAGTTACAGTTAAAAGCGTTATTTCATATTCAAAATCTACAAAACCTTCTACTATTACCTCTAATAAATCTCCTCTTGAACCTTCTAAAGCATAATTCCAAGCTTTCTCAATATCAGCTTCTGATTTAATAACCGATTGTCCTTTACCAGAACTAGACATTAACGGCTTCACTACACATGGAATTCCAGTAACTTTTACACCTTCTTTTAATTCTTCATAAGAAGTTGCATATCTATATGTTGCTGTCTTAACTCCCACTTCTTTAGCAGCCAAATCTCTTATAGCTTTTCTATTCATCGTGAAATTCGCAGCTTTTGCACTAGGAACTACTTGAATTCCTTGTTTTTCGTAATCATAAAAACGTTCTGTACGAATAGCTTCTATTTCTGGAACTATAAAATCTGGTTTATGTTTAGATACAATTTCATCTAAAGCATTTCCATCCAACATATCTATAACTTCAAATTCGTGAGCAACTTGCATAGCTGGTGCGTTTGAGTAACTATCAACTGCAATTACATATTGACCTAAACGTTGGCAAGCAATAACAAACTCTCTTCCAAGTTCACCTGAACCTAATAAAAGTATCTTTTTTCTCATTTTGTAAAGATAATTTAAGAATTTTAATTTGAAAACAGAATACGATCTTTTTAATCAAAAAAGGGTGAAATGAAAACATAACTAATTTGAAAAAAATAAAAAATCTTTAAGTATTCTGATTTTCATCCTATTAAATTAATCTCTAAACTCAGAACTTAGCTTGATTATTTGAAATATTAAATGAATATAAAAAATAAAATATGGTTACTTATTCCAACTTTTGGGGCATTTTGTTTTGTTGTTTTATATATAGTTAGCACTTTTTTATATCCTGGTGGTTCTCAATTAAATACAAAATCAGAAGGATTCAGTTGGGCAAATAATTATTGGTGCAACCTTTTATATAAAAATGCTGTAAATGGGAAAAAAAATCCAGCGCGACCTTTTGCCCTAACTGGTATGATAATTCTATCTAGTACAATTTCATATTTTTGGTTTCTATTTCCGGTTCAAATAAAAACAACCAAATATAGAAGAATAATTATCCAAGTTTCGGGTTCACTTTCTATGATATTTGCTATGTTTTTATATACCGAAATACATGATGAAATGATTAATACGGCAGGTTTCTTTGGTGCCATAGCCTTCATTGGAACTTTTATAGGCTTATATCAAATAAAATGGTACGGTCTTTTTATTTTGGGAATAATAAACCTTACACTTTTATTATTGAATAGTTTTATTTACCACTTTGAAAATTTAATCGTTTATCTTCCAATTATTCAAAAAATTAGTTTTGCTACTTTTTTAATTTGGATTTGCTCTATCGATTTAATATTTTTTTTAACAAAAAAAACCAGTAAACATTAGTTAACTGGTTTCTAATTTTTGAATTATCCCTTAATTTTTAATTTTCAAAATGTCATTTACATCAACATTCCGCCGCAAACATTAATAGTTTGACCTGTAATATAAGCCGACATATCTGAACCTAAAAAGACTGTCAAATTAGCTACATCTTTTGGGGAACCACCTCTTTTTAAAGGAATTGATTTTCTCCATTCTTCAACAACATTCTGATCTAAAGCTGCTGTCATTTCTGTTTCGATAAACCCCGGAGCAATTGCATTGCAACGAATATTTCGTGAACCTAATTCTTGAGCAATTGATTTTGTAAAACCAATTAGTCCAGCTTTTGATGCTGCATAATTTGATTGACCTGCATTTCCACTAACACCTACTACTGAAGACATGTTAATAATAGAACCTTTTTTAGCCTTTAACATTGGACGTTGAACTGCTTTTGTTAAATTAAATACCGATTTTAAATTCGTATTCATCACTTCATCCCATTGCTCTTCAGTCATTCTCATCAAAAGTGTATCTCGCGTAATACCAGCATTATTAACTAAAACATCAATTGTACCAAAGGCTGCTACAACATCATCAACTAGAGTTTGAGCTTCATCATATTTTGCAGCATCAGATTTAAAACCTTTTGCAACTCCACCGTTTGCTGATAATTCAATTTCTAAAGCTTTTGCTTTTTCTTCTGATGATAAATAAGTAAATGCAACAATAGCTCCTTGTTTTACACATTCTTCAGCTATTGACTTACCAATTCCTCTTGAAGCACCAGTTATCAATATTACTTTATCTTGCAATAATTTCATTTTTCTAATTTTTATTAGCTCAAATATAGTCAATCATCTAAAAAGAATACTGGCAATTTTAACAATTTTATTGAGAGGCTTTTGTTAAAAGTTTTTTTAAGCTAATAACAACTATTTATATATTTAAAATAGTTTCTTAAATTCGAACCAAATACTTTATGAATGCTAGAATCAAATAAAAGTCAAATTCTATTAGCCCCACTTCAAGGGTTGACCGATTTTAGATTTAGAAATGCTTTCAATTTATATTTTAAAGGAATTGATCAGTATTACTCTCCTTGGATTTGTCTCTCTCATTCCAAAGAAATGAAAAAATCTCATATTATTGATGTTCAACCTAAAAACAACATTGGTTATAATGTCATTCCTCAAATAATGACAAATGATATAGATGATTTTATTTTTTTAGCAAATTATCTCACTGATTTAGGTCATAAAGAAATGAATTGGAATTTAGGCTGCCCATACCCAATGGTCGCAAAAAAAGGAATGGGGTCAGGTATGTTATGTCAACCATTAAAAGTAGTAGAAATACTTGAAAATGTTCTGCCGAAAATAAATATTAAAGTTTCAATGAAAATGAGACTTGGATATGAAAATAATACTGAAACTTCTGATCTAATTCCTCACTTAAATCAATTTCCTTTAACTGAAATAATAATACACGGACGAACTGCAAAACAAATGTATACAGGAAAAGTAGACCAAGATGCTTTTGAAAGGTGCTTAGAAAACTCAAAACATAGTATGGTTTATAATGGGGATATTACTACTTACATTCAACTTTCATTACTACAAGAAAAATTTCCAACTGTAAAAAAATGGATGATTGGTAGAGGAATTATAGCAAACCCTTTTTTACTAGAGATGATTGCTAATCAGAATGATCGATATCCTGAAAATTCAGCAGAACTTTTTATGAAATTTCACGATACTCTTTTATATAATTATGCTCAACAACTTTCTGGAGATAAGCATTTATTAATGAAGATGGAATCCTTTTGGGAGTACTTTTCAAAATCATTTAGTGATCCACACACAATTCTTAAAAGAGTTAAAAAAGCTAAAAATAAGAACATGTATGACGATGCTGTTGCTAGAAATTTAGCCGAAGGATTTGGTAGTTAATTTAATACCTCCATAGCTATTTCTATCTCTTCACTATAATCAAATTGAATATCTTCGTGTAATTTTTCAAGCGCTTTGTTTATTGAATTTATCTGCCTACTGTAAATATTATATATTACAGGATTTCTATTTATTGCCGTTTTATAAAATCTTAATTTTTCGCAAAAAAACAAAAGTAATTCAATTTCTGTCTTAGGATTTATAGAGAATTTTATATATTTTTTTAATAATCGTAAAATTCGTTGAATTGGTTTTTTCATTGTTTTCCAACTTCTTGAATCTAAACCTTTAAATTCTTCAACGATTTCTTCTTTAATTTTCTCAATATAGTTTTCTTCAAAATCACTTTCAAGTAACAAATAATGAACAAATTCTTTATTCTCTTTGTTAAATTTTATCAATTTATTCAATAGCTCAACCAAATCCTCTCTAGAAAGATGATTAAATTCCTTTTTCAACTCTGTAACGCTTGCAATTTTCATTTTAATAAAGGATTTAGTAAACTATTTTTCGATCGTTTAATTAATTATTTGTTCATTATTGGTACACTTATTGACAATTATCATTTAAGTCAAAACCTAGAAATTATGAAAACTAAAATGTCAACTTCGAAAGGTAATTCAAAAAATATAATTTTAATAAATAAGAAATCTTTTAATTTTGATTCCGCACTTTTAAACTTAGGAATTAAAGTTATACCTGCAAAAATTGAGGAAGCTCATAAATAAAATTATTAAATTAATAATCCATTCCTCCCCCATCGTTAACTGCTTTTTTATGGGGCATTTCTAATTTACCAAATTTATAGCTTACTGTGAAGTAAAATCTTCTAGTTAGCCATTTATATTCTGAAGTTTGAATAATTGAAGGTTGCACAACTCTAAAAGAAAAACCTTGTTTATCAAAAATATCTGTAACTCTAATACCAATTGACCATTTCCCTTCCTTTAAACTTTTTTCAGTTGAAAAATCTACCGAACCTCTTCGTTGTGCTTTTCCTTGAGCTGTTACCATAGGAGCTATGTAATTTACATTCAATTGCGCTGTCATACTCTTTTTCCAAAAATCAATCGAACTAATATATTTAAACCCCCAAGTAAAACCACTATTGTTGTAATTAAAATTAACCGTATTATCTGTGTATTTAATTCCACTTCCATTAACTGAAACAACATTTTTCCACCATTTAACAGGCTTATATATAGCGACAAGCTCTACTCCAACACTTTGACTTTTATCGATATTTGCAAATGTTACCGCTGAAGTATTATCCTCATTATAAATTTTAATTCTTTGAATTACATCAGAAGTCTGTCTAAAATATAAACTTGAAGTGACCGTTAATTTTGATTTTTCAATCGAATAACCAAGATCAAATGAATTTATATATTCAGGTTTTAAACTAGGATTTCCCATTCTTAAATTAAACGGATCAGAAAAATTAGTAAATGGATTCATATCGCTTGATGAAGCTCTATTTATTCTTCTACTATAGCTTAAACTCCATTCTGTATTTTGATTTTTATTGTATTTTATGTGACCAGATGGGTAAATATTAAAATAATTATTTAAAAACTTTTGATTACTCGAAACTAAATAAGGTGTCTGGATTGCTTGCTCTATTCTTACACCTACTTGGTATTTAATTTTACCTTTTTGTTGCCCGAAAATACCATAAGCAGCATAAACTTGCTCATTATATTTGTAAATAAAGTTTGCTAAGGTATCTGGATTAAACAAACTTGTGGTGGTATCTAACTTTTCAGATCGAGTATCAACTCCAAGATTTCTCACGATCGACTTAACTCCTGCCTCAAATCTAGAATTTGATTTTAAAAAAGTTCGAGAATAATCCATTTGAGCAGTCGAAACATTATTTTTTTCAAGATTAAACAAATTCTGATTTAAATCCATTTTTGAACTAGGGGTACCATCTAA
The DNA here is from genome assembly GCA_947380375.1 of Flavobacteriales bacterium. Taxonomy (GTDB): domain Bacteria; phylum Bacteroidota; class Bacteroidia; order Flavobacteriales_D; family Crocinitomicaceae; genus CAIUKX01. The sequence goes on from CANCQX010000001.1 coordinate 12,672, forward strand.
ATTTAAATATTTCTCATCATAAATACCTTTAATATTATCTGTTCCTAAAGATTGAGTAACATCTGTTGTTAGAGTTCCTTTATCATTTTTAAAATCAATTTTATAATTCAAATTTAAATCCATATTTTGTTGTGAAGTCGGATCTGAAGAAATCCTATTCCAAGTTTTAATCAAATTCGAATTACCATCATATAAATTATTTTTTAAATCTCCAGTTCTATTTCGGATTCCATCATTTCCAGTAACTGAAAATCCAATTGTTTGATTTGATTTAACGTAAAAATCTGTTCCAAAACGAATTGTATGACCAGTATTTAAATCACCACCTGTTCTATTTTGATCTAAAAGAGAAGTCACATTATTACTTGTAATTTGCTCTAATTTTCCATAATTATTTCTATAGCCTTCACTATATCTATATGTATAATTTACATACGTATTCAATTTAGAATTTCTAAAGCTAAAACTAGCAGATCCATTAAATAAATTACCAGTTGCTCCTGTTGAACTAATCATTCCGTTAGTTCCTCTTAACTTATTCTTTTTCAATACCACATTAATAATTCCAGATGTTCCGTCTGGAGAATAACTTGCTGACGGATTTGTTATAATTTCTATCCTCTCAATCGAACTTGCTGGAATAGCATCTAATAAACTTTTACCATTTCCACCTGAAAAAGAACTAGGTCTTCCATCTATTAAAATTGTAACATTACCATCCCCTCTTAATGAAATTTTCCCATCTTGATCAACTCCAACAGATGGCACTTTATTTAAAACATCATTCGCAGTTCCTCCTTTCGAAGATAAATCTTCTGCAACATTGAAAACTTTTTTATCAATCCCCGTTTTAAAAATATCAAGTTTACCAATAACCTTTACTTCTTGTAAACCAATTTGATTTTCAGAGATCAAATTTATATCACCTAAATCGATTTTATTTTGCTGTTGAGAAATTGAGATATTATGAATAAATTTTGTTGAATAACCTAAAAAAAACAGTTTGACAATAAATTTCCCATTCGGTAATTTTGTTAATTCAATTTCACCCTTTTCATTCGAATAAATACCACTTACAATAGATGAATCTATAGCAGAAAGTAATTTTATTTGAACATATTCTAATGGTTTTAAACTTACAGAATCTTTAATTCGACCTTTTAAAACACCGACAAACGTTTCATTATCTTTAACAATTTGACTATGTATATCTAAAGGAAATAAAGAGCTAATTACTAGAAATAAAGCGAACTTAACTAGTTTTAATTTCATAATTTAAAGTGAATTTCTTATCTTATCCAATAAGTAACTTAACTGCTCTGCTTCATCATCTGTAAGGTTTTGAGGAAACAAATTTATTTTCTCCATCTTAACATCTATTTTCTGTAATAATTCTAAACCTTTTTCATTAATCTCAATAAAAACAGCTCTTCTATCATCATTACATTGAAACCTTTTAATTAAATCTTTCGAAACTAATTTATCCATTATTCTAGTTAAATTTGGGGATCTCTCAACCATTCTTTCTTTAACAGAATTTACACTTAAAGAATCTTTGGCACCTCTTAAAATTCTTAAAATATTAAATTGAGGCATCGTTAAATCGAATTCAAGCATAAAGGAATTCTGGAAATTAATAAAATAATTAGCAGTGAATCTTAGGTTGACAATTGCTTTTTGCTGAGGTGTTTTAAAATTAGTTTTTATAATTTCATCAATTTTCATACAACAAAGATAGTTACCTAGGTAATAGTTTCAAATTAAAATATCTAATAAACTTTAAAAATTAGATATTCAATCCTATTATTCGTGTAACTTTATTCATATATACTAGTATATTTGGAGTTAGAGTTACACGTTAATTTGAACTAGTAAATGAATATTAAATGAATCGTCTGATTTTAGTTGCTTTTCTATCTTTATTTTCAACTTGTTTATTATCTCAAGTAAAAGAGATGTTGCATGTAAAATCATTCTATTACGATATAGATAATTTTAGCTTAACATCTGAATCTATGGAAGTTCTAAAAGAATTTGTATATGAAATTAAAACTAAACCAATAGAAATTATTGAAATTGTTGGTTATGTAGAAAAAAATGGATCACCCGTTTATAATCAAATTAGATCTAAAAAAAGAATGAATTCAATTAAAGGATCTATAGATTCGGCTATAGTTATTCACCAGTATAAACCAACGAATTTAGATTATCCACCTTCATTTTTATATTCCTACACTGATGGATTTAATTGGAGGCGTGTTGATATAAAATATAGATACAAAGATCCAATTATACTACTACCTTCAAAAGACACTGAAAACGAAGATCCATTCAATACTAAAGTTATTTCACCTGAATTAATGTCTACAGAAAATTCAAAAATTTTAACAAACACAATTCAAATTGAAACTGAACTTATAGAAGATATATTAATTTCAAGTGAAAGTGAAACCAACATTTCATCTACATCGGATACAGCTCACTATAATCAGGTTGCTAAAATTTATGAATCTAAACAAAAACAAGAAAAAACATTTATTGAAAAAGATAAAATCAATCGAAGTAATAGTTTAGATTCTATTTCTAAAAATGAAATATCGATAGATAAAATTGATAATAAAATTAATAAAGAAATAATTGAAAACCCTCTTGATAATTCCGAAAAAATTTCAATTGAAGGAAAAACTCAAGATCAAATAGATAGAATAGTCATAAAAGAAAAATCCTCAACAAATAATAAACTAGGGGTAAAAAACCACCCCGATTTAGGAATGAGATTATCAAAAATACGAATTCAAGATTTGGATAAATCCATTATTTTATTAAATATGAATCTTGAATTTGTAGGAGATGAACCAATTATTACAGCTTCATCTTTGTTAGAGATGGATGACTTACTTAATTTCCTTTTAAAAAACAATTCAGTTGATGCATTTATAAGAGGTCATGTTTGCTGTGGAGACGAAATGCCTCTGAGTAAAAAAAGAGCTAAACATGTTTATAATGAATTAATTAGAAGAGGAGTTCAGGAAGATCGATTGAGATATCAAGGATTTAGTAATACATTATTAATGGTCTCACCAGAATTAACAGAAAGAGACAGAAGTAAAAACAGAAGAGTTGATATTATTTTTTCAAAAAACAATTCTAGAAGCAATGATCCTGTTATTATTAAAAAAGAAGAAGTGGAAAATAGCACTATTGAAGATACTGTAATTGAAAAAATTGATGAAAATCAAATGATTCAATTTGAAATGGATGAAGATGGAAATACCGAATTTAACACTTCAGGAAAATCTCAAAATCAAATAGATAATTTAATTGTAAGGGAAAAATCATCGAATAAAAATCCATCTAAATACAAGTTTATTGAAATGGATAAAAAACTCAGTAATATAAATGTCGAAAATTTAAAAAATTCGGTAGCCCTAGTTATTATGGGAGCGCAATTTGAAGGTATCGATCCAATTATAAACCAAAGTTCCATAAAAGAAATGGATGATTTATTTAATTTTTTAAATAAAAACAATCAAATAAATGCTTTTATTAGAGGTCATGTTTGTTGTGGTGATGATTTGAAACTAAGTAGAAAAAGAGCAAAATACGTTTATTCTGAATTAATAAAAAAAGGAATAGATGCTAAAAGATTGAGATTTCAAGGATTTAGTAATTCACTCTTATTAGTTAGTCCTGAGAAAACAGATGCCGATAGAGCAAAAAACAGACGTGTTGATGTAATATTTTCGGTGAAATCTGTTCAATCTGATAAATAAAGTTTGTATGACAAAAAGAAAATTTCAACTCATTTCATTCCATTCTTTTTCAGAAGATTCTAGATAGTTTTCATTTGTCAAATTTAGCATATCATCGATTTTTAAAATTTCAGGATATTGATTAGCATTTATTTTAAAGAATTTTTTTATTGATCCTATAAGTTGAATTTCCTCAAAATTTCTAGAATCAATTATTTTATAATACGCTTTTTCGTTAACTAATTTTCGATATTGAGGAAAGACTCTATCTTTGTTATTCATATTCTAATTTTAGAAAGGTAAAAAATACAAAAGTAAATTAAGTATATATGTTAAAAGTAGAAAAAGGAAAATATATTATTCAAGAATTAGAAAAATTATACCCCACTACACCTGTTCCTTTGGATCATACAGACTCATATACTTTACTTATATCTGTTTTATTATCCGCACAATGTACAGATGTTATGGTTAATAGGGTTACTCCTACTCTATTTAAACTAGCAAACAATCCATTTGACATGATAAAATTATCTCCCGATGAAATTCGTGAAATAATTAAACCATGTGGATTATCTCCAAAAAAATCGCGCGCAATTTATAATTTATCACACATTTTAATAGATAAATACAATGGTAATGTACCTGAAAATATGGAGTTACTAGAAGAGCTCCCAGGTGTTGGACATAAAACCGCTTCAGTAGTAATGTCTCAAGCATTTGGAGTTCCCGCATTTCCTGTTGATACTCACATACATCGATTACTTATAAGATGGGGAATTACAAAAGGTAAAAATGTAATTGAAACAGAAAAAGATGCTAAAAAACTTTTCCCTAAAAAACTTTGGAACAAACTTCATCTCCAAATAATATTCTATGGAAGAGAATACTCTCCTGCAAGGAATCCAAAATTTGAAAAAGATTTTATAACTAGAAATATAGGAACAAAAAAAGCTTTAGAAGAACTAAATCACTAATTAAAGCGTTGTTAAAATTAATAAAAATCAAAAAATTAAAATGAGATATAATTTATCCGAAATAACAGAATTAATTAAAAATAGACGAACAATTTATCCTGAGCAATTTAGTGATAGAAAAGTTCATAAAGAACAGATTGAATTGTTATTAAATAATGCTCAATGGGCACCCACACATGGAAATACTCAACCATGGAGATTTAAAGTTTTTACTGAAAAAGGAACTCAAAAATTAAGCGATTTTTTAGGGAAGACATATTTAGATGAAACAAAAAAAGAAGATCAAAATGATCTTAAATTAGCTAAATTAATAACTCGACCATTAAAATCTTCAGTAGTAATAGCTATTTGTATGGAAAGGCAAAAAGAAGAAAAAATACTTGAAATTGAAGAAATTGAAGCAGTTGCTTGTGCTATACAAAATCTACATTTATCTTGTACAGCTTATGGATTAGGTGGTTTTTGGGCAACACCAAAAATAATTTATAGTCAAAAAACAAATGCTTTTTTGGGTTTAGGAGAAAAAGACAAATGTCTAGGTTTATTTTATATTGGTTACCCTTCTATTGAATGGCCAAAGTCTCACAGAAAACCCCTAGAATATTCAACAGAATGGATTAATCAATAATTTCAAATCTACTATTAATTTTACTGATTCGTTTATAAATTTCATGAGATTATTTTTATCATTTATATTAGTTTTTATATCCATTTTTTCTTTTTCACAAAGAGAGAAATTTCCTTCTTATTTTGGAGTTCAAATCAGACCACTCTTCCCTACTTCTTTTGGTGGAAGTAAAGGTATCAATTTGGAAAGTGAAAATTTTTCTCTCAATTTAACTCAAACTTTAGGATATTCTTTTGGTGGAACAATTAGAAAAGGAATCACAAAATTAATTGCATTTGAGTCAGGATTAAATTTCACGCAACGAAATTATAATCTAACTATGTCATTAACAGATACAAATGTTTCTGTTAGCGATGACTTTTCATTCATAAGTTATGAAATCCCGATTAATGGATTGGTTTATATACAATTAGGGCAACAAATATTCATGAACACATCAATGGGTTTAGCATTAAGATTTAGTCCTACTGATATAAAAAAAATAACAGAAACAGGTGGTAGTCATTCTTTTACAAACTATGGTTATTATTCAAATAAAATAGGTCTAAATATCAATGCGAATATTGGTTTTGAATACAGAACTTCAAAATATGGTTTCTTTTATTTTGGAGGATCAATTTGCGTCCCTCTTAATCAAATAATAGACTTAAAATCAATTCATTATGTATCTAAACAAACGCATTCTACCTTATTATTTGGAAAAGTAGAAGGTAATTATTTATCGCTTGATTTGAAATATTTTTTTCCAACAATAAGAACACAGGGAGAGCAACCTTTAAAAGGACCAATTGAATAAATAAAACACTATGAACATTGAATCTATAGTAAAGAAATTAAATTTACTTCCTCATCCAGAAGGTGGATTTTATTCGGAAATATACCGATCTGAAATAACAATTCCTGGCAAGGATAGAAAATTAATGACATCAATCTATTTTTTATTGACATCAGAAAATGTATCAAAATTTCACAGAATTAAAAGTGATGAATTGTGGTTTTTCCACGACGGTAGCCCTTTATTAGTTCATACTTTAAATGAAAATGGTCATATTCAAACTAAAGTAGGAAATAATATATTTGAAAATGAAACTCCCTATTTTTTAGTGCCGAAAGATACAATATTTGGATCATCCGTATTTGATGATAATTCATATTCACTAGTTTCATGTGTTGTTTCGCCTGGATTTGAGTTTTCTGATTTTGAATTATTCTCTTTCAACGATCTAATTAAAATTTTCCCTTTAAATGAAGAGATTGTTAGAAAACTAACCTAAATCAATTTAAATTAAAGTTCTAAAATACAATAGAATAAACGAATAATAAACTCATCAAACTGAAACGAATCGGAAGTCTTTTAACTTTGTAGAAGTGGCTTTAATCTAAATTGATTATATTTGAAACATGAAGTTTGTATATCCTCAATTTCTTTGGGCTTTTGGTGTACTGATAATACCAATAATAATTCATTTGTTCAATTTTAGAAAGTATAAAACACTATACTTTTCTACCTTAAAGTTTATTCAATTTGTGGATCAACAAACTCGATCTACACAAAAACTTAAACATCTACTAATCCTTATTTCTCGAATATTATTTTTTTCATTTTTAGTAATTTCATTTGCACAACCTTATATCCCAATTTCTTCCGATTCTTCAAAAGGTGGAAAACCTATAATCGCCATTTACATAGATAATTCATTTTCTATGTCTATGAAAGGAACTGAAGGTGAATTGATTTCTGAAGCTAGAGAAATGGCAAGAAAAATCATCACTGATGCCAATCTAGATACCCGATTTATTTTAGTTACAAATGAAATGAGTGGAATTGAACAACGTGTTGTTTCAAAGCTTGACGCATTAGAAAGACTAGATAAAATTGATATTAGTCCAATTTCTAGAAATATTTCAACGATTATTGAATGGGAGAAAAATACAATTAAAAAAGAACATGAAACAAACAATAAAATTGGAAATCAACAATTTATAATTCTATCCGATTTTCAAAAAAACAGTACTGATTTATCAAAATTAAAAAGTGATCAAGAATCTTACTATTATCCTATCAAGTTAACTCCTCAAGAATCATCAAATATATTAATAGACTCTGTTTGGTTTTCGTCACCTATACAAAAAATTGGAGAAAATAATGAGTTAAATGTTCGAGTTAAAAATTTCAGTAAAAATAATAGTACAAACACTGAATTACATTTAGAAATAGGTAATATCAAACGAGATGTTTTTATTGATGTGAAAGCAAATGATAACATAATAACTACAATTAATTTTATTGAATCTAAAGCAGGATTTAAAAGAGGAAAAGTAAGTGTGAATGACAAGCAATTTTATTACGATGATGAATATTTCTTTAGCTATTTAGTTTCAAAAAAATCAGAAATTTTAATTATAAATGGAGAAAATTCTATAAATAATATTTCATTAGTTTATAGTTTAGATAATTTTTATCAAGTTACTGAAGTCAATCAATCTAGTTTAACATCAGAATATTTAAAAAACAAAGACCTAGTAGTAATAAATGGCAGTAAAGAAATAACATCCGGATTAGCAGATGAGCTATATGATTACGCTTCAAATGGTGGCTCATTAGCTTTATTTCCTGGAGAAGACATTGAACCAAATAATAGTGGGTGGAATACTTTTTTAAATTCACTAAAAATGCCTTCTCTTGGAAATTCTTTTACTGAAGGAGTGAAAATTAAAAACTTAAATTTTGATGATGACTTTTTTAAATCAGTTTTTGAGAAAAATCCAGGAAAACTAAATTTACCTACAATCGCAAAAGCATATAAATCAAATACTACAACAAAAACACATTCTATAGGATTGATTCAACTTCAAAATGGTTCTCCATTATATAGCAGATCATTAAGTAATTTCAATGTGTTTTTATTCTCAAGTTCACTTTCACCTAATTATGGAAGTTTTTCTTCAAACGCACTTTTCAGTACTATTTTATTAAGAACCGCTGAATTAAGCAAACGTAAAACACCTATTTCATTGACAATTGGGGAAGATTCTAAATTTCCTATTTACTCAAAGTCAAAAAGTGAATTACCAATTCATATTAAAAATGATGAAATAGATTTTATACCATTAATAATTCAAAAAGAAACAATTTCATACCTTTCTTTAGGAGGTTTAGAAGTAATAGAAAAATTAAAGTCAGGTACTTACCAAATTATTGATGAATCACCTAAAGGTTTTATATCACTGAATTACAATAGAATAGAATCTAATATTAGCTACCTCACTCCTACTGAAATTAATACTATGTTCGAAAATCAAGGTATAAAGCATATTTTATTTTCTGAAATTTCTGAAGGACAAACATTAACGAAAGTTGATTTAAAAAAACCTTATGAATACTGGAAATTATTTTTAATTTTTGCACTTTTATTTTTGATTATTGAAATGGTACTATTAAAATTTTGGAAAAAATAATTAGAGGAAAATATATTAAACATGAAAATTCTTATTAAAAAGGCTATAATTGTTGATTCTAATTCATCTTTTGATGGAAAAAAAATGGACTTATTAATTGAAAATGGAATCATTACAAAAATAAGCGAAACAATAGTAAATAGTGAAGCAAAAATAATTGAAAGTGAAAATCTTCATGTTTCTCAAGGTTGGGTAGATCTAAAAGCAAGTTTTTGTGACCCTGGAGAGGAACATAAGGAAACTATAGAAACTGGACTTCAAGCAGCAGCTTTCGGAGGATATACACATGTTGCAATCTTACCATCAACAAACCCTGTTATTGATGGTAAATCTCAAATTTATTACGCCTTAAAAAAAGCAGAAAATGAAATTACAAATCTTCATGTTTTAGGAGCGATTACTGAAAAAATGGAAGGGCATAATCTTTCAGAAATGTTTGACATGTATCAATCTGGAGTTCGCTTATTTACTGATGATTTAGTCCCTGTTAATTCAGGAATTATGTACAGAGCTTTGCTATATAGTAAGAATTTTGGTGGTAAAATAATTGCATTTTCTCGTGATAATTCAATGGCAGGAAATGGTATTGTAAATGAAGGGGAAGCATCTACAAAAACTGGATTAAAAGCGGACCCTACTATTGCCGAAATAATACAAGTAGAAAGAAATATTAGACTTTTGGAATACACAGAAGGAACAATACACTTAACGGGAATATCATGTGCTGAAAGTGTAAATTTAATTCGAGAAGCTAAGAAAAAAGGATTGTCGATTACTTCAGATGTTCACGCTTCTCATTTAGTATTTAATGAAAAAGATGTTCTTGATTTTGATTCAAATTTCAAATTAATGCCTCCTTTAAGAAGAGAATCTGATAGGATTGCACTTTGGGAAGGACTTAAAGATGGAACAATTGACACAATTGTTTCAGATCACAGACCTTACGACAAAGAGGAAAAAGATGTTGAGTTTGATAACGCATCATTCGGAAACATTTCTCTTCAAACTGTTTTTAGCTCATTAAAAAATGCGAAAGAATTTGATTTACACACTGTTTTAAAAGCATTAACAATAAATGCTAGAAATATTTTAGGAATTGAAAATTCACCTATAAATGAAAATTCAGTTGCTGATTTAACAGTTTTTGACCCTAATAAAAAATGGGTTTTCAAAAAATCAGATGTTATTTCATCTACAACAAACTCACCTTTTATTGATACTGAATTAACAGGTAATGTTATAGCAATCATAAATAACGGTAACTTAGCAATAAAAGATTAAAGGAATGCCGAAGAAGCGCTCATTCATAAAACAGTTTTGGAAGGATAAAAAAATGGTTGGTTCGGTTCGTCCAAGCTCTCGTTTTTTGGCTGAAAAAATGTTGAAAAACATAGACTTTAAAAATGATAAAATCATAATCGAACTTGGTCCTGGAACTGGCGTTTTCACTGATTTAATCATAGAAAGAATGTCACCTGATGCTAAATTATTAGTATTTGAATTAAATAAAACTTTCATTCGAAATCTTAAAAAAAAGATAAAAGATGAAAGAGTAATATTAATTAACGACAGTGCTGAAAAAATCAAAGAATATTTAGAAATTAATAATTTAAATAAAGCAGATATTATTCTTTCATCTCTTCCATTATCAAATTTCCCTTTAAAATTAAAAGAAACTATCATTGAGAATTCTCATCAAGCTCTTCATGATTCTGGTAAATTTATTCAGTTTCAATATTCACTGAATTCAAAGAAAATGTTTAAATCAATTTTTAATCGTGTTTCAATAACTTTTACACTATTAAATTTTCCGCCAGCATTTGTTTATACATGTGAAAAGAAATAATTTTATTCTAAGAAAATAGAAAGTGTTTTTCTAAAAATCCAAAAAAATGCAAGTAATACTAAGTCAACTAGAAATAGATCAGAAAATCACTCGATTGGCTCATCAAATAATTGAAAATACTTTTGAACAAGAAACACTTTACATTGGTGGAATTTGTGGTAATGGTATTCAATTAGCAGAAAAAATAAAGGAAATTATTTTAAATCATTCTTCTCAAAAAATTATTGTTTTTGAAATTACATTAAATAAATCAGAGCCTTGGTCAGAACCTATTTCATTATCTGTTCCCCAAGAGACTTTAAAAAATGGATATATATTATTAGTTGATGATGTAATTAATTCAGGTAAAACAATGCAATATGCGTTGGTTAAATTACTTGAACAAGCAACTAAAGCAATAAAAACTGTTGCTTTAGTTGATAGACAGCACAGAAGATATCCTATTAAAGCAGACTTTGTTGGAATAAGTTTATCAACAACTTTGAAAGAAAGAGTTGAAGTAGAACTTTCTGATAAAAATTCACATGCATTTTTAAAATAATTCTTTAAAAAACAATTCAAATGAAAAAAACAACCGAATCTTCTTCAGTTTATAATTCACTTGAGACTATGTCTACATTGGATTTATTGTCTAATATGAATAATGAAGATAAGTCTGTTCCATTAGCAATTGAAAAGGAAATTCCAAAAATTCATTTATTCATTGACACGTGTTTTGCACGTATGAAAAATGGAGGTAGATTGTTTTACATTGGAGCTGGAACAAGCGGAAGATTAGGAATTGTTGATGCAAGTGAATGTCCACCAACTTTTGGTGTTGCTCAAGGTGTTGTTGTAGGAATAATAGCTGGTGGGGATTCAGCAATTCGAAAAGCTGTTGAATTTGCTGAAGACGATACTGAACAAGGCTGGATAGATTTACAAAATTATTCAATTAACCCTAATGATACTTTAGTTGGAATTGCAGCTTCTGGAAGTACACCCTATGTATTAGGAGCTATCGAAAAAGCGAAAGAAATGGGTGTTTTAACTGCAGGAATATCATGTAATCCAGATAGTCCACTTTCATTATCAGTAGACTTTCCTATAACACCTGAAGTTGGACCTGAGTTTGTGACAGGAAGCACTCGAATGAAATCTGGAACTGCTCAAAAATTAGTTCTAAATATGATTTCAACATCTCTAATGATAAAACTTGGTCATGTAAAAGGAAACCGAATGGTAGATATGCAACTGAGCAACAACAAATTAATTGATCGAGGTGTAAGAATGATTTTAGAAGTTTTGGATATTTCTTACGAAGAAGCTGAAGAATTACTTAAGGTAAATGGAAGTGTGAGAAAATCAATTGAAAGCTACAAAGCTTAGCAATTTATCATTCTTTTTTAATCCATCCAAAAACATGAACATCTGAAAAATTATCAGGATTAATTGCTGATGTGCTTTTTTTAGATTTTAAAGGGACTTCATAAAATAATACGTAATTCCATTTTCTATTTGAAAATAAAACTTTATAAGGAGCTTTCTCAGGATAAAATGCAATTATATTTTCATTCAAAAAATTTCCTGTTTTTTTAGAAGGTTTATTTGAAGAACATCGAAGTTTTGTTTCTTTCGTTAAATAATGAAATTTAATATCATAATGAACAGATTTAGGAATAAAAATTGATTTCAAAATTTCAGTGTTTCCTATAAAATATTTTTTTCTAAGTTTAATTTTTCCATTTAGAACTCTTATCATATCTATGTTATTACTTTTAGAAGAACAACAAGGAAATTTATGATGAAATAAAACTAATTCTTTTGTGTTTTTATGAATTTTATAAGCGAAAATAGCTCCCGATTCCCTGTAAATTAACTTGAATTGATTATTCTTTTTTACATATAATTCTGTGAGACTATATAAATCAGGTTTTCCTGAAGGATTTGAAAGAAATAGGAGCTCATTTATTTTATCGTTATTTAAATCTATAAAATGCCAATTCATTTTATTTTTTGACCAATAAAATTCAAAATCAGCATCTGTGTCATATGCTCTTGTATATTCATGATCTAAAAAATCTTTATTAAATAAAATTTCAATATTCTCCTTTAGATTTTCAGATTCATTATAAATTTTAGTTAAATCTGTTTTTCCATTATTTACAAATGTAAGCGAATTGATTTCAATCGAATTAACATTTGAAAATGATAAATTTGCTGAAATTAAAGAAATAAGTATAAATAAATGTTTCATAAATAAAAAAAGGGGGACGAATCCCCCCCCCTTAAATTTTTAAATAATAAATTATTTTGCTTTCGTTTTTTTAGGCTTTTCAATTGTAACTTTTAGTTCTTGTTGACCTTCTTCAATATCAAGTAGAATTTTGTCTCCTTCACTTAAACTAGCCTTTACAATTTGCTCTGCTAATGGATCTTCAATATATTTTTGAATAGCACGTTTCAATGGACGAGCACCAAATTTTTCATCGTAACCTTTGTCGCATATGAAATCTTTTGCTTTTTCAGTCATTTCAATTGAATAACCAAGATTTCTAATTCTTCCGTATAATTTGGCCAATTCTAAATCAATAATTTTATGAATATCCTCACGTTTTAACGAATGAAAAATAATCATATCATCTACACGATTTAAGAACTCTGGAGCAAAAGCTTTACGAAGAGCATTTTGAATAACTACTTTTGAATTTTCTACAACTTGATCAGCTTGAGATTTAGTTCCAAAACCAACACCTGTTCCAAATTCAGCCAATTGACGAGCCCCAATATTTGATGTCATTATGATGATCGTATTTTTAAAATCTATCTTACGACCTAAACCATCTGTCATATGTCCGTCATCTAAAACTTGTAACAACAAGTTAAATACATCAGGATGTGCTTTTTCTATTTCATCTAATAATACTATAGAGTATGGTTTTCTTCTAACTTTTTCAGTTAATTGACCACCTTCTTCATAACCAACATATCCCGGAGGAGCTCCTACCAAACGTGAGATAGAGAATTTCTCCATAAATTCAGACATATCTATTCGAATCAAAGAATCTTCTGAATCAAATAAATATTTAGAAAGAACTTTTGCTAATTGTGTTTTACCAACACCAGTAGGCCCTAGGAAAAAGAAAGACCCGATTGGCTTATTTGGATCTTTTAAACCAGCCCTACTTCTTTGAATAGCTTTAACAACTTTCAATACAGCTTCATCTTGACCGATAACTTTACCTGTTAATTCAGCTGCCATATTTGCAAGTTTACCACTTTCTCCAGCTGTAATTTTAGTAACAGGGATTCCACACATCATAGAAACTACTTCAGCTACATTTTCTTCAGTAACTAAAACTCTATTTGATTTAGATTCATCATCCCATTTTTTATTAGCAACTTCTAATTGCTCTTGAAGTTTACGCTCATTATCTCTTAATTCCGCAGCTTTTTCATACTGTTGAGACTTGATAACTTCATTTTTTAAATCCTTTAATTCTTCAATGCTTTTTTCAATTGAAGTAATTTCTGAAGGAACATTAATATTTGTTATATGAACTCTAGATCCAACTTCATCCATAGCATCAATCGCTTTGTCAGGAAGATGTCTGTCAGTGATATATCTCTCTGTCAATTTGACACAAGCTTCAATAGCCTCTGGAGTATAAGTTACAGAATGATGCGCTTCATAACGCTCTTTTATATTATTTAAAATCTGAATAGTCTCTTCTTCAGTTGTTGGTTCTATCAATACTTTTTGGAAACGACGAACTAATGCTCCATCTTTCTCTATATATTGGCGGTATTCATCAAGTGTTGTTGCACCAATTGCTTGTAACTCACCTCTAGCTAAAGCTGGTTTAAACATATTAGCAGCATCTAAAGATCCACTTGCACCGCCAGCCCCTATAATGGTATGAATTTCATCAATGAATAAAATAATATCGGGATTTTTTTCAATCTCCTGCATTACAGCCTTCATTCTTTCTTCAAACTGACCTCTATATTTAGTACCAGCAACTAGAGAAGCTAAATCAAGAGAAACAACTCTTTTGTTAAATAGTACCCTTGAAACTTTTCTTTGAACAATTCTTAAAGCCAAACCTTCAGCAACTGCACTTTTCCCAACTCCAGGTTCACCAATTAAAATTGGATTATTTTTCTTTCTTCTTGAAAGAATTTGACTTACACGTTCTATTTCTTTATCACGACCAACAATAGGATCTAATTTTCCCATTTCTGCCATTTTAGTCAAATCACGACCGAAATTATCTAAAACAGGAGTCTTAGACTTCGGGTCAGTTGGTTTCTTTTGAGCTGCAAAAGATTCGCTCTCTTCTTCTGATCCACCAGGAAATTCAGCTCTAGGGGTTGTTTTTTCGTCTCTCATATTTTCTAATTCGTCTTTCACATTATCATAAATCACTCCATACTTATTTAATATTCTGCAAGCAACATTATCTTCATCCTTTAAAATTGACAATAACAAATGTTCTGTACCAATCATTGGACTTTTAAATAATTTAGCTTCTAAATAAGTAAATTTCAATACTTTTTCTGCCTGCTTCACTAATGGTATATTCGTCATAGAAGGATTTGACTTCTTTGTAGACTTAGTAATACTTTTTTCCACTTCATCTCTAACATTAACCAAATCTAAATGAAACTCTTTTAATATTTTTATTGCAGTACCATCCCCTTCTCTTAATAAACCTAATAGCAAATGCTCAACACCTATAAAATCGTTACCTAAACGCAACGCTTCCTCACGACTAAAACTAATCACATCTTTTACTCTTGGTGAAAATTTTGCTTCCATACGCTTAACATTAAACTTGCTACTAATTAAACACTAATTAACAGATTACAAATATAAAACTAATAAAATGTTAACAACTTCCAATAATAAGCAATTTTCCACAGATTTTTGTTAGTAAAAATGGAAAACTACTCTAATCAACTAGGTTTATTATAACTACTTTCGTTGCTTGAAATAACTTCGTACAAATACTGTGCTCTAAAAAATAAAAGTGACAATATGGCTGATGGTGAAAGAATAATCCAGATTAATATTGAAGATGAAATGAAATCTGCTTACATTGATTATGCAATGTCAGTTATCGTTTCACGTGCCCTTCCTGATGCGCGAGATGGTTTAAAACCAGTTCATAGACGTGTGTTATATGGTATGCAAGATTTAGGTTTACAATCTAATCGTCCTCATAAAAAATCAGCAAGAATTGTTGGTGAAGTACTTGGAAAGTATCATCCACATGGTGACACATCTGTTTATGACGCTATGGTAAGGATGGCGCAACCATGGTCTTTACGCTATCCTTTAGTAGATGGGCAGGGTAACTTTGGTTCTGTCGATGGAGATAGTCCAGCAGCTATGCGTTATACTGAAGCAAGATTGAAAAAGATTGCTGAAGAAATGTTAGAAGATCTTGACAAAGAAACAGTTGATTTCACACCTAACTTTGATGAGAGTTTATCAGAACCTTCTGTAATGCCTTCTAAAATACCTGCCCTTCTTATGAATGGTGCAAGTGGTATTGCTGTTGGTATGGCTACAAATATGGCTCCTCATAATTTATCAGAAATTATTGATGGTACAATAGCTTATGTTAACAATCAAGATATTGAAATTGAAGAATTATTACAACATGTAAAAGCACCTGATTTCCCTACAGGTGGTATAATTTACGGATACGAAGGTGTTCGCGACGCGTTATTAACGGGTCGTGGAAGAATAGTAATGCGTGCAAAAGCAGAAATCGAAGAAGTTGGAGGGAGAGAACAAATAATTGTAACTGAAATTCCATACCAAGTTAACAAAGCTGATATGATCAAGAAAACAGCTGACTTGGTTAATGATAAAAAAATTGAAGGTATTTCTGATATTAGAGATGAATCTGATAGAAATGGAATGCGTATCGTTTATGAATTAAAACGTGACGCAATACCAAATGTAGTCTTAAATAAATTATTTAAATTTACAGCTCTACAAACTTCATTTTCAGTTAATAACATCTGTCTAGTTGATGGTAAGCCACAATTGTTAAACTTAAAGCAATTGATAGCTGTATTTGTTGATTTCAGACATGAGGTTATTAATAGACGTACTATTTTTGAATTAAGAAAAGCAGAAGAAAGAGCACATATATTAGAAGGTTTAATTATTGCTTCCGACAATATTGACGAAGTGATACAAATCATAAGAGCTTCTAAAAGCCCTGAAGAAGCACGTGAAAATTTAATAGCACGTTTTGCTTTATCAGATATTCAATCTAGAGCAATTGTTGAAATGCGTCTTCGTCATTTAACAGGACTAGAGCAAGATAAATTAAGAGCTGAATTTAACGATTTAATGCTTTTAATAACTGACTTAAAAGATATTCTTGCACGTGTTGAACGTAGAATGCAAATTATAATTGACGAATTAACTGTAATTAAAGAAAAATATGGTGATGCTCGTCGTTCTATAATTGAATATTCTGCTACAGAAATGAGAATGGAAGATTTAATTGCTGACGAAGAAGTAATTATAACTATTTCTCATGCTGGATATATTAAACGTACTAGTTTAACTGAATTTAAAGTTCAAAACAGAGGTGGAATGGGATCAAAAGGTTCTACCACTAGAGATAAAGATTTCTTAGAGCAATTATTCGTTGCTACAAATCACAATTACTTATTGATATTTACAGAAAAAGGAAGATGTTTTTGGATGCGTGTTTATGAAATTCCTGAAGGAAGTAAAACTGCAAAAGGTAGAGCAATTCAAAACTTATTAAATATTGAACAAGATGATAAAGTTAAAGCTTATGTCAAAGTTCAAGATTTAACAGATAAAGAATATGTTGAGAATAACTTCATAATAATGTGTACTAAACAAGGAATCATTAAGAAAACTTCTTTAGCTGCCTACTCTCGACCAAGAACAAATGGTATAAATGCTATTTCAATTCGTGAAAACGATGAATTATTAGAAGCTAAATTAACTAATGGTTCTCATGAAATCGTTTTAGCAACTACAAACGGAAGAGCTATTCGTTTCAATGAATCTAAAGTTAGACCAATGGGTAGAAATGCTTCAGGAGTTCGTGGAGTTACGTTGACTTCTGAAACAGATGAAGTTATAGGAATGATCTGTGCAGAAGATATCCACTCAACAATTTTAGTAGTATCCGAAAAAGGATATGGGAAACGAACTTATCTAAATGATCCTGAAGATAATGAACCTGTTTATAGAGTTACTAATCGTGGAGGAAAAGGTGTTAAAACTTTAAATATCACGGATAAAACAGGTCCTTTACTTGCTATTAAAAACGTATCGAATGAAGATGATTTAATGATTATTACAAAATCAGGAATTACAATTCGTATGCACGTGGACACTTTAAGAACAATGGGTAGAGCTGCGCAAGGAGTTCGTTTAATAAATCTTAAAGGTACTGCAGCAATTGCAGCTGTAGCAAGAGTTCCAAGAAGTGAAGATGAGGAAGAAATTGAATTTGATGAAGAAGGAAATCCAATAGTACCAATTATTGATATAGATAACGGCACAGATATTGAGAATGAATTACCAACTGATTCTGATGAAACTGAAAGTGATTCTGTGGAATAATTAATATGATTGCATCTAATTGAAAACGAAAAGTATGAAAAACAATTTAATAAAATCAACTCTTTTAGTTGGGACTATTCTTGTGTCGAATATTTCTATTTCTCAAAAAAAGAATGAAACTTCGGCTGCTGTAGCGTATAAGAACACTTATTCATCTGCAATTTCAAATAATAATTTACCAGGAGCTAAAAAAGCTTTAGCTGATGCTAAACGATATATAGATGAAGCTGCTGCGAATATTGAGACAAAGGAAAGCCCCAAAACTCAAATGTTAAAAGGTAGTATTTATTCAACTATTTATTTACTAGGAACTGATTTAAAAGATACCTCCTTATTAAATAGTGTTGGACCTTCAGCTTTGCATATTGCAGCTATTTCATTCAAAACTGGCTACAATATCAATGATAAATTCAAAAGTGATATCAAAGATGTTGTTATTGAAAAACATACTGCTATAGAATCATTATCTATGGCGTTTTACAATAGTAACAATTTCAAAGAAGCGGCTGAAATGTACACTAATCAAGTTGAATTGTATGACGCTATAAACTTGTTAGATACAAATTCTCTCTTCAATTCTGCCTTATGTTATGATAAATCAGGTGACAATGCTAATGCAGCTTTAACATTTGAAAGACTAGCAAAATCAGGTTATAAAGGTGCTTTAACGTATGCTTTAGCTTCAAATTCATATAGAAAAAACAAACAAATAGCAGAAGCAAAAGCAATTGTAGCTGAAGGAAGAATAAAGTATCCTCAAGACAAAGATATTTTATTAGAAGCAGTTAACACTTGTTTAGAAGGTAATGATCCACAAGGTGCAGAATCATTACTAACTGAAGCGATTTCAAAAGATCCTAAAAATAAGTTACTACACTTAACAATTGGATCTATTTATATCGATTTAAAACAAAATGAGAAAGCAGAAGCATCAATTAATAATGCTTTAGCAATAGATCCCGAGTATGAAGATGCTTTGTATCAATTGGGAGCACATCTTGTTACATGGGCAGGATCTTTAATTGCACAAACAAATAATCTAAAATACAATGATCCAAAACTAAAAACTTTAGAAAAACAAGCTATGGAGATATACAATAGAGCAATAACACCGCTTGAAAAATACATTGTAAAATCCCCAAATGACAAAAATGTATTAACTATACTTTCACAATTAAATAGAAGTATTGGTAATATGGAGAAATCTGATCAATACAAAGAAAGAGCTAAAGCGATTAAATAATTTTAATAAAAATAGTTTATTAAAAGGTTATCAAATTATTTGATAACCTTTTTTATTTAATAAATAAATTTTATTTGTAAAGTGAAAAATAAAATCATTAACTTTGTAAAGTATGGCTGTAAACTTTATTTTCATACGGCTAAATATTAATCACTTTCGAGATTTATAAAGTTACTCGAAATACAATTTAAAAAGCCAAATGGCAGAAAACAAAATTACAGGTCAAGGAAGTGCTGATTTCGATTGGGACGCATTATCATTAGATGGTTATTCTTTAGCACAACGTTCAGAATTATCTGATGTTTACGAAAACACATTAACTTCAATCAATGAGAAAGAAGTAATTGAAGGAACAGTTATCGCAATTACTAAAAGAGAAGTTGTTGTAAACATTGGTTTTAAATCTGAAGGAGTAATCCAAAACGGAGAATTCCGTTACAATCCAGATTTAGCTGTTGGAGACAAAGTAGACGTTTTTGTAGAATGTCAAGAAGACCGTTTTGGTCAATTGGTTATTTCTCACAAAACTGCTCGTATGCACAAAGCATGGATTCATGTTAATGATGTATTACGTACGGGTGAAGTTATTACTGGTTTCGTTAAATGTCGAACAAAAGGTGGTTTAATTGTTGATGTTTTTGGAATTGAAGCATTCTTGCCAGGTTCTCAAATTGACGTTAAACCAATTCGTGACTATGATGTTTACGTTGGTAAAAACATGGAATTCAAAGTTGTTAAAATCAACCAAGAATTTAGAAATGTTGTTGTTTCTCACAAAGCACTTATTGAGGCTGAATTAGAAGAACAGAAAAAATTAATTATCTCAGGTCTTGAAAAAGGTCAAGTATTAGAAGGTACAGTTAAAAACATTACTTCTTACGGTGTATTCATCGATTTAGGTGGTGTTGATGGACTTATCCATATTACAGATCTTTCTTGGGGACGTGTTAATCACCCAGATGAGATTCTTGAATTAGATCAAAAATTAAATGTTGTAATTTTAGACTTCGATGACGATAAAAAACGTATCGCTCTTGGTTTAAAACAATTACAACCTCACCCATGGGATGCTCTAGATATGGCATTAAACATTGGTGATACATTAGAAGGTAAAGTTGTTGTTATGGCTGACTATGGTGCATTCGTTGAAATTGCTCCAGGTGTAGAAGGTTTAATCCACGTTTCAGAAATGAGCTGGTCACAACACTTACGTTCTGCTCAAGATTTCATGTCAGTTGGTGATACAGTGAAAGCTGTTATCTTAACATTAGATAGAGAAGATCGTAAAATGTCATTAGGAATTAAACAATTAATGCCAGATCCATGGGAAGTTGTTGAAGCGAAATATACAGTTGCGTCTAAACACACAGCAAAAGTTCGTAACTTCACAAACTTTGGTGTTTTTGTTGAATTAGAAGAAGGAGTTGACGGATTAATTCATATCTCTGACTTATCATGGCAGAAAAAAATCAAACATCCTTCTGAATTCTGTAAAGTTGGTGACGAATTAAACGTAGTAGTTTTAGAAATCGATAGAGAAAATCGTCGTATTTCTTTAGGTCACAAACAACTTGAAGAAAATCCATGGGATGTATTTGAAACTATTTTTGGAGAAGGATCTGTTCACCAAGGAACTATCATTGAAAACAAAGATAAATCTGGTATCGTAACTTTACCTTATGGTGTTGAAGGAATTTGTCCTGCAAAACATTTACGTAAAGCAGATGGATCTAACGCTAAAATCGAAGAAACTTTAGATTTCAAAGTAATTGAATTTAATAAAGAATCTAAGAAAATCGTTGTATCTCATACACGTACTTTCGAAGAAGGTGAAGATAAACCAACTACTTCTGCACCAATAAAAGAGAAATCTTCTAGTAAAAAAGGAGCTGGTGATTCTCAAGCATCACAAGTTGCTAAATCTAATAATCAAAATGCAGAGAAATCTACATTGGGTGACTTAGATGCTTTAGTTGCATTAAAAGAAAAAATGAACAAAGGTTAGAAAATATCTTTTTTAATATTTTTTAAACAGGCTTTCGTAATGAAAGCCTGTTTTTTTTTGAATAATGATTATATTTGTTTAAGTAACAATATAAAGACATGATTATGAATTTTAAAAGATTAATTAAATCAATACATCTTCTTGCAATATTATCAGTATTCACTATTCTTTTATCTTGTAAAAAAGAAGGTTCTATAACATATCCTACATCAACAAATTATGGTGATAATATATTCACAATTTTAGATGGGAAATTAATTTCAGAAGAAAGTTATAGCTTTGAAGCTAACCTAACTAAAAATGCAACATTAACTGTTGAAATAACAAATTTATCTGAAAAAGTAACTGATCCATTTAAACAAAAACCAACTTGGGGATTTGATTTTGTAAAAGGATGGAAAGCTGGAAACTATATTAATGAAACTCAAACATTTGAAACAGTGCAAGTAGGGAAAAATGATTTTAAAATTGTTTTTGTTGGAACAAATGGTGCTTGTATAATGAAAGTATTTGAGAATGGATCTCTTGACCCTGCAATTATTAAAAATTTCACATGGTAAGAAATTTAAACCAAAAAAAGCTGTTAAATTAATTTAACAGCTTTTTTTGGTTTAAATTTCTTACCATGTGAAATTTTTAATAATTGCAGGGTCAAGAGATCCATTCTCAAATACTTTCATTATACAAGCACCATTTGTTCCAACAAAAACAATTTTAAAATCATTTTTCCCTACTTGCACTGTTTCAAATGTTTGAGTTTCATTAATATAGTTTCCAGCTTTCCATCCTTTTACAAAATCAAATCCCCAAGTTGGTTTTTGTTTAAATGGATCAGTTACTTTTTCAGATAAATTTGTTATTTCAACAGTTAATGTTGCATTTTTAGTTAGGTTAGCTTCAAAGCTATAACTTTCTTCTGAAATTAATTTCCCATCTAAAATTGTGAATATATTATCACCATAATTTGTTGATGTAGGATATGTTATAGAACCTTCTTTTTTACAAGATAAAAGAATAGTGAATACTGATAATATTGCAAGAAGATGTATTGATTTAATTAATCTTTTAAAATTCATAATCATGTCTTTATATTGTTACTTAAACAAATATAATCATTATTCAAAAAAAAACAGGCTTTCATTACGAAAGCCTGTTTAAAAAATATTAAAAAAGATATTTTCTAACCTTTGTTCATTTTTTCTTTTAATGCAACTAAAGCATCTAAGTCACCCAATGTAGATTTCTCTGCATTTTGATTATTAGATTTAGCAACTTGTGATGCTTGAGAATCACCAGCTCCTTTTTTACTAGAAGATTTCTCTTTTATTGGTGCAGAAGTAGTTGGTTTATCTTCACCTTCTTCGAAAGTACGTGTATGAGATACAACGATTTTCTTAGATTCTTTATTAAATTCAATTACTTTGAAATCTAAAGTTTCTTCGATTTTAGCGTTAGATCCATCTGCTTTACGTAAATGTTTTGCAGGACAAATTCCTTCAACACCATAAGGTAAAGTTACGATACCAGATTTATCTTTGTTTTCAATGATAGTTCCTTGGTGAACAGATCCTTCTCCAAAAATAGTTTCAAATACATCCCATGGATTTTCTTCAAGTTGTTTGTGACCTAAAGAAATACGACGATTTTCTCTATCGATTTCTAAAACTACTACGTTTAATTCGTCACCAACTTTACAGAATTCAGAAGGATGTTTGATTTTTTTCTGCCATGATAAGTCAGAGATATGAATTAATCCGTCAACTCCTTCTTCTAATTCAACAAAAACACCAAAGTTTGTGAAGTTACGAACTTTTGCTGTGTGTTTAGACGCAACTGTATATTTCGCTTCAACAACTTCCCATGGATCTGGCATTAATTGTTTAATTCCTAATGACATTTTACGATCTTCTCTATCTAATGTTAAGATAACAGCTTTCACTGTATCACCAACTGACATGAAATCTTGAGCAGAACGTAAGTGTTGTGACCAGCTCATTTCTGAAACGTGGATTAAACCTTCTACACCTGGAGCAATTTCAACGAATGCACCATAGTCAGCCATAACAACAACTTTACCTTCTAATGTATCACCAATGTTTAATGCCATATCTAGAGCATCCCATGGGTGAGGTTGTAATTGTTTTAAACCAAGAGCGATACGTTTTTTATCGTCATCGAAGTCTAAAATTACAACATTTAATTTTTGATCTAATTCAAGAATCTCATCTGGGTGATTAACACGTCCCCAAGAAAGATCTGTAATATGGATAAGTCCATCAACACCACCTAAATCGATGAATACACCGTAAGAAGTAATGTTTTTAACTGTACCTTCTAATACTTGACCTTTTTCAAGACCTGAGATAATTAATTTTTTCTGTTCTTCTAATTCAGCCTCAATAAGTGCTTTGTGAGAAACAACAACATTTCTAAATTCTTGGTTGATTTTAACAACTTTGAATTCCATGTTTTTACCAACGTAAACATCATAGTCACGAATTGGTTTAACGTCAATTTGAGAACCTGGCAAGAATGCTTCAATTCCAAAAACATCAACAATTAAACCACCTTTTGTTCGACATTTAACGAAACCAGTAATAACTTCACCCGTACGTAATACATCATTAACATGAATCCATGCTTTGTGCATACGAGCAGTTTTGTGAGAAATAACCAATTGACCAAAACGGTCTTCTTGACATTCTACAAAAACGTCTACTTTGTCTCCAACAGCTAAATCTGGATTGTAACGGAATTCTCCGTTTTGGATTACTCCTTCAGATTTAAAACCAATGTTTACAACAACTTCTCTTTTAGTAATTGCGATAACTGTTCCTTCAATTACTTCTTTCTCATTGATTGAAGTTAATGTGTTTTCGTAAACATCAGATAATTCTGAACGTTGTGCTAAAGAATAACCATCTAATGATAATGCGTCCCAATCGAAATCAGCACTTCCTTGACCTGTAATTTTGTTTTCTGCCATTTGGCTTTTTAAATTGTATTTCGAGTAACTTTATAAATCTCGAAAGTGATTAATATTTAGCCGTATGAAAATAAAGTTTACAGCCATACTTTACAAAGTTAATGATTTTATTTTTCACTTTACAAATAAAATTTATTTATTAAATAAAAAAGGTTATCAAATAATTTGATAACCTTTTAATAAACTATTTTTATTAAAATTATTTAATCGCTTTAGCTCTTTCTTTGTATTGATCAGATTTCTCCATATTACCAATACTTCTATTTAATTGTGAAAGTATAGTTAATACATTTTTGTCATTTGGGGATTTTACAATGTATTTTTCAAGCGGTGTTATTGCTCTATTGTATATCTCCATAGCTTGTTTTTCTAAAGTTTTTAGTTTTGGATCATTGTATTTTAGATTATTTGTTTGTGCAATTAAAGATCCTGCCCATGTAACAAGATGTGCTCCCAATTGATACAAAGCATCTTCATACTCGGGATCTATTGCTAAAGCATTATTAATTGATGCTTCTGCTTTCTCATTTTGTTTTAAATCGATATAAATAGATCCAATTGTTAAGTGTAGTAACTTATTTTTAGGATCTTTTGAAATCGCTTCAGTTAGTAATGATTCTGCACCTTGTGGATCATTACCTTCTAAACAAGTGTTAACTGCTTCTAATAAAATATCTTTGTCTTGAGGATACTTTATTCTTCCTTCAGCTACAATTGCTTTTGCTTCTGCTATTTGTTTGTTTTTTCTATATGAATTTGAAGCTAAAGCATACGTTAAAGCACCTTTATAACCTGATTTTGCTAGTCTTTCAAATGTTAAAGCTGCATTAGCATTGTCACCTGATTTATCATAACATAAGGCAGAATTGAAGAGAGAATTTGTATCTAACAAGTTTATAGCGTCATACAATTCAACTTGATTAGTGTACATTTCAGCCGCTTCTTTGAAATTGTTACTATTGTAAAACGCCATAGATAATGATTCTATAGCAGTATGTTTTTCAATAACAACATCTTTGATATCACTTTTGAATTTATCATTGATATTGTAGCCAGTTTTGAATGAAATAGCTGCAATATGCAAAGCTGAAGGTCCAACACTATTTAATAAGGAGGTATCTTTTAAATCAGTTCCTAGTAAATAAATAGTTGAATAAATACTACCTTTTAACATTTGAGTTTTGGGGCTTTCCTTTGTCTCAATATTCGCAGCAGCTTCATCTATATATCGTTTAGCATCAGCTAAAGCTTTTTTAGCTCCTGGTAAATTATTATTTGAAATTGCAGATGAATAAGTGTTCTTATACGCTACAGCAGCCGAAGTTTCATTCTTTTTTTGAGAAATAGAAATATTCGACACAAGAATAGTCCCAACTAAAAGAGTTGATTTTATTAAATTGTTTTTCATACTTTTCGTTTTCAATTAGATGCAATCATATTAATTATTCCACAGAATCACTTTCAGTTTCATCAGAATCAGTTGGTAATTCATTCTCAATATCTGTGCCGTTATCTATATCAATAATTGGTACTATTGGATTTCCTTCTTCATCAAATTCAATTTCTTCCTCATCTTCACTTCTTGGAACTCTTGCTACAGCTGCAATTGCTGCAGTACCTTTAAGATTTATTAAACGAACTCCTTGCGCAGCTCTACCCATTGTTCTTAAAGTGTCCACGTGCATACGAATTGTAATTCCTGATTTTGTAATAATCATTAAATCATCTTCATTCGATACGTTTTTAATAGCAAGTAAAGGACCTGTTTTATCCGTGATATTTAAAGTTTTAACACCTTTTCCTCCACGATTAGTAACTCTATAAACAGGTTCATTATCTTCAGGATCATTTAGATAAGTTCGTTTCCCATATCCTTTTTCGGATACTACTAAAATTGTTGAGTGGATATCTTCTGCACAGATCATTCCTATAACTTCATCTGTTTCAGAAGTCAACGTAACTCCACGAACTCCTGAAGCATTTCTACCCATTGGTCTAACTTTAGATTCATTGAAACGAATAGCTCTTCCGTTTGTAGTTGCTAAAACGATTTCATGAGAACCATTAGTTAATTTAGCTTCTAATAATTCATCGTTTTCACGAATTGAAATAGCATTTATACCATTTGTTCTTGGTCGAGAGTAGGCAGCTAAAGAAGTTTTCTTAATGATTCCTTGTTTAGTACACATTATTATGAAGTTATTCTCAACATATTCTTTATCTGTTAAATCTTGAACTTTGACATAAGCTTTAACTTTATCATCTTGTTCAATATTTAATAAGTTTTGAATTGCTCTACCTTTTGCAGTTTTACTTCCTTCAGGAATTTCATAAACACGCATCCAAAAACATCTTCCTTTTTCTGTAAATATCAATAAGTAATTGTGATTTGTAGCAACGAATAATTGCTCTAAGAAATCTTTATCTCTAGTGGTAGAACCTTTTGATCCCATTCCACCTCTGTTTTGAACTTTAAATTCAGTTAAACTAGTACGTTTAATATATCCAGCATGAGAAATAGTTATAATTACTTCTTCGTCAGCAATTAAATCTTCCATTCTCATTTCTGTAGCAGAATATTCAATTATAGAACGACGAGCATCACCATATTTTTCTTTAATTACAGTTAATTCGTCAATTATAATTTGCATTCTACGTTCAACACGTGCAAGAATATCTTTTAAGTCAGTTATTAAAAGCATTAAATCGTTAAATTCAGCTCTTAATTTATCTTGCTCTAGTCCTGTTAAATGACGAAGACGCATTTCAACAATTGCTCTAGATTGAATATCTGATAAAGCAAAACGTGCTATTAAATTTTCACGTGCTTCTTCAGGGCTTTTAGAAGCTCTTATGATTTGTATCACTTCGTCAATATTGTCGGAAGCAATAATTAAACCTTCTAATATATGTGCTCTTTCTTCTGCTTTTCTTAATTCAAAAATAGTACGTCTATTAATAACCTCATGTCTGAAATCAACAAATACAGCTATCAATTGCTTTAAGTTTAACAATTGTGGCTTACCATCAACTAGACAGATGTTATTAACTGAAAATGAAGTTTGTAGAGCTGTAAATTTAAATAATTTATTTAAGACTACATTTGGTATTGCGTCACGTTTTAATTCATAAACGATACGCATTCCATTTCTATCAGATTCATCTCTAATATCAGAAATACCTTCAATTTTTTTATCATTAACCAAGTCAGCTGTTTTCTTGATCATATCAGCTTTGTTAACTTGGTATGGAATTTCAGTTACAATTATTTGTTCTCTCCCTCCAACTTCTTCGATTTCTGCTTTTGCACGCATTACTATTCTTCCACGACCCGTTAATAACGCGTCGCGAACACCTTCGTATCCGTAAATTATACCACCTGTAGGGAAATCAGGTGCTTTTACATGTTGTAATAATTCTTCAATTTCAATATCTTGATTGTTAACATAAGCTATTGTACCATCAATAATTTCTGATAAATTATGAGGAGCCATATTTGTAGCCATACCAACAGCAATACCACTTGCACCATTCATAAGAAGGGCAGGTATTTTAGAAGGCATTACAGAAGGTTCTGATAAACTCTCATCAAAGTTAGGTGTGAAATCAACTGTTTCTTTGTCAAGATCTTCTAACATTTCTTCAGCAATCTTTTTCAATCTTGCTTCAGTATAACGCATAGCTGCTGGACTATCTCCATCGACAGAACCAAAGTTACCCTGCCCATCTACTAAAGGATAGCGTAAAGACCATGGTTGCGCCATCCTTACCATAGCGTCATAAACAGATGTGTCACCATGTGGATGATACTTTCCAAGTACTTCACCAACAATTCTTGCTGATTTTTTATGAGGACGATTAGATTGTAAACCTAAATCTTGCATACCATATAACACACGTCTATGAACTGGTTTTAAACCATCTCGCGCATCAGGAAGGGCACGTGAAACGATAACTGACATTGCATAATCAATGTAAGCAGATTTCATTTCATCTTCAATATTAATCTGGATTATTCTTTCACCATCAGCCATATTGTCACTTTTATTTTTTAGAGCACAGTATTTGTACGAAGTTATTTCAAGCAACGAAAGTAGTTATAATAAACCTAGTTGATTAGAGTAGTTTTCCATTTTTACTAACAAAAATCTGTGGAAAATTGCTTATTATTGGAAGTTGTTAACATTTTATTAGTTTTATATTTGTAATCTGTTAATTAGTGTTTAATTAGTAGCAAGTTTAATGTTAAGCGTATGGAAGCAAAATTTTCACCAAGAGTAAAAGATGTGATTAGTTTTAGTCGTGAGGAAGCGTTGCGTTTAGGTAACGATTTTATAGGTGTTGAGCATTTGCTATTAGGTTTATTAAGAGAAGGGGATGGTACTGCAATAAAAATATTAAAAGAGTTTCATTTAGATTTGGTTAATGTTAGAGATGAAGTGGAAAAAAGTATTACTAAGTCTACAAAGAAGTCAAATCCTTCTATGACGAATATACCATTAGTGAAGCAGGCAGAAAAAGTATTGAAATTTACTTATTTAGAAGCTAAATTATTTAAAAGTCCAATGATTGGTACAGAACATTTGTTATTGTCAATTTTAAAGGATGAAGATAATGTTGCTTGCAGAATATTAAATAAGTATGGAGTGATTTATGATAATGTGAAAGACGAATTAGAAAATATGAGAGACGAAAAAACAACCCCTAGAGCTGAATTTCCTGGTGGATCAGAAGAAGAGAGCGAATCTTTTGCAGCTCAAAAGAAACCAACTGACCCGAAGTCTAAGACTCCTGTTTTAGATAATTTCGGTCGTGATTTGACTAAAATGGCAGAAATGGGAAAATTAGATCCTATTGTTGGTCGTGATAAAGAAATAGAACGTGTAAGTCAAATTCTTTCAAGAAGAAAGAAAAATAATCCAATTTTAATTGGTGAACCTGGAGTTGGGAAAAGTGCAGTTGCTGAAGGTTTGGCTTTAAGAATTGTTCAAAGAAAAGTTTCAAGGGTACTATTTAACAAAAGAGTTGTTTCTCTTGATTTAGCTTCTCTAGTTGCTGGTACTAAATATAGAGGTCAGTTTGAAGAAAGAATGAAGGCTGTAATGCAGGAGATTGAAAAAAATCCCGATATTATTTTATTCATTGATGAAATTCATACCATTATAGGGGCTGGCGGTGCAAGTGGATCTTTAGATGCTGCTAATATGTTTAAACCAGCTTTAGCTAGAGGTGAGTTACAAGCAATTGGTGCAACAACACTTGATGAATACCGCCAATATATAGAGAAAGATGGAGCATTAGTTCGTCGTTTCCAAAAAGTATTGATAGAACCAACAACTGAAGAAGAGACTATTCAGATTTTAAATAATATAAAAGAGCGTTATGAAGCGCATCATTCTGTAACTTATACTCCAGAGGCTATTGAAGCTTGTGTCAAATTGACAGAGAGATATATCACTGACAGACATCTTCCTGACAAAGCGATTGATGCTATGGATGAAGTTGGATCTAGAGTTCATATAACAAATATTAATGTTCCTTCAGAAATTACTTCAATTGAAAAAAGCATTGAAGAATTAAAGGATTTAAAAAATGAAGTTATCAAGTCTCAACAGTATGAAAAAGCTGCGGAATTAAGAGATAATGAGCGTAAACTTCAAGAGCAATTAGAAGTTGCTAATAAAAAATGGGATGATGAATCTAAATCAAATAGAGTTTTAGTTACTGAAGAAAATGTAGCTGAAGTAGTTTCTATGATGTGTGGAATCCCTGTTACTAAAATTACAGCTGGAGAAAGTGGTAAACTTGCAAATATGGCAGCTGAATTAACAGGTAAAGTTATCGGTCAAGATGAAGCTGTATTGAAAGTTGTTAAAGCTATTCAAAGAAGTAGGGCTGGTTTAAAAGATCCAAATAAGCCAATCGGGTCTTTCTTTTTCCTAGGGCCTACTGGTGTTGGTAAAACACAATTAGCAAAAGTTCTTTCTAAATATTTATTTGATTCAGAAGATTCTTTGATTCGAATAGATATGTCTGAATTTATGGAGAAATTCTCTATCTCACGTTTGG
This sequence comes from Flavobacteriales bacterium, assembly GCA_947380375.1. Taxonomy (GTDB): domain Bacteria; phylum Bacteroidota; class Bacteroidia; order Flavobacteriales_D; family Crocinitomicaceae; genus CAIUKX01. Next base: position 43,249 of record CANCQX010000001.1, read on the forward strand.
TAGGAGCTCCTCCGGGATATGTTGGTTATGAAGAAGGTGGTCAATTAACTGAAAAAGTTAGAAGAAAACCATACTCTATAGTATTATTAGATGAAATAGAAAAAGCACATCCTGATGTATTTAACTTGTTGTTACAAGTTTTAGATGACGGACATATGACAGATGGTTTAGGTCGTAAGATAGATTTTAAAAATACGATCATCATAATGACATCAAATATTGGGGCTCGTCAATTGGCTGAATTTGGAACAGGTGTTGGTTTTGGAACTAAATCTCAAGCTGATCAAGTTGTAGAAAATTCAAAAGTAGTTATTCAAAATGCTCTTCGTAAAGCTTTTGCTCCAGAGTTCTTAAATCGTGTAGATGATATGATTATTTTTCATTCGTTAAAACGTGAGGATATTCATAAAATTATTGATTTAGAATTGGCCAAATTATACGGAAGAATTAGAAATCTTGGTTATTCAATTGAAATGACTGAAAAAGCAAAAGATTTCATATGCGACAAAGGTTACGATGAAAAATTTGGTGCTCGTCCATTGAAACGTGCTATTCAAAAATATATTGAAGATCCATTAGCAGAGCAAATTGTAAAGGCTAGTTTAAGTGAAGGAGACAAAATTCTACTTGATATTGAAGAAGGTCAACAAGAACTAAAAGTTACAATTGAAAAGCCTAAAAAAACGAAAGCAAAATAATTTATTATTTAAAAATTTAAGGGGGGGGGATTCGTCCCCCTTTTTTTATTTATGAAACATTTATTTATACTTATTTCTTTAATTTCAGCAAATTTATCATTTTCAAATGTTAATTCGATTGAAATCAATTCGCTTACATTTGTAAATAATGGAAAAACAGATTTAACTAAAATTTATAATGAATCTGAAAATCTAAAGGAGAATATTGAAATTTTATTTAATAAAGATTTTTTAGATCATGAATATACAAGAGCATATGACACAGATGCTGATTTTGAATTTTATTGGTCAAAAAATAAAATGAATTGGCATTTTATAGATTTAAATAACGATAAAATAAATGAGCTCCTATTTCTTTCAAATCCTTCAGGAAAACCTGATTTATATAGTCTCACAGAATTATATGTAAAAAAGAATAATCAATTCAAGTTAATTTACAGGGAATCGGGAGCTATTTTCGCTTATAAAATTCATAAAAACACAAAAGAATTAGTTTTATTTCATCATAAATTTCCTTGTTGTTCTTCTAAAAGTAATAACATAGATATGATAAGAGTTCTAAATGGAAAAATTAAACTTAGAAAAAAATATTTTATAGGAAACACTGAAATTTTGAAATCAATTTTTATTCCTAAATCTGTTCATTATGATATTAAATTTCATTATTTAACGAAAGAAACAAAACTTCGATGTTCTTCAAATAAACCTTCTAAAAAAACAGGAAATTTTTTGAATGAAAATATAATTGCATTTTATCCTGAGAAAGCTCCTTATAAAGTTTTATTTTCAAATAGAAAATGGAATTACGTATTATTTTATGAAGTCCCTTTAAAATCTAAAAAAAGCACATCAGCAATTAATCCTGATAATTTTTCAGATGTTCATGTTTTTGGATGGATTAAAAAAGAATGATAAATTGCTAAGCTTTGTAGCTTTCAATTGATTTTCTCACACTTCCATTTACCTTAAGTAATTCTTCAGCTTCTTCGTAAGAAATATCCAAAACTTCTAAAATCATTCTTACACCTCGATCAATTAATTTGTTGTTGCTCAGTTGCATATCTACCATTCGGTTTCCTTTTACATGACCAAGTTTTATCATTAGAGATGTTGAAATCATATTTAGAACTAATTTTTGAGCAGTTCCAGATTTCATTCGAGTGCTTCCTGTCACAAACTCAGGTCCAACTTCAGGTGTTATAGGAAAGTCTACTGATAATGAAAGTGGACTATCTGGATTACATGATATTCCTGCAGTTAAAACACCCATTTCTTTCGCTTTTTCGATAGCTCCTAATACATAGGGTGTACTTCCAGAAGCTGCAATTCCAACTAAAGTATCATTAGGGTTAATTGAATAATTTTGTAAATCTATCCAGCCTTGTTCAGTATCGTCTTCAGCAAATTCAACAGCTTTTCGAATTGCTGAATCCCCACCAGCTATTATTCCTACAACAACACCTTGAGCAACACCAAAAGTTGGTGGACATTCACTTGCATCAACAATTCCTAATCTTCCGCTTGTTCCAGCTCCAATGTAAAACAATCTACCTCCATTTTTCATACGTGCAAAACACGTGTCAATGAATAAATGAATTTTTGGAATTTCCTTTTCAATTGCTAATGGAACAGACTTATCTTCATTATTCATATTAGACAATAAATCCAATGTAGACATAGTCTCAAGTGAATTATAAACTGAAGAAGATTCGGTTGTTTTTTTCATTTGAATTGTTTTTTAAAGAATTATTTTAAAAATGCATGTGAATTTTTATCAGAAAGTTCTACTTCAACTCTTTCTTTCAAAGTTGTTGATAAACTTATTCCAACAAAGTCTGCTTTAATAGGATATCTTCTGTGCTGTCTATCAACTAAAGCAACAGTTTTTATTGCTTTAGTTGCTTGTTCAAGTAATTTAACCAACGCATATTGCATTGTTTTACCTGAATTAATTACATCATCAACTAATAATATATATCCATTTTTTAAAGTCTCTTGGGGAACAGATAATGAAATAGGTTCTGACCAAGGCTCTGATTTATTTAATGTAATTTCAAAAACAATAATTTTTTGAGAAGAATGATTTAAAATAATTTCCTTTATTTTTTCTGCTAATTGAATACCATTACCACAAATTCCACCAATGTAAAGTGTTTCTTGTTCAAAAGTATTTTCAATTATTTGATGAGCCAATCGAGTGATTTTCTGATCTATTTCTAGTTGACTTAGTATTACTTGCATTTTTTTGGATTTTTAGAAAAACACTTTCTATTTTCTTAGAATAAAATTATTTCTTTTCACATGTATAAACAAATGCTGGCGGAAAATTTAATAGTGTAAAAGTTATTGAAACACGATTAAAAATTGATTTAAACATTTTCTTTGAATTCAGTGAATATTGAAACTGAATAAATTTACCAGAATCATGAAGAGCTTGATGAGAATTCTCAATGATAGTTTCTTTTAATTTTAAAGGGAAATTTGATAATGGAAGAGATGAAAGAATAATATCTGCTTTATTTAAATTATTAATTTCTAAATATTCTTTGATTTTTTCAGCACTGTCGTTAATTAATATTACTCTTTCATCTTTTATCTTTTTTTTAAGATTTCGAATGAAAGTTTTATTTAATTCAAATACTAATAATTTAGCATCAGGTGACATTCTTTCTATGATTAAATCAGTGAAAACGCCAGTTCCAGGACCAAGTTCGATTATGATTTTATCATTTTTAAAGTCTATGTTTTTCAACATTTTTTCAGCCAAAAAACGAGAGCTTGGACGAACCGAACCAACCATTTTTTTATCCTTCCAAAACTGTTTTATGAATGAGCGCTTCTTCGGCATTCCTTTAATCTTTTATTGCTAAGTTACCGTTATTTATGATTGCTATAACATTACCTGTTAATTCAGTATCAATAAAAGGTGAGTTTGTTGTAGATGAAATAACATCTGATTTTTTGAAAACCCATTTTTTATTAGGGTCAAAAACTGTTAAATCAGCAACTGAATTTTCATTTATAGGTGAATTTTCAATTCCTAAAATATTTCTAGCATTTATTGTTAATGCTTTTAAAACAGTGTGTAAATCAAATTCTTTCGCATTTTTTAATGAGCTAAAAACAGTTTGAAGAGAAATGTTTCCGAATGATGCGTTATCAAACTCAACATCTTTTTCCTCTTTGTCGTAAGGTCTGTGATCTGAAACAATTGTGTCAATTGTTCCATCTTTAAGTCCTTCCCAAAGTGCAATCCTATCAGATTCTCTTCTTAAAGGAGGCATTAATTTGAAATTTGAATCAAAATCAAGAACATCTTTTTCATTAAATACTAAATGAGAAGCGTGAACATCTGAAGTAATCGACAATCCTTTTTTCTTAGCTTCTCGAATTAAATTTACACTTTCAGCACATGATATTCCCGTTAAGTGTATTGTTCCTTCTGTGTATTCCAAAAGTCTAATATTTCTTTCTACTTGTATTATTTCGGCAATAGTAGGGTCCGCTTTTAATCCAGTTTTTGTAGATGCTTCCCCTTCATTTACAATACCATTTCCTGCCATTGAATTATCACGAGAAAATGCAATTATTTTACCACCAAAATTCTTACTATATAGCAAAGCTCTGTACATAATTCCTGAATTAACAGGGACTAAATCATCAGTAAATAAGCGAACTCCAGATTGATACATGTCAAACATTTCTGAAAGATTATGCCCTTCCATTTTTTCAGTAATCGCTCCTAAAACATGAAGATTTGTAATTTCATTTTCTGCTTTTTTTAAGGCGTAATAAATTTGAGATTTACCATCAATAACAGGGTTTGTTGATGGTAAGATTGCAACATGTGTATATCCTCCGAAAGCTGCTGCTTGAAGTCCAGTTTCTATAGTTTCCTTATGTTCCTCTCCAGGGTCACAAAAACTTGCTTTTAGATCTACCCAACCTTGAGAAACATGAAGATTTTCACTTTCAATTATTTTTGCTTCACTATTTACTATTGTTTCGCTTATTTTTGTAATGATTCCATTTTCAATTAATAAGTCCATTTTTTTTCCATCAAAAGATGAATTAGAATCAACAATTATAGCCTTTTTAATAAGAATTTTCATGTTTAATATATTTTCCTCTAATTATTTTTTCCAAAATTTTAATAGTACCATTTCAATAATCAAAAATAAAAGTGCAAAAATTAAAAATAATTTCCAGTATTCATAAGGTTTTTTTAAATCAACTTTCGTTAATGTTTGTCCTTCAGAAATTTCAGAAAATAAAATATGCTTTATACCTTGATTTTCGAACATAGTATTAATTTCAGTAGGAGTGAGGTAGCTAATATTAGATTCTATTCTATTGTAATTCAGTGATATAAAACCTTTAGGTGATTCATCAATAATTTGGTAAGTACCTGACTTTAATTTTTCTATTACTTCTAAACCTCCTAAAGAAAGGTATGAAATTGTTTCTTTTTGAATTATTAATGGTATAAAATCTATTTCATCATTTTTAATATGAATTGGTAATTCACTTTTTGACTTTGAGTAAATAGGAAATTTAGAATCTTCCCCAATTGTCAATGAAATAGGTGTTTTACGTTTGCTTAATTCAGCGGTTCTTAATAAAATAGTACTGAAAAGTGCGTTTGAAGAAAAACTTCCATAATTAGGTGAAAGTGAACTTGAGAATAAAAACACATTGAAATTACTTAATGATCTGCTATATAATGGAGAACCATTTTGAAGTTGAATCAATCCTATAGAATGTGTTTTTGTTGTAGTATTTGATTTATATGCTTTTGCGATTGTAGGTAAATTTAGTTTTCCTGGATTTTTCTCAAAAACTGATTTAAAAAAGTCATCATCAAAATTTAAGTTTTTAATTTTCACTCCTTCAGTAAAAGAATTTCCAAGAGAAGGCATTTTTAGTGAATTTAAAAAAGTATTCCACCCACTATTATTTGGTTCAATGTCTTCTCCAGGAAATAAAGCTAATGAGCCACCATTTGAAGCGTAATCATATAGCTCATCTGCTAATCCGGATGTTATTTCTTTACTGCCATTTATTACTACTAGGTCTTTGTTTTTTAAATATTCTGATGTTAAACTAGATTGATTGACTTCAGTAACTTGATAAAAATTATCTAAACTATAAACTAATGAAATATTATTTATAGAATTTTCTCCATTTATAATTAAAATTTCTGATTTTTTTGAAACTAAATAGCTAAAGAAATATTCATCATCGTAATAAAATTGCTTGTCATTCACACTTACTTTTCCTCTTTTAAATCCTGCTTTAGATTCAATAAAATTAATTGTAGTTATTATGTTATCATTTGCTTTCACATCAATAAAAACATCTCGTTTGATATTACCTATTTCTAAATGTAATTCAGTGTTTGTACTATTATTTTTACTGAAATTTTTAACTCGAACATTTAACTCATTATTTTCTCCAATTTTTTGTATAGGTGACGAAAACCAAACAGAGTCTATTAATATATTTGATGATTCTTGAGGAGTTAACTTGATAGGATAATAGTAAGATTCTTGATCACTTTTTAATTTTGATAAATCAGTACTGTTTTTTTGAAAATCGGATAGAATTATAAATTGTTGATTTCCAATTTTATTGTTTGTTTCATGTTCTTTTTTAATTGTATTTTTCTCCCATTCAATAATCGTTGAAATATTTCTAGAAATTGGACTAATATCAATTTTATCTAGTCTTTCTAATGCGTCAAGCTTTGAAACAACACGTTGTTCAATTCCACTCATTTCATTTGTAACTAAAATAAATCGGGTATCTAGATTGGCATCAGTGATGATTTTTCTTGCCATTTCTCTAGCTTCAGAAATCAATTCACCTTCAGTTCCTTTCATAGACATAGAAAATGAATTATCTATGTAAATGGCGATTATAGGTTTTCCACCTTTTGAAGAATCGGAAGAAATTGGGATATAAGGTTGTGCAAATGAAATTACTAAAAATGAAAAAAATAATATTCGAGAAATAAGGATTAGTAGATGTTTAAGTTTTTGTGTAGATCGAGTTTGTTGATCCACAAATTGAATAAACTTTAAGGTAGAAAAGTATAGTGTTTTATACTTTCTAAAATTGAACAAATGAATTATTATTGGTATTATCAGTACACCAAAAGCCCAAAGAAATTGAGGATATACAAACTTCATGTTTCAAATATAATCAATTTAGATTAAAGCCACTTCTACAAAGTTAAAAGACTTCCGATTCGTTTCAGTTTGATGAGTTTATTATTCGTTTATTCTATTGTATTTTAGAACTTTAATTTAAATTGATTTAGGTTAGTTTTCTAACAATCTCTTCATTTAAAGGGAAAATTTTAATTAGATCGTTGAAAGAGAATAATTCAAAATCAGAAAACTCAAATCCAGGCGAAACAACACATGAAACTAGTGAATATGAATTATCATCAAATACGGATGATCCAAATATTGTATCTTTCGGCACTAAAAAATAGGGAGTTTCATTTTCAAATATATTATTTCCTACTTTAGTTTGAATATGACCATTTTCATTTAAAGTATGAACTAATAAAGGGCTACCGTCGTGGAAAAACCACAATTCATCACTTTTAATTCTGTGAAATTTTGATACATTTTCTGATGTCAATAAAAAATAGATTGATGTCATTAATTTTCTATCCTTGCCAGGAATTGTTATTTCAGATCGGTATATTTCCGAATAAAATCCACCTTCTGGATGAGGAAGTAAATTTAATTTCTTTACTATAGATTCAATGTTCATAGTGTTTTATTTATTCAATTGGTCCTTTTAAAGGTTGCTCTCCCTGTGTTCTTATTGTTGGAAAAAAATATTTCAAATCAAGCGATAAATAATTACCTTCTACTTTTCCAAATAATAAGGTAGAATGCGTTTGTTTAGATACATAATGAATTGATTTTAAGTCTATTATTTGATTAAGAGGGACGCAAATTGATCCTCCAAAATAAAAGAAACCATATTTTGAAGTTCTGTATTCAAAACCAATATTCGCATTGATATTTAGACCTATTTTATTTGAATAATAACCATAGTTTGTAAAAGAATGACTACCACCTGTTTCTGTTATTTTTTTTATATCAGTAGGACTAAATCTTAATGCTAAACCCATTGATGTGTTCATGAATATTTGTTGCCCTAATTGTATATAAACCAATCCATTAATCGGGATTTCATAACTTATGAATGAAAAGTCATCGCTAACAGAAACATTTGTATCTGTTAATGACATAGTTAGATTATAATTTCGTTGCGTGAAATTTAATCCTGACTCAAATGCAATTAATTTTGTGATTCCTTTTCTAATTGTTCCACCAAAAGAATATCCTAAAGTTTGAGTTAAATTGAGAGAAAAATTTTCACTTTCCAAATTGATACCTTTACTTCCACCAAAAGAAGTAGGGAAGAGTGGTCTGATTTGAACTCCAAAATAAGAAGGAAATTTCTCTCTTTGTGAAAAAGAAAAAATGGATATAAAAACTAATATAAATGATAAAAATAATCTCATGAAATTTATAAACGAATCAGTAAAATTAATAGTAGATTTGAAATTATTGATTAATCCATTCTGTTGAATATTCTAGGGGTTTTCTGTGAGACTTTGGCCATTCAATAGAAGGGTAACCAATATAAAATAAACCTAGACATTTGTCTTTTTCTCCTAAACCCAAAAAAGCATTTGTTTTTTGACTATAAATTATTTTTGGTGTTGCCCAAAAACCACCTAATCCATAAGCTGTACAAGATAAATGTAGATTTTGTATAGCACAAGCAACTGCTTCAATTTCTTCAATTTCAAGTATTTTTTCTTCTTTTTGCCTTTCCATACAAATAGCTATTACTACTGAAGATTTTAATGGTCGAGTTATTAATTTAGCTAATTTAAGATCATTTTGATCTTCTTTTTTTGTTTCATCTAAATATGTCTTCCCTAAAAAATCGCTTAATTTTTGAGTTCCTTTTTCAGTAAAAACTTTAAATCTCCATGGTTGAGTATTTCCATGTGTGGGTGCCCATTGAGCATTATTTAATAACAATTCAATCTGTTCTTTATGAACTTTTCTATCACTAAATTGCTCAGGATAAATTGTTCGTCTATTTTTAATTAATTCTGTTATTTCGGATAAATTATATCTCATTTTAATTTTTTGATTTTTATTAATTTTAACAACGCTTTAATTAGTGATTTAGTTCTTCTAAAGCTTTTTTTGTTCCTATATTTCTAGTTATAAAATCTTTTTCAAATTTTGGATTCCTTGCAGGAGAGTATTCTCTTCCATAGAATATTATTTGGAGATGAAGTTTGTTCCAAAGTTTTTTAGGGAAAAGTTTTTTAGCATCTTTTTCTGTTTCAATTACATTTTTACCTTTTGTAATTCCCCATCTTATAAGTAATCGATGTATGTGAGTATCAACAGGAAATGCGGGAACTCCAAATGCTTGAGACATTACTACTGAAGCGGTTTTATGTCCAACACCTGGGAGCTCTTCTAGTAACTCCATATTTTCAGGTACATTACCATTGTATTTATCTATTAAAATGTGTGATAAATTATAAATTGCGCGCGATTTTTTTGGAGATAATCCACATGGTTTAATTATTTCACGAATTTCATCGGGAGATAATTTTATCATGTCAAATGGATTGTTTGCTAGTTTAAATAGAGTAGGAGTAACCCTATTAACCATAACATCTGTACATTGTGCGGATAATAAAACAGATATAAGTAAAGTATATGAGTCTGTATGATCCAAAGGAACAGGTGTAGTGGGGTATAATTTTTCTAATTCTTGAATAATATATTTTCCTTTTTCTACTTTTAACATATATACTTAATTTACTTTTGTATTTTTTACCTTTCTAAAATTAGAATATGAATAACAAAGATAGAGTCTTTCCTCAATATCGAAAATTAGTTAACGAAAAAGCGTATTATAAAATAATTGATTCTAGAAATTTTGAGGAAATTCAACTTATAGGATCAATAAAAAAATTCTTTAAAATAAATGCTAATCAATATCCTGAAATTTTAAAAATCGATGATATGCTAAATTTGACAAATGAAAACTATCTAGAATCTTCTGAAAAAGAATGGAATGAAATGAGTTGAAATTTTCTTTTTGTCATACAAACTTTATTTATCAGATTGAACAGATTTCACCGAAAATATTACATCAACACGTCTGTTTTTTGCTCTATCGGCATCTGTTTTCTCAGGACTAACTAATAAGAGTGAATTACTAAATCCTTGAAATCTCAATCTTTTAGCATCTATTCCTTTTTTTATTAATTCAGAATAAACGTATTTTGCTCTTTTTCTACTTAGTTTCAAATCATCACCACAACAAACATGACCTCTAATAAAAGCATTTATTTGATTGTTTTTATTTAAAAAATTAAATAAATCATCCATTTCTTTTATGGAACTTTGGTTTATAATTGGATCGATACCTTCAAATTGCGCTCCCATAATAACTAGGGCTACCGAATTTTTTAAATTTTCGACATTTATATTACTGAGTTTTTTATCCATTTCAATAAACTTGTATTTAGATGGATTTTTATTCGATGATTTTTCCCTTACAATTAAATTATCTATTTGATTTTGAGATTTTCCTGAAGTGTTAAATTCGGTATTTCCATCTTCATCCATTTCAAATTGAATCATTTGATTTTCATCAATTTTTTCAATTACAGTATCTTCAATAGTGCTATTTTCCACTTCTTCTTTTTTAATAATAACAGGATCATTGCTTCTAGAATTGTTTTTTGAAAAAATAATATCAACTCTTCTGTTTTTACTTCTGTCTCTTTCTGTTAATTCTGGTGAGACCATTAATAATGTATTACTAAATCCTTGATATCTCAATCGATCTTCCTGAACTCCTCTTCTAATTAATTCATTATAAACATGTTTAGCTCTTTTTTTACTCAGAGGCATTTCGTCTCCACAGCAAACATGACCTCTTATAAATGCATCAACTGAATTGTTTTTTAAAAGGAAATTAAGTAAGTCATCCATCTCTAACAAAGATGAAGCTGTAATAATTGGTTCATCTCCTACAAATTCAAGATTCATATTTAATAAAATAATGGATTTATCCAAATCTTGAATTCGTATTTTTGATAATCTCATTCCTAAATCGGGGTGGTTTTTTACCCCTAGTTTATTATTTGTTGAGGATTTTTCTTTTATGACTATTCTATCTATTTGATCTTGAGTTTTTCCTTCAATTGAAATTTTTTCGGAATTATCAAGAGGGTTTTCAATTATTTCTTTATTAATTTTATTATCAATTTTATCTATCGATATTTCATTTTTAGAAATAGAATCTAAACTATTACTTCGATTGATTTTATCTTTTTCAATAAATGTTTTTTCTTGTTTTTGTTTAGATTCATAAATTTTAGCAACCTGATTATAGTGAGCTGTATCCGATGTAGATGAAATGTTGGTTTCACTTTCACTTGAAATTAATATATCTTCTATAAGTTCAGTTTCAATTTGAATTGTGTTTGTTAAAATTTTTGAATTTTCTGTAGACATTAATTCAGGTGAAATAACTTTAGTATTGAATGGATCTTCGTTTTCAGTGTCTTTTGAAGGTAGTAGTATAATTGGATCTTTGTATCTATATTTTATATCAACACGCCTCCAATTAAATCCATCAGTGTAGGAATATAAAAATGAAGGTGGATAATCTAAATTCGTTGGTTTATACTGGTGAATAACTATAGCCGAATCTATAGATCCTTTAATTGAATTCATTCTTTTTTTAGATCTAATTTGATTATAAACGGGTGATCCATTTTTTTCTACATAACCAACAATTTCAATAATTTCTATTGGTTTAGTTTTAATTTCATATACAAATTCTTTTAGAACTTCCATAGATTCAGATGTTAAGCTAAAATTATCTATATCGTAATAGAATGATTTTACATGCAACATCTCTTTTACTTGAGATAATAAACAAGTTGAAAATAAAGATAGAAAAGCAACTAAAATCAGACGATTCATTTAATATTCATTTACTAGTTCAAATTAACGTGTAACTCTAACTCCAAATATACTAGTATATATGAATAAAGTTACACGAATAATAGGATTGAATATCTAATTTTTAAAGTTTATTAGATATTTTAATTTGAAACTATTACCTAGGTAACTATCTTTGTTGTATGAAAATTGATGAAATTATAAAAACTAATTTTAAAACACCTCAGCAAAAAGCAATTGTCAACCTAAGATTCACTGCTAATTATTTTATTAATTTCCAGAATTCCTTTATGCTTGAATTCGATTTAACGATGCCTCAATTTAATATTTTAAGAATTTTAAGAGGTGCCAAAGATTCTTTAAGTGTAAATTCTGTTAAAGAAAGAATGGTTGAGAGATCCCCAAATTTAACTAGAATAATGGATAAATTAGTTTCGAAAGATTTAATTAAAAGGTTTCAATGTAATGATGATAGAAGAGCTGTTTTTATTGAGATTAATGAAAAAGGTTTAGAATTATTACAGAAAATAGATGTTAAGATGGAGAAAATAAATTTGTTTCCTCAAAACCTTACAGATGATGAAGCAGAGCAGTTAAGTTACTTATTGGATAAGATAAGAAATTCACTTTAAATTATGAAATTAAAACTAGTTAAGTTCGCTTTATTTCTAGTAATTAGCTCTTTATTTCCTTTAGATATACATAGTCAAATTGTTAAAGATAATGAAACGTTTGTCGGTGTTTTAAAAGGTCGAATTAAAGATTCTGTAAGTTTAAAACCATTAGAATATGTTCAAATAAAATTACTTTCTGCTATAGATTCATCTATTGTAAGTGGTATTTATTCGAATGAAAAGGGTGAAATTGAATTAACAAAATTACCGAATGGGAAATTTATTGTCAAACTGTTTTTTTTAGGTTATTCAACAAAATTTATTCATAATATCTCAATTTCTCAACAGCAAAATAAAATCGATTTAGGTGATATAAATTTGATCTCTGAAAATCAAATTGGTTTACAAGAAGTAAAGGTTATTGGTAAACTTGATATTTTTAAAACGGGGATTGATAAAAAAGTTTTCAATGTTGCAGAAGATTTATCTTCGAAAGGAGGAACTGCGAATGATGTTTTAAATAAAGTGCCATCTGTTGGAGTTGATCAAGATGGGAAAATTTCATTAAGAGGGGATGGTAATGTTACAATTTTAATAGATGGAAGACCTAGTTCTTTTTCAGGTGGAAATGGTAAAAGTTTATTAGATGCTATTCCAGCAAGTTCGATTGAGAGGATAGAAATTATAACAAATCCGTCAGCAAGTTATTCTCCAGACGGAACATCTGGAATTATTAATGTGGTATTGAAAAAGAATAAGTTAAGAGGAACTAACGGAATGATTAGTTCAACAGGAGCAACTGGTAATTTATTTAATGGATCTGCTAGTTTTAGCTTTAGAAATTCTAAATTGAATACGTATGTAAATTATACATATAGATATAGTGAAGGCTATAGAAATAATTATGGAAAATTAGAGCAAATTACAAGTAATAATGTGACTTCTCTTTTAGATCAAAATAGAACAGGTGGTGATTTAAATACTGGTCATACAATTCGTTTTGGAACAGATTTTTACGTTAAATCAAATCAAACAATTGGATTTTCAGTTACTGGAAATGATGGAATCCGAAATAGAACTGGAGATTTAAAAAATAATTTATATGATGGTAATTCGAATTTGATTAAAACTTGGAATAGGATTTCTTCAGATCCGACTTCACAACAAAATATGGATTTAAATTTGAATTATAAAATTGATTTTAAAAATGATAAAGGAACTCTAACAACAGATGTTACTCAATCTTTAGGAACAGATAATATTAAAGGTATTTATGATGAGAAATATTTAAATTTAGATGGTACCCCTAGTTCAAAAATGGATTTAAATCAGAATTTGTTTAATCTTGAAAAAAATAATGTTTCGACTGCTCAAATGGATTATTCTCGAACTTTTTTAAAATCAAATTCTAGATTTGAGGCAGGAGTTAAGTCGATCGTGAGAAATCTTGGAGTTGATACTCGATCTGAAAAGTTAGATACCACCACAAGTTTGTTTAATCCAGATACCTTAGCAAACTTTATTTACAAATATAATGAGCAAGTTTATGCTGCTTATGGTATTTTCGGGCAACAAAAAGGTAAAATTAAATACCAAGTAGGTGTAAGAATAGAGCAAGCAATCCAGACACCTTATTTAGTTTCGAGTAATCAAAAGTTTTTAAATAATTATTTTAATATTTACCCATCTGGTCACATAAAATACAATAAAAATCAAAATACAGAATGGAGTTTAAGCTATAGTAGAAGAATAAATAGAGCTTCATCAAGCGATATGAATCCATTTACTAATTTTTCTGATCCGTTTAATTTAAGAATGGGAAATCCTAGTTTAAAACCTGAATATATAAATTCATTTGATCTTGGTTATTCGATTGAAAAATCAAAATTAACGGTCACTTCAAGTTTATATTTTAGACAGACTTCTGATGTAATTCAAAGAATTAAAATTTATAATGAGGATAATACTTCAGCGGTAACATTTGCAAATATCGATAAAAGTCAAAGTGTTGGAGTAGAGCTTGTCGCTATATATAAGCCTGTTAAATGGTGGAAAAATGTTGTTTCAGTTAATGGAAGTGGAATTAAATACACAGATAATACGGTTAATTTTAATTACAACAATAGTGGTTTTACTTGGGGGTTTAAATATATTAGTTCGATTGATTTTTGGAAAAAGAGTATGACAGCGCAATTGAATGTAAATTACATAGCTCCTATGGTAACAGCTCAAGGAAAAGCACAACGAAGAGGTTCGGTAGATTTTTCAACTGAAAAAAGTTTAAAGGAAGGGAAATGGTCAATTGGTATTAGAGTTACAGATATTTTTGATAAACAAGGTTTTTCTTTTAGAGTTGTGCAACCTTCAATTATTCAAACTTCAGAATATAAATGGCTAACTAGAAGATTTTACTTCACAGTAAGCTATAAATTTGGTAAATTAGAAATGCCCCATAAAAAAGCAGTTAACGATGGGGGAGGAATGGATTATTAATTTAATAATTTTATTTATGAGCTTCCTCAATTTTTGCAGGTATAACTTTAATTCCTAAGTTTAAAAGTGCGGAATCAAAATTAAAAGATTTCTTATTTATTAAAATTATATTTTTTGAATTACCTTTCGAAGTTGACATTTTAGTTTTCATAATTTCTAGGTTTTGACTTAAATGATAATTGTCAATAAGTGTACCAATAATGAACAAATAATTAATTAAACGATCGAAAAATAGTTTACTAAATCCTTTATTAAAATGAAAATTGCAAGCGTTACAGAGTTGAAAAAGGAATTTAATCATCTTTCTAGAGAGGATTTGGTTGAGCTATTGAATAAATTGATAAAATTTAACAAAGAGAATAAAGAATTTGTTCATTATTTGTTACTTGAAAGTGATTTTGAAGAAAACTATATTGAGAAAATTAAAGAAGAAATCGTTGAAGAATTTAAAGGTTTAGATTCAAGAAGTTGGAAAACAATGAAAAAACCAATTCAACGAATTTTACGATTATTAAAAAAATATATAAAATTCTCTATAAATCCTAAGACAGAAATTGAATTACTTTTGTTTTTTTGCGAAAAATTAAGATTTTATAAAACGGCAATAAATAGAAATCCTGTAATATATAATATTTACAGTAGGCAGATAAATTCAATAAACAAAGCGCTTGAAAAATTACACGAAGATATTCAATTTGATTATAGTGAAGAGATAGAAATAGCTATGGAGGTATTAAATTAACTACCAAATCCTTCGGCTAAATTTCTAGCAACAGCATCGTCATACATGTTCTTATTTTTAGCTTTTTTAACTCTTTTAAGAATTGTGTGTGGATCACTAAATGATTTTGAAAAGTACTCCCAAAAGGATTCCATCTTCATTAATAAATGCTTATCTCCAGAAAGTTGTTGAGCATAATTATATAAAAGAGTATCGTGAAATTTCATAAAAAGTTCTGCTGAATTTTCAGGATATCGATCATTCTGATTAGCAATCATCTCTAGTAAAAAAGGGTTTGCTATAATTCCTCTACCAATCATCCATTTTTTTACAGTTGGAAATTTTTCTTGTAGTAATGAAAGTTGAATGTAAGTAGTAATATCCCCATTATAAACCATACTATGTTTTGAGTTTTCTAAGCACCTTTCAAAAGCATCTTGGTCTACTTTTCCTGTATACATTTGTTTTGCAGTTCGTCCGTGTATTATTATTTCAGTTAAAGGAAATTGATTTAAGTGAGGAATTAGATCAGAAGTTTCAGTATTATTTTCATATCCAAGTCTCATTTTCATTGAAACTTTAATATTTATTTTCGGCAGAACATTTTCAAGTATTTCTACTACTTTTAATGGTTGACATAACATACCTGACCCCATTCCTTTTTTTGCGACCATTGGGTATGGGCAGCCTAAATTCCAATTCATTTCTTTATGACCTAAATCAGTGAGATAATTTGCTAAAAAAATAAAATCATCTATATCATTTGTCATTATTTGAGGAATGACATTATAACCAATGTTGTTTTTAGGTTGAACATCAATAATATGAGATTTTTTCATTTCTTTGGAATGAGAGAGACAAATCCAAGGAGAGTAATACTGATCAATTCCTTTAAAATATAAATTGAAAGCATTTCTAAATCTAAAATCGGTCAACCCTTGAAGTGGGGCTAATAGAATTTGACTTTTATTTGATTCTAGCATTCATAAAGTATTTGGTTCGAATTTAAGAAACTATTTTAAATATATAAATAGTTGTTATTAGCTTAAAAAAACTTTTAACAAAAGCCTCTCAATAAAATTGTTAAAATTGCCAGTATTCTTTTTAGATGATTGACTATATTTGAGCTAATAAAAATTAGAAAAATGAAATTATTGCAAGATAAAGTAATATTGATAACTGGTGCTTCAAGAGGAATTGGTAAGTCAATAGCTGAAGAATGTGTAAAACAAGGAGCTATTGTTGCATTTACTTATTTATCATCAGAAGAAAAAGCAAAAGCTTTAGAAATTGAATTATCAGCAAACGGTGGAGTTGCAAAAGGTTTTAAATCTGATGCTGCAAAATATGATGAAGCTCAAACTCTAGTTGATGATGTTGTAGCAGCCTTTGGTACAATTGATGTTTTAGTTAATAATGCTGGTATTACGCGAGATACACTTTTGATGAGAATGACTGAAGAGCAATGGGATGAAGTGATGAATACGAATTTAAAATCGGTATTTAATTTAACAAAAGCAGTTCAACGTCCAATGTTAAAGGCTAAAAAAGGTTCTATTATTAACATGTCTTCAGTAGTAGGTGTTAGTGGAAATGCAGGTCAATCAAATTATGCAGCATCAAAAGCTGGACTAATTGGTTTTACAAAATCAATTGCTCAAGAATTAGGTTCACGAAATATTCGTTGCAATGCAATTGCTCCGGGGTTTATCGAAACAGAAATGACAGCAGCTTTAGATCAGAATGTTGTTGAAGAATGGAGAAAATCAATTCCTTTAAAAAGAGGTGGTTCCCCAAAAGATGTAGCTAATTTGACAGTCTTTTTAGGTTCAGATATGTCGGCTTATATTACAGGTCAAACTATTAATGTTTGCGGCGGAATGTTGATGTAAATGACATTTTGAAAATTAAAAATTAAGGGATAATTCAAAAATTAGAAACCAGTTAACTAATGTTTACTGGTTTTTTTTGTTAAAAAAAATATTAAATCGATAGAGCAAATCCAAATTAAAAAAGTAGCAAAACTAATTTTTTGAATAATTGGAAGATAAACGATTAAATTTTCAAAGTGGTAAATAAAACTATTCAATAATAAAAGTGTAAGGTTTATTATTCCCAAAATAAAAAGACCGTACCATTTTATTTGATATAAGCCTATAAAAGTTCCAATGAAGGCTATGGCACCAAAGAAACCTGCCGTATTAATCATTTCATCATGTATTTCGGTATATAAAAACATAGCAAATATCATAGAAAGTGAACCCGAAACTTGGATAATTATTCTTCTATATTTGGTTGTTTTTATTTGAACCGGAAATAGAAACCAAAAATATGAAATTGTACTAGATAGAATTATCATACCAGTTAGGGCAAAAGGTCGCGCTGGATTTTTTTTCCCATTTACAGCATTTTTATATAAAAGGTTGCACCAATAATTATTTGCCCAACTGAATCCTTCTGATTTTGTATTTAATTGAGAACCACCAGGATATAAAAAAGTGCTAACTATATATAAAACAACAAAACAAAATGCCCCAAAAGTTGGAATAAGTAACCATATTTTATTTTTTATATTCATTTAATATTTCAAATAATCAAGCTAAGTTCTGAGTTTAGAGATTAATTTAATAGGATGAAAATCAGAATACTTAAAGATTTTTTATTTTTTTCAAATTAGTTATGTTTTCATTTCACCCTTTTTTGATTAAAAAGATCGTATTCTGTTTTCAAATTAAAATTCTTAAATTATCTTTACAAAATGAGAAAAAAGATACTTTTATTAGGTTCAGGTGAACTTGGAAGAGAGTTTGTTATTGCTTGCCAACGTTTAGGTCAATATGTAATTGCAGTTGATAGTTACTCAAACGCACCAGCTATGCAAGTTGCTCACGAATTTGAAGTTATAGATATGTTGGATGGAAATGCTTTAGATGAAATTGTATCTAAACATAAACCAGATTTTATAGTTCCAGAAATAGAAGCTATTCGTACAGAACGTTTTTATGATTACGAAAAACAAGGAATTCAAGTAGTTCCTAGTGCAAAAGCTGCGAATTTCACGATGAATAGAAAAGCTATAAGAGATTTGGCTGCTAAAGAAGTGGGAGTTAAGACAGCAACATATAGATATGCAACTTCTTATGAAGAATTAAAAGAAGGTGTAAAAGTTACTGGAATTCCATGTGTAGTGAAGCCGTTAATGTCTAGTTCTGGTAAAGGACAATCGGTTATTAAATCAGAAGCTGATATTGAGAAAGCTTGGAATTATGCTTTAGAAGGTTCAAGAGGAGATTTATTAGAGGTAATAGTAGAAGGTTTTGTAGATTTTGAATATGAAATAACGCTTTTAACTGTAACTCAAAATGATGGTAATACTTTGTTTTGTCCACCTATAGGACATCGACAAGAACGAGGAGATTATCAAGAAAGTTGGCAACCTATGCCTATGAATCCTCAACATTTAAAAGAGGCGCAACAAATGGCTGCTGATGTTACAAAAGCTTTAGGAGGATCAGGATTGTGGGGAGTAGAATTTTTTGTAGCGAAAGATGGTGTTTATTTTTCAGAATTATCCCCTAGACCTCATGATACTGGTATGGTTACTTTAGGTAATACTCAAAATTTATCTGAATTTGAATTGCATGCAAGAGCTATTTTAGGTATTCCTATAAAGGAAGTTGTACTTGAAAAAAATGGAGCTAGTGCTGTAATATTGGCAGAAAAAGAAAATAGTAGTCTTCCTATTTTTAAAGGATTAGACAAAGCAGCAATTATTTCAAATACAGATTTCAAAATTTTTGGTAAACCATCAACAAGACCTTATAGAAGAATGGCTGTTGCACTAGCGTTTGGAAAAGAAGATGTTAAAGAATTAGTCGAAAAAGCAAAATCGGTTGCAGAGATGATTTCTGTACAATAAAAATAAATTAGCTACCAATTAAAATAGGTTTATAGTTATCAACTTATTTTATTTAGGTACAATTTTATATCAAAAAAAGCTCAGAATTATTATCCTGAGCTTTTTATTTTAATTAACGTTTAGTTTATTTTTTCAATAATCCTGCACACACTTTCATTCTAATTATACGTTTTGCAGAAGCATTTACTTTTGCTTTAAACTCAGGATTAGATTTGTATTTTTTTAATAGTTCAGAATGTGATTTTTTTGCATCAACAGGCATTAGTAATATATCGCAACCAGCATTTACAGCTTTATAAGCAGATTCAGGTACACTAACTACACCTCCCATATTCATTGCATCGGTAACTATTAAACCTTTAAACCCTAAACTATCTCTTAATAATTGTTTTACAATTGTTTCGGAAAGGGTAGAAGGTAATCCTTTTGTGTCAAATTTAGGGTTGTTTTTAACTGCTATGTGAGCAACCATTATCGATAAAACTCCTTTTTCAATCAATTCAGGATAGTTGTGAATTTCTTTTAACTCACCATCTATAACTTGAAGCGACTTGTGAGTGTCACCAGTTACCAAACCATGACCTGGAAAATGTTTTGCTGTTGCTATAATATTCTTATTTTGAGTTTCTTGTATAAATGCATTCGACCAAGGAATAATATTTGCTGGATTTGATCCAAAACCTCTATAACCTACAGTTGAATTAGAAGACATATCTACAACAGGGGAGAAATTGTAATTGATACCTATTGAATTTAAATCCGTAGAAATTGTTTTAGCACAAGCCATAACTTCTTCAATCGTTTTAATTTCATTTGCTTTTTTAACTATTGTCGAACCTTTAATTTTGTTATTTACTAAACTTGGCTCAGCATCTGCAGAATATAAAAAAGGAATATTACCAATACTATCATTCATTTTTTCAAACTGTTGAATCAATTTTGTGAAACCAACTTTTGTTCCATTTAACATCAAAACCCCACCTATAACTCTTTCTTTGATGTGTTGTTTTATTAATTCTTCTGTTTGACCATATTTTCCTACTGCAGGCATTATTAATTGAGCTACAATAGCAGTATCATCTAAAGCTGCAAAAATTGCCTCTACTTCTTTATCTAGATCACTATTTTCTTTTAAATAATCATTCAAAGAAAATGTACTTTCATGTTTTGGAAGATTGATTTTCTTTTGACCAGTTTTTGTTTCTTGAGCACACGCTTGAAATAAGAAGAGTGCGATTACACTAATTAGTGAAAGTTTTGTCATTTTTAAAGTCTTGAATTAATATTTTTTCAAAGTTAAACTTAACTACTCATTAAAAGAGAAGGGTTTGTTTGTTTTATAAACAGATTGTTTGTCAATAACCAAATCTATTTAATCGATTTAGTTTAAAAACCGTTTTTTTAGATTAAAATAAATTATCAATTAATTTGAACTCTTGCCATTGGACCTAAACAAAATACAGCATCTAGTATAGAGATATTTGGTTCAAATGAACTTTGATTCCCAAATACTTGAATATATTTTTTAAGATTTGGATTTATTTCGAAGTTATAACGATTTGAGTTTAATAGTAGATATTCCTTGGAATAAGAAAATGAAGTGTCAATACCTAACCATTTACATATTCTAGTATGAATATTTTCGTTAAATTTTAATAAATTCGATTCGTTAAAGTAAATTAATTCTCTTACTTCAATTCCATAATGGTCAAAATAAGGGGAGTTTGAATAAGCGCTTTCTATTGCTTTCCAATGATCTTTTCTCCAATCTGTATCGTATGAAATTTCAACTTCATCTATACTCGTCTTTGAACCATTTTTTTTAATAACTGGTATAGATAATTGTTGAACTCCATTTCCAGTTAATATTTCACAACGATTTCTAAATGTTTGTTTAATAAAATTTTCTTTAGCTTCTAGTACTATTTTATCGTGTTTTAAAATAGAACTATAGTAACTAATATTTCCAAAATAGGAAGTTGGAAATACTGAAATCATTATAAATTATTACTTGATAATATTAAACAAACGTTCCCAACGAATTCCTGCGTAAGCACTTTTTGAAAACCAAACCATTGAAGCTCTACCAACAACGTGATCTTCTGGAACACATCCCCAAACTCTTGAATCTGCTGAATTATAACGATTATCTCCCATTAACCAATAATAATTCATTCCAAAAGTATAACTTGTAGCTTTTTTACCATCTATAAAAATTCCGTTTTTTGACTCTTTTAAATCGTGACCTTCATATGCAGTAATTATTCTTCTATACCAAGCTATGTTTGATCCATCAATATTAATAGTTTGCCCTTTTCTTGGGATTTGAAATCTTGTAAAATCTGTAGTCGTATTATTTATGTATGGATCTTTCGGAAACATACCTAGATTCATTAACATTTGTGTGCCAGTTGGTTTTGAATTTGATGTGTCTGAATATTGTGGTTCAATTTTTACATCAAAAGTTGCTTTAGGATTTGATCTTTTTAATTGTGTCAATTGTGATTTTGTCAAATTCATTACCCAAGTATTAGCTTCACCAGGGTAATAATCATTTCGTTCTTTTTCTAATCCCATCTCAAACATTTTTGAATCTGAAATAGTTGAGATGTTTGAAACAATATATTGAAGATTTTGAAAATCAGGAACAAAAGCTGGTTTATCATTTATATATAGGACCGATTTTTTAATTTCTATCCAATCTCCAGCAATTGCAACACATCTTTTAATGTAATTTTCACGCTTATCTACTGGTCTATAGATTAATCCATAATGGTTAATTATAGCCTGACCTTGATGAGCAATTTTCTCTTCAGAAAGCATTTTTTTAGCACTTTTTTTCCATTTGGAAATATTTGTGATAAATTGACTTAGCAAGTAATCATTTGCAAGAGAATTTGCTAATGTCTCGTTTGGAGTACCAACTTTGTTAAGGCTATCGTTAAAATATTTTTGAACCACTTGGTATTTTTGTCCAGTTTGAGGATCGCTTTGAAAAAGAAAAAATGCCTCTTCGTTTAAAATTTTATGATAATCGTGCCCCATTAAACCATCTGGCATTCTTGGGTCATATACAGCTGTATCTCCAGAAGGGTAATTGAAAACCACAACATCATTTCTAGTAACTTTTGAAAGTCCTGGTAAGCGAGTGTAATTTACAGTTTCTAATCCCGAATAAGATTTTACTGTTACCCAAGGTATAGTATTGTGAACTAATGGGAAAGATAATGGAGTAACAGGTACTTTAGGGCCATAAGCTAATTTATTTACGAATAAAAAATCGCCTACTAATAAAGTTTTTTCCATTGACCCAGTTGGTATTTGAAATGGTTCAAATACGTAAGTTCTAATAATACTTGCAGCAACTAAAGCAAACATTATCGAATCGCCCCATTCTTTTACTTTAGTTTTATGTCCAGGTTTTTCTCTTGAAATAGCATTCAATCCAAGTGCAATAGCGTGCCCAATAATTGGTAATGAGAGAAATAATGCTAAATGATCTCCCCAAGCTCTATCGTGAACTTCTTTACCATTCATCCAATTTGTTTCTGGTAAGATATCGCTTTCAGACATAGCTATTTTAGCTAGAATAATATACGGAAAAAATATTCCTTGCAAAGTGTCGGTTAATGAAAAATATCCAAAACGACGTATATAGCTTGTATTTACAACTGACCACATTACTAAATGAACACCAGGAAAAACGAGCAACAAAGACCACCAAGGTTTTTTACAACCAATTTTAAAAGCAATATAATAGTTGTATCCAGGAACAAGAGCTTCCCAAGACTTATGTCCTGATTGATTGAAACTTTTCCACCACATTGCAAAATAGGGGTGAACTAATAAAAATAAATAGAAATATAATGCATTCATATATTAAAAGTTTAAAACATCGTTCATTTTGAAAGTACCTTTTTTATCTAAAAGCCATTCTGCAGCAATTACAGCTCCTAAAGCAAAACCTTTTCGGTTATGAGCTTCATGTGTAATTTCAATTGTATCAATAGTTGAAGTATATTTCACACTATGAGTACCCGGAACATCCGGTTGTCTGAATGAAGTTAAAGAAAGTTGATTTGGATTTGTGTAAGGAACTTCATCTTTTCCTAAGACCCAAGAAATATAGTCGTCATTTTTTTCTAAAACACCATCTGCTAATACTATGGCAGTTCCACTAGGTGAATCTAATTTTTGAATATGATGGATTTCCTCAATTGATGCTGAATATCCATTTTTACCAGACATTAATTCAGCTAATTTTTTATTTAATTCAAAAAAAATATTTACACCAATACTAAAATTCGACGCATGTAATAGGCTTCCATTTAGTACTTCAACTTTTTTCTCTACATCTACGAGTTTGTCATTCCATCCAGTAGTGCCTACTACAATCGGGATTTTATTCTCCAAGCAAAATTCAATATGATTTACAGCCAAATTAGGTTGCGTGAATTCGATTGCAAGATCAACTTTTGTGAAATCTGCATGAGTTACACCAACTTCACTGTTGCAAATTAATACAATTTTATGACCACGTTCTTCAGCAATTTTTTCAATTGCCTTTCCCATTTTACCATATCCAATAAGTGCTATATTCATACTTTTTTATTGAGTTGAACAAAATTAGAATTTAAAGTCTGTTAACCTATTCTTTTCGTGAAAATTAAAACTTAATCCTAAACCATAAGAAGAATAGTTGTAAAACTTAGGTCTGATTTGAAAAGTTAAGTCTTCAGATAAGTCAAATTTCACAAAATGAGCTTCAATTCCGGCATCTATTATTTGAATTAAATAAATAGCGCCAAATGATAAAATGGATAAATCTCTTCTAGTAGAATACTTATTATAAAGTGAAACTAATCCTAATGAGTCATAATTTTTCCAATTCTCATTTAATGAAGTAGAATTAGTTATATATCTATCCTTGAATTCTGTTTTAATTGAATGTTGTGAATTTTGGTTTTTTATTAATAAAAAACCTGTTGCCCCCAGTGCTGTATAAATCAATGGTACTTTCCAAAAAACTTTATTTTTTCCTTTAGTCCCTTTTTCCATATTGAATGAATTATAAATCTGTCCAGAGGAAGGGAGTATAGTAGAAAATATTACGGCTTTTTTTATAGAATGTTGTGGAATGGAATCTAGAGCAAGACTGTCTTTCTCTTGTGAAAACAAAAGTTTACTAAATAATAGAAGTGCGATTAGTAAACGCAGTTTCATTATTTATTTAAAATTTCGATAATGCGATTAAAATCAACTTCCGAATTGAAATTAATTATAATTTTCCCTGCTCCATTAACTGTTTTACTAACTTCTATTTTTGAAGCTAATTTATCGGTTAAATGTTCTTTAAAAATAGCTTGAACACCAGATAATTCGGTTTCTATAGTGGTCTTTTTATTTTTTTTATCTTCAATATCCTCACTATTTTCAGGTTTTAAATGCCCTTGTCTAATCAGAATCTCTACATCTCTTACTGACAAACTTTCAAGTAATATTTTATTAAAAATAGCTAATTGCAAAGATTCATCTCCAGCAGAAACTAAAGCTCTAGCGTGGCCCATAGAAATCAAATTATCTCTTACACCAGCTTGAATATCAGCAGGTAATTTCAATAATCGAATATGATTTGTAATACTTGAACGACTTTTAGAAATTTTTTGACTGAGTTGATCTTGAGTTAATGAACATTCATCAATTAATCGTTGGTAAGAAATCGCAACTTCAATTGAATTTAAATCTTCTCTCTGAATATTTTCCACCAATGCCATTTCTAACATCGATTGATCATTTGCTATTCTTATATAAGCAGGGACTTCGGTTAAACCAGCTAATTGTGAAGCTCTAAAACGACGTTCACCTGAAATTAATTGGTATTTATCTCTTCCTAATTTTCTAACTGTTAACGGCTGTATAATCCCATGAATTGCAATAGATTGACTTAATTCTTCTAATGCCTCCTTTTCAAAATTTGTTCTTGGATTAAAAGGATTTGCTTCAATATTTTCAATTGGTAGCATTGCCGTTGACCCTACAACATCAGTTGATGTGTTTTTTGTTGTAATATCTGTATTTGCATTCTCTAGTAAAGCACTTAAACCTTTTCCAAGAGCTGAACGTTTTTTAGTATTAGAGTTCATTGTCTAATTCAATTTTTTTAGTGTCGTTACTTATTTTTGTTACATTGTTTTTTTGAAGTACTTCTCGAGCAAAATTAAGATAATTAATAGAGCCTTTACTTGAAGCATCGTGCATAATAATAGTTTCGCCAAAACTTGGAGCTTCTCCTAATTTCGTGTTTCTATGTATTACAGTATCAAAAACTAATTCTTGAAAATGAGTTTTAACTTCATCAACTACTTGATTCGCTAAACGTAAACGAGAATCATACATCGTTAAAACAATTCCTTCAATTTCTAAAGATTCGTTTAGTCTGCCTTGAACAATTTTAATAGTATTTAAAAGTTTTCCTAATCCTTCTAATGCGAAATATTCACATTGTACAGGAATTAAAACTGAATCAGAAGCCGTTAATGCATTTACTGTAATTAAACCCAATGAAGGTGAGCAATCAATTATAATAAAATCGTAGTCATCTTTAATTTTTTCCAATGCTATTTTAAGCATATATTCACGATTGGGTAAATCAATCATTTCAATTTCAGCACCCACTAAATCAATATGTGAAGGAAGTAAATCTAAATTTGGATTTTGAGTTTGAAGGATTAATTCCTTAGGATGAACACCATTTATTAAACAATCATAAATGTTTTTTGTACTCTTCGGGTCAAAGCCTAATCCTGAAGTTGCATTTGCTTGAGGATCAGC
>CANCQX010000002.1 GCA_947380375.1 Flavobacteriales bacterium
AGGGTTTGGATAGATTTTAATTTTAGAAACAAGTATTTCTTTAATACCAGTTGTATTCACTGAAGTTATTGTCAAATTTAATGTTACTGTACTATCACATCCATATTTATTTTTTAGAATCTGAGTATATACTCCAGATTGAGTATATGTTTGATTGTTCCAAACATAATTGTTATTTGATGTTTTTGTATTTTGAGAGGAACTCGTGGGATTTACAGTTACATGAACTGTATCTGAATCTTGGCAACCATTTGCATCTGTTCCGGTGACAGTATATTTTTTTGTTAATGTTGGAGAAAAAGCAACATTATTATTTATACTATTATTCCAAGAATAGCTAGTTGCACCCGTTGCATTTAAGGTTACTGATTGTCCATTGCAGATGGTTTGGTCTGCGCCTGCATTTATAGTTGGTAAAGTATTTACAGTGACAATTACATTATCAGTATTTTGACAACCATTTATATCTGTACCTGTTACAGTATATGTTTTTGAACTGTTAGGTGAAAAAGCAACATTGTTAGTTATACTATTATTCCAAGAATAGCTAGTTGCACCTGTTGCTTTTAAGGTAACTGATTGACCATTACAAATGGTTTTGTCTATGCCTGCATTTACAAATTGTGTTGTTGGACACAAATTTAATTTTAAAACAAAGCCTTGTGGATTTAGCAGGTCTTTTGAATGTACTAAATTGAAAATAGTTATTGGATCTATGTCAAAATCAACTGTTGATCCAGTATCATAAGTACTTTGCTCTGCGAAACCAAATCCACCAACTATAAAACATTTGTTTGAAATAATTTTAATGTCTTTAGCAATTTCGTTTTTTGAATCTCCAATTTGTTTAACAAAATCAAAACCACCATCTGTTTTATATTTAGCAATGAAGATGTCATAAGATTTAGAAATTAAACTTTTATTATTATTTATATCTGGGTCATAATCTAAAGTACCACCGAAAGTTCCAGTAAGATATAAATTCTCATTTTTATCAATCTCTACAGAATAATTTTTAATCAAAATTGCATTTTGTTCAATAATTGTTTTTGCATTTATGAAATTACCTTGTAAATCGTAGGTTACTTTTGCTATAACACCATTAGCAGAATTCGTTCGAATTATTACCTCATTTATACTTGGATCAAAATCTAAATTATATAGTAGGTTCGGGATTGAAACAACAATTCCAATTTTTAAATCGGTGTAATTAATTATTTTACCATTCGTTATTGTTTGCAGATTATTCCCTATTTTTTGTACATTATTAAAAATACAATTTTTAGTTACACTTAGTAAAAAAACCGATAACGGTTTGATCGGATCTTTTGCGTTAATTGTATTAGTAAACTTTACATCATCATTAGGTATACCCAATAAATAAATGTTATTACCAATCAATTTCATGTCAAATATTGTAGCGCCAAATTGCTTATAAGTCCATTGACCTAAATTATAAAAACGTTCATCCAACGTTCTATATATTGAAACAAAACTTCCATTTTTATCAAGTTTTTGAATGAAAATTTGATTACCATAGATATTTAAAGAACTTTCATTTTTTACGTTTAAACCTGGATCAAAATCAAGAGTTCCTTTTGTTAAAGTTCCAGCAATGTATATATCGCCTATTGCATCTATTTTAAAATCAAATGTTAGAGCATTTCCTGTTCCTGAATAAATATTAATATCCCATAATAAAAGACCATTTTTATCATATTTCTGTAATTTATTAGAATATTGAATTACAATATTATTATCTGCATCTAGTTCTAGAATTATTTTACCGTTATTAAATTGATTTGATGTGTAAGGAGAGTCTATTTTTTTTTCCCATAAAATTACATTACCGGTAGGATCAATTTTACTTAAAAAAAAGGAGGTGTATTAGTGACAAATGGCGATGAGCTATTACAACCTACTACATATATATAGCCTTCTGTGTCTATTTTAACGGATGTTCCTATACTACCATAATTAGTTGGTTGAACTCCGCCTATCCCTATTGCCTTTGCCCATTCAAAAGATTGAGAATAAGATTTTGATATATTAGTAATAGTTATCATAGCTATTATTAGGCAAAAGAATTTATTTTTCATCTTAAATTATATTAGTTAGAAAATTAGATTTGTAGACGGATGATGTTTATATTTTCTCATTTTAAATGCAATTATGTTAGAAGGGATTTCAGCAGTTGATTCAAAAATTACACCTATTGTAAAAACAAAGAGTTTGAAATTTTTCATATAATTATATATAATCGTTTAACATTTGATGAGCTTGAAAAAACTCAGAAAGATTTTCAAAGTATCTTTTTCTTTGAATATTGCTAACAAAAGGACCTGAATTTCTGTATTGTAAGTTTAAATGAAGACATCCACCTATTATTGGTTCTAATATTACAAGTTGAAAATCACCCTTTTTTAGTTTACATCTAAATTCATTCAAATCAACTTTAATTGAATTTTTGAATTGGTTGATACCTGTAAAACTTTCATCTTCAGCAAAATTACATAGGTAAGGCCCTTCTATAATTTTACCCAAATACTTTAGTTCATTTGTATAATTAACAGCTAGATATTCAACTTCATCGAAATCCCAACTTTTAGGACACACATAATAATTATACAATTTCGTTGTATGTGTAGCAAATGCTCCAGAAACAACCATTACTTTTTCATTCATCTTTTATTAGATTAAGTTTAAATTAAAAATATACCTATCTAACAAAAAATCCAATTTAAAACAGTACTTTTATATCCTAATTAAAATTAATTTATTACTTTTAAGGATATTTATATAAAATTAAGGACATGAATCAAATCGTAGAAAATATCAAGAAATTTCGTGAGTTAAAAAATTTAACCCGAGATGAAATAGCTTCTAAACTAGAAATGAGCTTATCTGGATATAGTAAATTAGAAAGAGGTGATGTAGAATTAACTATCAGTAAATTGTACCGATTAGCTGAGATTTTAGAAGTAGATATTTCTCAAATATTAAATTTTGATGCATCACAGGTATTTAATGTTTCCAATAATCAAATAGCAAATGTCATCGCAAAAGATCAACATAATCACTACCAAGATGAATACAAGGACAAATACATAAAAATGTTAGAAACGGAGGTTGAACGTTATAAAAGTATGATGGGAGAGAATCTTTAAACCCTTCTATTTGCAACACAATATATTTTTATTACTCGCGGAATCTACCTATTTTAACATACTTTCCGCGAGTAATAATTTTTTTAACTCTCCTCTTTCACTGAATAATTTCTAAAAAACAACCACAAAAAGATAAAAACAAAAAGCATATTTCCAATTCCTAAAACTCCGTGTGCATCAAAAATATCTGATAATTCTTTTCCCCAAAGATCATTTGAATTGAATGAAAAAAGAACCATTCCAATGGAACTCATTATCCAACCAATCACTGATTTTGTTTTTGATAAAAGATGCAATAGAAAAACAATAAGTGGAATAATTAATAAAAAGTGTTCTGTATCAGTCACAAAGAAATTAGGGGTAAATGCAGTTAAAATAGCTGACCAAATGATGAGTTGAGCATCTTCTTTGGCTCCTTTAAAAATTCGTATGATCATTAATCCTAATAGAATGGCTAAACAGATAAGTGAAGGAATCCACTCTGATTTGATTCCAAAATAATAGTTTGATAAATAGGTTAATGAATTTTGGCTTACAATATATTCACCGTGACTTGAAACCGATTTCACCCAATTGCCCCATAGAAGTAAATTTCCTGACCAACCATTACTAACAATGGGAAACAAAAAGAAAAAGAGTCCAAATCCTGCCATAAATACAATTGTTTTCCATTTTTTATAGAATACCAACGGGATGACAGCCAACAACATGATAGGTTTTAAAATCAACATCAAACTCCAAAAAAGGGCTGTAAATAAAGGCTTGTCTTTGTAAATGTATTTCAAACCTAGTACTAAAAGTACGAGTAAATATAGGTTGATATTACCCATATGAAATTCACGCACTAAGTGAATCGCTACAATCAAAAAAGTGACAAATAAAATCCAAGCTTGATTGGTTTTGAATTCAAACCCGAAAATTTTATGTGATAATTCTTTCAGCGTAATTACGGATATTATAAGGGAAGTCATTAATAAAAAAATATGAATCAATTGGCTTGTTCCGTAACTGAAAAAAGTAAAGAATTTGAAAATATAAAGTGTAAATGGAGGATATTTAAAATAGCCGGTATCCAACCCATAATTTTTTACATACGGGTTATTTCCATTAAAATAATCTATAGTTGCATCAAAATAGACTCTAAAATCATTGGTCCATAGTTTATCGTGATTTAACTCAACAATAGTGAATAGACTAAAAAAAGCGATGATTAAACCCGCAAAGAAAAAGTATGATTTTGGGATATTTTTAAGCAGCGGAATCATTTTGATATAGAAACTTCAAATAATTTCCCCCAATGTTTACCTGTCATATAGATTTTTCCATTATTAGAGGCAATTCCATTCATAACTTCACCTAAACCACGACCTGCTTTTTCAATCGCTTCCCCTTCAATAACAGCGATGTTTTTACCATTTATAGGATCAATAACGATTAAACGATTCGTAGTATAAATATTAGCATAAATTTTACCATCAATGTACTCTAATTCATTGATTTGTTGAATCGGGCCTTGATCATCATATACTTCAATCGTACGTTGAATTGAAAAAGTTTCAGGATCTCTGAATGTAATTCTTTCTGATCCATCCGACATAATTAATGATTTTCCATCGTTGCAAAGTCCCCAACCTTCTCCCGTATAAGGAATATCTTTGAGCAATTGCATTGTATTTTTATTGTAAACAAAGCATTTTTGCTCTTTCCAAGTCAATTGATACACTTTGTCTCCAAAAACTGTAATGCCTTCACCAAAGTAATTTTCATCCAAGCTAATGTTCTTATCAGGATTAACCGTTCCTGTAGCCAAATTAGTTTGCGCAATCCTACTTTGCCCATATTGTCCAGTTCCTTCGTATAAAATCCCATCGTTAAATTCCAATCCTTGCGTATAACTTGTTGTTAGGTGAGGATATTCTTTCACCACTTTAGCAAACCAAATGGAAGGTTTAACATCTGATAAAACGCGAACTAAACGGTTATCTGTAAAAGTTTCCCCGCTTTCCATAGTAGAAATCAAACTAATCGGTCGTGTTCCTAATCCAAAATATCCTGCATTTAAGCTAAAAGATAATTTTCCTTTTGGATTGTCCCATACTTTTAAAGTACTGTCATTATAGACTAATTCTAATTTTTTAATTCCATCTGTACTTACAGTTATTCCAATTGGAACTTCACGATTCCATTTTGTAGCAAGGTTATCCTTAAAATCAAATTGTGCGGCTACGATTTCAGTTTCAGTATCATCGCTTTGTAACATTGGAACAATAACCATTGAACCAATCACCAACACTAAAAGTCCTAAAATGACGTATTTTTTCATACTATTATTTTTAAGCAGAAATTAAATTTTCGATTGCTTTTGCACTTATTTCTGAGTGAGATGCATCGTAAATAACTTCTTTATTTTTTAAAACAATTGCTTGAGGAGATTGGTGTTCAATACCAGTTAATTCAGCAATTTCGTTTGAAATATTTCTATGTGCAATTAAATCAAGGTAATAAACTGAAACATCAGATAGATCAGTATTCCAATTCGATTCAAAGCGCGATTTTGCCATGGATGAAATACTACAACGTGTACTGTGTTTAAATAAAATTATTGGTTTCAAAGAAGAGTTTTCAATAGCAGATTTTAGTTGCTCTGAAGTCGTTAATTCAATCCAAGGAAATTCGACTTTATCTTTAGATTTGAATGCTGAAAATATTCCCATTTTACTATATCATTAATTGATTTTAATCCTCGTTATAAACTACCCGTAAATTGTTTTAAGAAACGAACATCGTTCTCAGAATACAAGCGTAAATCGTTTACTTTATATTTCAATTGTGTGATACGTTCAATTCCCATACCGAAAGCAAATCCAGAATATTCTTTTGAATCGATACCACATGCTTCTAAAACTGCTGGGTCAACCATTCCACAACCTAAAATTTCTAACCAACCTGTGTTTTTACATACATTGCATCCTTTTGCATTACAGATTGAACAAGAAACATCAACTTCTGCACTTGGTTCTGTGAAAGGAAAGTACGAAGGACGTAATCTAATCTGTGCTTTTTCGCCAAACATTTCTTGGGCAAAATAGAGTAAAGTTTGTTTTAAATCAGCAAATGAAACTTTTTTGTCGATGTACAAACCTTCAACTTGGTGAAAGAAACAATGTGCACGAGCAGAAATAGCTTCATTTCTAAAAACTCTACCTGGAGAAATTGTTCGAATAGGAGGCTTTTGATTTTCCATTACACGAACCTGAACAGAAGAAGTGTGCGTTCTTAAAGCCATTTCTTCTCCCTCGTTTTGTATAAAAAATGTATCTTGCATATCACGTGCAGGATGTTCGGGCGGAAAATTTAAAGCTGAAAAGTTATGCCAATCGTCTTCAATTTCTGGTCCTTCAGATACAGTATATCCTATGCGATTAAATATTTCAATAATTTCACTTCTCACTAACATTAATGGATGTCTTGAACCAACAGAAGAATCTTCCCCTGGACGAGAAGTGTCAATTGAAGAAGCAGTAGCTTTTGGAGCATCTAACGTTTCTTTGAAAGTGTTATATTTTTCTTCGGCTATAGTACGCAAGCCATTTAAAAGTAGTCCAACTTCTTTTTTTTCCTCATTTGGAACTGATTTCAATTCTCCAAATAAATCCTTTAATAAACCTTTAGTACCTAAATACTGGATTCTAAATTTTTCTAAAGCTTGAGTATCTTCAATAGAAAATTGATTTATTTCTTCAATTATTGAGTCAATTTTATCTTTCATATTTATAAAAATCTAATTCACTTTTTAAGTGTAATACGCGAAGTTAAGAAATTATGGTGTTTGTCTATTTAAAAAATAAGATTATCTTTGAAGTTGATTACGATTAATTTAAATTTGCTAGTATGAACAAATCAATTAAATCTTTTATTTTATTTTCATTTTTCCTTTTAATAGGAACCACATTGTTTTCTAGCTGTCATAAAACAAAAGATACTACTGCAAGAATTACCGTACGAGATAAAAGTAGTAATTTGGTTGTAGGAGCATGGGTACGTGTTTTCGGAAATTCAACTACTACAAATACATCTATAATAAATGATTCAATTCAAAGTGATTATAAAGGCGAAGTGTTTTTTAATTATAATAATATATATAAAGCTGGTCAAGCTGGAGTTGCTGTTTTAGATATTATAGGAAGAAAAGGTGCTCTTTATGGAAAAGGAATTATTAAAATTGAACCAGAAAAAGAAAACAAGGAAACTATTTATATTCAGTAATAGCTTTATAAATTTTTTAAAAGCTTCCCTTCTTCAATGATCGGAAGCTTTTTTATTTTAATCACCCTCACCCTCACCCTCAATCTGAATCTCAATCTAATACTCAATTTTAAAATCCTTTTCCGTAATTTTGTACCATGACAAATGAGAGACCGATTACAGACTGGTTACCGCTTACGAAAAAAGAGGTAGAAAAAAGAGGGTGGGATGAATTAGATGTAGTAATGATATCTGGTGATGCTTATGTCGATCATCCTGCTTTTGGAACAGCTGTAGTGAGTCGAATCATGGAAGATGAAGGTTTTAAAGTTGGAATTGTTGCTCAACCAAACTGGAAAGATGATTTAAGAGACTTTAAAAAATTAGGTCGACCAAAATACTTTTTTGCTGTTACCGCTGGTTGTATGGATTCAATGGTGAATCATTACACTGCTAATAAAAGATTACGTTCAACAGATGCTTATACACCTGGAGGACAAGCTGGATTTCGACCCGATTATGCAACAATTGTTTATTGTAATATTTTAAAAGAACTTTATCCTGATGTTCCCATTTTAATTGGTGGAATTGAAGCCTCTTTACGTCGTGTTACACATTATGACTATTGGAAGGATAAATTAATGCCTTCTATTTTAGTTGATTCTAAAGCGGATATTTTAGTATATGGAATGGGAGATCAACCGTTACGTGAGTTATTACGTTTGGTCAAAAAAGGAGTTCCATTCTCTAATTTATCTACATTAAAACAAGTCGCTTTTTTACAATCAAGATCCGAAGAATTACCTAAAAATAAAAATTGGGAAACAGTTGAAATGGCTAGCCACGAAGAATGTTTAGCTGATAAAATTAAATATGCTGCTAACTTTAAAATAGTTGAAGTTGAGTCGAATAAATGGCAAGCAAATCGAATTATTCAACACGTTGGAGATCAAACGTTGATTATCAACCCCCCTTATAAAACAATGACAGAGAATGAGATAGATCAAACTTTTGATTTACCTTATACGCGTATGCCTCACCCAAAATACAACAAGCGTGGAGCAATTCCTGCTTACGATATGATAAAGTTTTCTATCAATATGCATCGTGGTTGTTTTGGAGGATGTAGTTTTTGTACAATTTCTGCCCACCAAGGAAAATTCATAGCTTCGAGAAGTGAAAAATCTATTTTAGCCGAAGTTGATAAAGTGACCGCTGATCCAGAATTTAGAGGGTATATTTCTGATTTAGGTGGACCATCAGCGAATATGTACAAAATGAAAGGAAAGGATGAAGATATATGTGCAAGATGTTCAAGTCCAAGTTGTATTCATCCTGTAATTTGTAATAATTTAGATACGTCGCACAAGCCGATGACTGAATTGTACAAGAAAGTAGATGCTAATCCGAAAGTTAAAAAAGCATTCGTTGGTTCAGGTGTTCGATACGATTTATTGGTAGACGATTTCAATAAAAATAACGAAGATGGAAATCATGACGAGTACATCGAACAATTAGTAACTCATCATGTTAGTGGGCGTTTAAAAGTTGCTCCAGAACATACATCAGATGCTACTTTAAAAGTGATGCGTAAACCTTCTTTTAAATATTTCCACAAGTTCAAAGAGAAATACGATAAAATCTGCGAAAAACACGGATTGAAACAGCAATTAATTCCTTATTTTATTTCTTCCCACCCAGGTTGTGAAGAAGAAGATATGGCCAATTTAGCAGCTGAAACAAAAGACATGGGGTTTCAGTTGGAACAAGTACAAGATTTTACGCCAACACCAATGACAGTAGCGGAAGTTATTTATTATAGTGGCGTTCACCCTTATACTTTAAAACCAATTAAAACGGTTAAAACCAAGGAGGAAAAGTTAAATCAAAACAAATTTTTCTTTTGGTACAAGCGAGAAAATAGAGATTGGATCAGACAACGTTTACAGAAAGCCAATCGTCCAGAATTAATTGAAAAATTATTGGGTGATCAAGACAATGGAAATGGCAAACCAATGCCAAAATGGTTAGAAGATCGAAGAAAAAATCACGGTAAAAAATAATATAAAATATCAACAAATAATTAGGTCGAAAATTTCCCGTCTTTACATATATAAGTGTTAAATTTGCACCAAATTTCATCAATAGTAAGAAATGAGCGACGCGATACAACACGAATGTGGAATAGCATTAATTAGATTAAAAAAACCACTTCAGTTTTACCTAGATAAATATGGATCAGCTTTTTATGCTTTAAAAAAGTTGCATCTTTTGATGGAAAAACAACACAATCGTGGTCAGGATGGAGCAGGAGTTGCGAATATTAAGTTTGATATGGAACCAGGAGAAAGATATATTTCTCGTCAACGTTCGATTGATAGCAAACCGATTCAAGATATTTTTGATCAAATTAATGGTCGTTTTAAACAAATTGAAGAAGAAAATCCAGCTTTATTAAAAGACATAGATTACCTAAAGAAAAATGCAGGTTTTACTGGCGAATTATTTTTAGGTCATTTGCGTTATGGAACTTTCGGAAGAAATTCAATTGAAAGTTGTCACCCATTTTTGCGTCAAAATAACTGGATGTCAAGAAATTTAGTGGTTGCAGGAAATTTCAATTTAACAAATGTAGATGAACTTTTTGATGCATTGGTTGAAATCGGACAGCATCCAAAAGAAAAATCGGATACTGTAACTGTACTTGAAAAAATAGGTCACTTTTTAGATGTAGAAAATGATCAATTATTACACGATTTAAAAGAAGAAGGTTTATCCAACCTTGAAAAATATAAATTAGTTTCAGAAAGAATTAACATTGAAAAAATTCTTAAAAAAGCATCTGAAAATTGGGATGGAGGATATGCTATGGCCGGTCTTTTTGGTCATGGTGATGCTTTTGTTCTAAGAGATCCTTCTGGTATTCGTCCAGCATATTGGTATGAAGATGATGAGGTGTGTGTAGTTGCTTCAGAACGACCAGTTATTCAAACAGCATTCAATTTAAAAGCGGAAAGTATTAAGGAATTAACTCCTGGTCACGCTTTGATTATCAAAAAAAATGGAACCGTTACAGAAACTTTAATCAATCAACCATTGGAAAGAAAAGCATGTTCATTCGAGCGAGTTTATTTTTCAAGAGGTAATGATTTAGGAATTTATGAAGAACGGAAACAATTAGGACATAATGTTGTTCCTCAAGTATTAAAAGCAATTGATTACGACTTAGACAATTCAGTGTTTTCTTTTATTCCAAATACAGCTGAAGTATCTTTTTACGGATTAATCAAAGGATTAGAAAATCATTTGAACGATAAGAAATACGAATCTATTTTAGCATTAGGGGCAAATCCATCTCCAGAAAAATTAAAAGAGATAGTTTACCAACGTGCTCGAATTGAGAAGATTATAATAAAAGATGCTAAATTAAGAACGTTTATTACGCAAGACGATTCTAGAGATGATTTAGTAGCTCATGTTTACGATATTACCTATGGAAGTGTTGTAGAAGGAAAAGATAATTTAGTGGTGATTGACGATAGTATTGTTCGTGGAACAACTTTGAAACAAAGTATACTTCGCATTTTAGATCGTTTAGGTCCTAAAAGAATTGTTGTTGTTTCTTCAGCTCCACAAATTCGTTATCCAGATTGTTACGGGATTGATATGGCGAAAATGGGAGATTTCATTGCATTTGAAGCAGCAATTCAGTTATTGATAGAAAATGGAAAGGAGCAATTAATCCAAGACGTTTATCAAAAATGTAAAGATCAAATTAAACTTCCAAAAGATCAGATTGTAAATTATGTTAAAGAGATTTATAGTCCCTTTACAGCGGAACAAATTTCAGCTAAAATCTCACAATTATTAACTCCTCTAGCAATTAAAGCCAAAGTGGAAATAATCTATCAAACGATTGAGAACTTACACGATGCTTGTCCTGAAAATTTAGGAGATTGGTATTTTACAGGAGATTATCCAACACCAGGAGGAAATAAAGTGGTAAACAAAGCCTTTATGAATTGGGTGGAAGGTAAAAACGAAAGAGCATATTAATAAATTCCAAATTGGAAGATTTCAAATTTCAAATTAAAGTTGTTCGTTTTTAATTTTCTTATTTTGCCAATTTTCAATCTGTCAATGTGTAATTTGTAATTTTTTTCAATGAAGAAGCAGACCGCAATTTTTTTCTATTTATTAGGTGCGTACGTTGTTATTCAGTTTATGTGGTGGGGATATCATTTAATTGAACTCACAAAAGAAGTTGATGCTCAAAAGGAACTCGTTTCAAAACGGGTGTTTATGATTTTAAGTGAAGGTTCAGTTTTCTTTTTAATTCTGATACTTGGTTTATGGAAAATTCGCAGTTCGATTAAAAAAGAATTGAAATTTTCAGAAAGACAAAACAATTTTTTATTGTCGGTTACCCACGAATTAAAAACTCCTTTAGCTGCCAATAAATTATACCTTCAAACAATTGTTAAAAGAGATTTAGATGCAACGAAAAGAACTGAATTAATCGAAAAAGCTATTGCTGAAAACCAGCGACTAGAGGTGATGATTGATAATATTTTGAATGCAACTCGTCTCGATAATCAAGTGGTTCAATTGCATAAAGAACATTTAAATCTTTCTGATTTATTTCAACAAATAGCAGATCGATTTAATAAAAGTTTACAAGTAGATTTAATTCAACTTGAAATTGAAACAGATGTTTTTATAGATGCTGACAGTTTTATGATTGAAACAGTTATCAATAATCTTATTGAAAATGCATTAAAATATGCAGGACATCAAAAAACAATTATTCTTTATTTAAAACAAAATGAAAATAAACGAGTAATATTCGGTGTGAAGGATGAAGGTCCAGGTGTTACTTTAGACTCACAAATAGAAATATTTGAAAAATTTATGAGGTCAGGTAACGAAGAAACAAGATCACAAAAAGGAACAGGTTTAGGCCTATTTATTGCAGCAGAATTTATAAAAATACACGGAGGTCGGATTGTCTATAAAAACAATAAACCTTTAGGAGCAAATTTTGAAATAACTTTATAATTATGACAACACATTTTGGACTTATTATTTTAGATGGATGGGGAATAGGTGATAAATCAAAATCCGATGCTGTATTTAATGCAAATACCCCTTTTATGGATTCATTGTTGGCAAATTATCCTCACGCCAAACTTAGTACAAGTGGAGAAGATGTAGGTTTACCAGATGGACAAATGGGAAATTCGGAAGTTGGCCATATGAATATTGGAGCAGGAAGAATTGTATTCCAAGAATTAACGAGAATCAATAAATCAATAAGAGAAGGAGATTTTTTCAAAAATGAAGTGCTTTTAGATGCAATTCATAACGCAAAGAAAAATAATGTTGCGTTACATTTAATAGGGTTGGTTTCAAAAGGTGGTGTTCATAGTAATCAAGAACACATTTATGCAATTTGTAAATTAGCGAAACAAGAAGGATTGGAAAATGTATTTATTCACGCTTTTACAGATGGAAGAGATTGTGATCCTAAAAGTGGGTTGGTATTTATTGAAGAATTACAAAATGAATTAGATAAATCGGTTGGGAAGATAGCTTCCATTGTAGGTCGTTATTATGCGATGGATAGAGATAACCGTTGGGAACGAGTTAAATTCGCATACGATGCAATGGTAAATGGGATTGGTAATTCATTTAATTCAGCAAAAGAAGCAATTCAAACTTCGTATTCTAATAATAAAACAGACGAATTCATTGAGCCTTGTATAATTACTGAAAATGGTTTACCAATAGCTACAATTAAAGAAAATGATGTTGTACTTTGTTTTAATTTCAGAACGGATAGACCTCGTGAAATAACGATTGCACTAACTCAAAAAGACTTTCCAGAAGTGAATATGAAGAAATTAAATCTTCACTATTACACCATGACAAATTACGATGCTACATTTCAAAATATTAACGTTTTATTTGAAAAAGACAACCTAAAATATACTTTAGGGGAGGTTTTATCAAAAGTAGATCGTACACAAGTAAGAATTGCTGAAACAGAAAAATATCCTCATGTTACCTTCTTTTTTAATGGAGGTAGGGAAGAACCTTTTCCATTAGAAAGCCGAATAATGGTTAATTCACCTAAAGTAGCCACGTATGATTTACAGCCAGAAATGAGTGCTGTGGAAGTGAAAGATAAAATTGTAGAAAGTATAGGGAAGGATCAGCCTAATTTCATCTGTTTAAACTTTGCAAATCCAGATATGGTTGGGCATACAGGGGTGTACGATGCTATTATAAAAGCAGTTGAAACAGTTGATAGTTGTTTAAAAGAGGTTATTGAAACAGGTTTGAAATACGAATATGAATTCTTGGTGATTGCCGATCATGGTAATGCTGATTTTGTTATCAATCCAGATGGAACGCCAAATACAGCACATTCTTTAAATCCAGTTCCAGCAATTTTAGTGAGTAATCAAAAAGGATTGACAATAAAAGATGGAATTTTAGCGGATGTTGCACCAACCATTTTGAGAAGATTATGTATTTCTACTCCTATCGAAATGACGGGAAAATCTTTAGTATAAGTATGGAATTACTCAAAAAATCTTCTTTAGTCACTTTAATATCAATTTGTTTATTTTTATCTGTTTATAGAATTAACAACGTTATAGATAAAGAAATTTCATGGGATGTTTTGGGTTATTACCTTTATTTACCTGCTACATTTATCCACGATGATCCGCTTTTTAAGGATACAACTTGGCTTAAAAAAGTTAATGAAGAAAGAAAATTAGCAGATACGTTGTACATGGTTTCATCTAATAACGAAGGAGAGCCCATGTATTTCTTTTTGATGGGAACAGCTTTGGTTTATTTGCCATTTTTCTTTTTAGGTCATTTTTCCGCCTATATTTTTGGATTTCCGATGGATGGATTTACTATGCCTTATCAATATTGTATGGTAATTGGAGGTATTATTTACACCATTATAGGGCTAATTTTTCTAAGAAAAATATTGAACTATTTTTTCAACGAGAAGTTGGTTTCAATTCTCCTCTTGATTATAGTTTTTGGGACTAATTATATCCATCATCTCACAATTAAAAACTTAGAGACCGTAAATATATTATTTATGTTTTCAAGTATAGTGATTTGGTTTACAATTAAATGGCATCAAGATCAAAAATTAAAATACTTGATTTATATTGGATCTAGTATTACCTTAATGGGATTAATAAAACCTTCAGAAATTGTAATATTACTTTTTCCCGTTCTATGGAATGTTACAAATTTCGAAGAATTAAAGACGAAATTCAATCTTTTAATTACCAATAGAAAAGCATTAATAACCACTTTTCTCATTTGTTTTTTAATTGCATTACCTCAATTGTCCTATTGGTTTATTAGAACTGGTAAAATAGTTTATGATAGCTATAAAAATCCAGGAGTAGGTTTAGATTTTTTATCTCCACATCTAATAGATACATTATTCAGTTATAGAAAAGGATGGTTAATTTATACTCCGATAATGCTTTTTTCTTTGATTGGATTTTATTTTATTTACAAGAAAAACAGAAAAATATTTTTAGCAGTTCTTGTTTATTTTAGTACCTCATTGTTCATTGTGTCAAGTTGGACGGAATGGTGGTATGGTGCAGCATTTTCAATTCGACCTTTAATTACATTATATCCCTTATTGGCAATAAGTTTTGGTTATTTTTTAGTATTCCTTTTTGAAAAATCAAAAACAATACAACTAGCATTTATCGGTATATTTTTGATTTTAATTTTTATGAATCAATTTCAATGG
The DNA here is from genome assembly GCA_947380375.1 of Flavobacteriales bacterium. Taxonomy (GTDB): domain Bacteria; phylum Bacteroidota; class Bacteroidia; order Flavobacteriales_D; family Crocinitomicaceae; genus CAIUKX01. The sequence goes on from CANCQX010000002.1 coordinate 15,217, forward strand.
TGGCAATTAAAGAATTATATTTTAGAACCTTACAGAACAACAAAAGCATATTATTGGTCTACTTTTTTACAAACATCTGTCACAGAAAAACAGAGAGATCTATTGCTAATTAATAGAAGTTTTTCAGGTGTAAATTCTTTCGAAAATAAAAATAAGTACCGAAAAATTAAATCACTTAAGATCCCATTTAAAAGCGATGAAAATCTATATAAAAAGTATAACGAGTTCATTTATAACTTAAAAAACAACCAAGAATTTCTTCCTCTTTTTGAAAAAAAATACTGCGAATTTTCAGATAAAGATCATGTTTGGATTAAGGTGTCATTTAAAGTAAGAAAAATTAATCAATATGAGCTATTACCGTGCCTTGTATTAACTATGGAAAGAAAAGAAGGTGCTTATGGTTATTCAGCACCGGAAATCAAAGGAGATTTATCTAAAAATGGATGGAATTATTTTGAAACCGAATACCTTACTCCTGAAATCAGAAATACAAATGATTTATTCAAATGTTATATTTGGAAAAGAACCAAAAACGAAATTGAGATAAAAGAGGTTAAGATAGAAATATTTGAAAAAAAGTAGTTAATTATTCGAAAAACTCATAATTCATAAATCTCAATATCATTATAAAATTTGTTTTAACATCGCGAGTCAAAACGGAAGATAATAATTTTGTATCCACATTATAAATGATTTGAATATCAGTAGTAAATATTCCATTTTTATAAATATGTTTTTCAGTCAAATTACCTAATTCATCGTATTTAAAAAACCATTCTTCAGCAAATTTACCATCTATAGTAGCATTCGACCGTATAGCAGAAATTAACCCCTTTTCATTGTATTCATAAACCTGTTTCACTTTGCCAGAAGTCATTTTTAGTCGCTCTTCTTTTTCAAGTAAATATCCATCAGTATTGAAATAACTAAATTCTTCCATATAAGGTAAATCGTAGCTATTAGAAACTGTTTTCTTTAGTTGTAATGGAAAAGTATCATACTTCATCGATTCTTTATTGATAATGAATGTACGTTCTAAAACGCCCTTTTCTTTAAAAACATCTCTATGAGTTTCTTCAGAAATTATACGACCTTGTATATCCCTTTCATAATGAATAGATCCAAAGCCTCCAGCATCTTTTTTACGGTGAATCTTCAATAGATTACTTGGAAAATACTCATACAAATTTTGAATAGTATCTTTTATACCATCGTCATTTCGAGTTTCAAAACTTTCAATTAGTTGACCTAATTCATTGAATTCATAAGTGCTTTTGAATTCAGTTTTTCGCATTATATCCCCCGCTTTTTTAAACGTATAAAGTCCCTTAATTTTTTTTACTTTATTAAGTTTAATAAATTTTTCATCAAAAAAAGGTTGCTCAGTAAACGCTTGACCAATTTTATTATCAATAATTTGAGAATTCAACAAATTCGATATAAAACAAAAAAGAAGTGCTATTTTTTTCACACCACAAAAATAGGAATTATTTTGGTATTAAGTTTTCTAAACCTCAATCTATACCTCAATCTCAACCTCAAACTTAACCTCAGTCTCATTCTCAACCTATTTTATTTATCTTTACACAATGCAACAACATCTTTACGGAATTGATTTTGGTACAACTAACTCAGTACTTTCTATTTATGACAGAAAAAACAAAGAAATAATCGAGACTATTTCAGTTCCTTCAATTTTATATTTCCCTATAGATCAAAGTTCAGAGAATTCAATTGAATACCTTGTTGGTAATTCTGCTGTTCAATCCTATATAAATGAAGGGATGAAAGGTCGGTTTATGAAATCGATTAAGCAAGTTTTACCAGTGAGTAATTTCACAGAAACAAGAATTGGAAATCAACAATATACGGCCTCAGATTTAGTTGCTTTAATTATTTCTGATTTAAAAAATAAGGCGGATTTATTAATTGGATATTCTTGTGATACAGCAATATTAGGTCGACCTGTGTTTTTTGATGATGAGAATCAATTAAAAGATGATTTAGCCCAATCTCGATTATTAAAAGCTGCAGAAAAAGCAGGATTTACCGAAATAAGATTTCAATTTGAACCAATTAGTGCAGCTTTTGCTTATGAAAAAACTATTTCAAAAAAGGAAAGAGTTTTAGTTGCTGATTTGGGAGGAGGGACGACTGATTTTACTTTGATAGAATTAGATCCATTAAAATCAGGAAAAATAAATAGGAGGCAAGATATTTTAGCTACAGGAGGAATCTATATTGGAGGCGATAGTTTTGATTCGGCTTTGATGTGGACGAAAGGAACTCCCCATTTTGGAAGAGGTTTAAAATACGAATCTATGCCAGGTAAAATGGTTGATTTACCAACCTCTTTTTTTCAGAATATTTGCTCTTGGAAAGAAATGAATTTTTTTAACGGACAGAAAGTAAGAAATAGTTTAAACCAGTATTATTTATATACCAAGAGAAATCCATTATTGAAAAACCTTATAACATTGATTGATAATAATTTAGGTTTTTCTGTTTTTCAACAAATAGAAAAAACAAAGATTGAATTAACAGAAAAAGAAACTTCAACTTTGAATTATTCTAAGTTCGACATCGAAATTAATGAACCAATTTCTATCGATGAATACAACGAAATAATAGAAGATGATATCCGTTCAATTGAAAAATATCTGAATAAATTTTTAGAGATTAATAAAATCCAAGTATCCGAAATAGACAGTTTATTTTTAACCGGAGGAACATCATTAGTAGCTTCGGTCAAACAAATTTTTAAAAATAGATTCCCCGAGACTCCAATCCATTCAGGAGATAATTTTATTAGTGTAGCAAATGGATTAGCATTGAGTGGATACCTTTTTGAATTTGATTCCTAAAACCTCAACCTCAGTCTTAATCTATCGTCTAAAACTAATAAATCGCATCTCTTGCTTCAAATTAATTAGAGCATCAGATAATTTATAAATCGGAACATAACTACCACCTCCTAATTGAGCAACATTTTGCATCGATTTTTTGTCTTGCTCACTGTTTAAAATACCTACAACAGTCATATTGATTCCTTTTTTCTTGTACTTTTCGATGTGATTTTTATAATCATCAGAGTTTCTATTAAATGCACCATCGGTTATAACAACAATTTGGTTGGTCCCATCAGGAATCAAAGAACTTAACGTTTGTTTATAGCCTAATTTTATACCCGATCCACCAGCAGTAAGACCTCCAGCTTTTAGTTTTTCGACTAGTTCTTTTATTTTTTCTTTTTCAATTCCTGAAGTTGTAGGTAAATCTACTTTTGTTTCAGTTGAATAAGTGACAATAGAAATTTTATCTTGTTTACGAAGCATTTCTATAATTTGATAGAGTGAAAATTTCATCAATTCCATTTTTTCTCCTGCTTGCATAGAAGCTGAAATATCTAAAACAAAGGTTACATTTAATGGTTTAAAGTTTGACTCATCAAAATTTGAGAGATCTAAATCTTCGAATTTTGAACTACTTAATTTTGGACGAATATCAATAGGTTCTTCTTTTTTTATCTCTTGAGTTAAATGTTTTTCTAGATTTTTTTCTAATTCCTTTGTTGTTTCTACTTCTTTAATAGGTTTTTCTTCAACTGAAAATTCTTCTTTTGCTGCTATTTCAGTATCAACTATACTAGTATTTTTTTCTAATTCTAAAATAATTTTATTTCGCTGAAAATTTAAATAACCACCCAATTCTTTTGGTAAATATCCTTGATGAGTGGCATAGAAATAAGTAAAACCTAGTGGAATTTTTCGTTTAACTTCCCCTTTTTTGTTTGATGAAAAAGATCCTTTAGGAATCCCATTTTGAAGAATGGTTACAGTTGATAATTCGAGTAATTGTTTCGTTTCTTTATCAATAGTAATTACAGTTAATTCAAAATCTGTCGCATTTCTACTTTCAGGTCTTGAATTAAAATCAGGACAAGCTTGTAATGAATTGTTGAGACTAGAAATTTCTTCTGTTAAGTTCCCAGTTAATTTTATTACTGTTGGATTGTCTTTATCACTCGTATATATATCGACCTCATATGAAAATCGACCTTTATTTTTTGGATTTACTTGTAAACGAACGGTTAATTGACCATCTTTTTCCATGAACTGACCATTCACTAAGTATACAACATTTGGCGGTTTTTTTACGCTCAAAAGGTATTCTTTTTTTGGAGTTTTATTTGTGACAATGATGTCTACAAAACGATCTGATGTAATTGTTAAATCACCAAAATCGTGCTTCGTTTTTTCAAAAGTAATTTGAGAAAATAGATATGTATTTAATAATGAAAGGGATATAAATAATATTTTCTTCATAGTATTCTAAATCTACACAAATTTCATTCCTAAATAGTTCAATAACTCTATTTTAATTTAATCAGCTAAATATTAATGAAGTAATAATTTTGTTCCAGGATAAACATTATTACTTTTCAATTTATTTATTCTTCTTAACTCACTTATTGGAACTTTAGAATTAATCGCGGCTCTGTACAAAGTTTCACCTTCTTGAAGAATATAGAAACCATTTGTAATATTTTCGGCTTGTTCAGGAGAAACACCAATATCTGTTCTAAATTTACTTTTTACTTTAGTAATATCCTCCGTTTTTGAGTTTTGTTGAATTAAACGAGAAGATTTATCTGTGTTTTCTGTAATAGTTTTTTCCTTATTCGTATAATCAAATGTTTGATAGGGAAGAGTTGCAATATCAACTGTTAATTCACTTCCTTCATTTTTCATTTTAAACTCAATTCGTCTATTTAACTGATTTTCCTTTTTACTACATTTTGATTTTATATTTCCATCGTCTCCACAATCACAATTAATTTTTAATTGCGATTCTCCGTATCCTTTCCCATTTATTCTTTCGGGTTTAGTAATTCTTGCTTTAATATATTCTGCTGTAGCTTTAGCCCTATTATGGGACAATACCAAGTTTGATTCATCGCTAGATTGACAATCAGTATGGGCACCAAGTTCTATTTCTAAAGTTGGATTATCATTCATAATTATAACTAGTTTGTCTAATTCCTTGCTTGCAACTCTAGTAATATCGTATTTTGAAACATCAAAATAAATCGAATGGATGTCTTTTAAAAATAAATTAAATATTTCTGTAGAAAATTCTGAATTAACTTTTTTTGCTTCCTCAACAACAATAATTGGAGGTTCATTAATCGTAAAACTTACAGGTATAGTTTGCCCATATTTAGCAGTTATGATTGCTTTATATTCTCCTGGAGATAAATTATGCCTATCCTCGGTTATCTCTCCTGTTTCCCAAACTATTGAATATGGCGAATCGGGACCTTCTAATAATAAGTCGATCTCTCCATAAACATCAGAAAGATTAATAAATAGATCCGGTTTTATTGGTGTAGGCGGAAGAATTTTTGCTGAATAAATATCGCTTTTCTCACCTTCTTTATTACTTACAAAATATACTTGATTCGATGAATATGAGAAAAAAGCATCATATTTAGGTGAGTTTATTTTAGTTCCTAAATTTATTGGTGAAGACCATTCTTTCCAAGAATTATCTTTTCGGATTGAGTAGAAAATGTCAGCATCTCCTTCACCACCTAATCCGTTACTTGAGAAAAATAAAGTATCCAATTTTTTTGATAAAAAAGGAGAAATTTCATATCCAGAAGTATTAATAACATTCCCCATATGAACTGGTAACGACCATTTTCCGTCAATTTTTGTAGAAACATATAAATCTTCTTCTCCTAAAGAACCATCTCCTTTCATCGAAAGAATTATTGTGTTTCCATCTTCATTTATATGAAATCCAAAAAATGCACTTTCATTTTTAATACCTGGAATATCCAATTGAATAGGTTTTCCATATTTTCCATCGCTAAATTTTGATATTGCTAATCCTCTTAGGTTATTTTTTTTCCCTTTATAGGCATCTAATAAATAAATTGAATTTCCATCCTTGTTGATTCCAAGAACAGCATTATTTAATTTGTTATTTAATTTTTTTAAATTTTCTGAATTTTTAAATTCTCCATTTATTCTCTTGCTGAACCAAATATCTTGATCATTTATTCCGCCTTTATTATTTATATCAAACACCCTTGTAAAATAAAGAATAGAGGAATCCTTAGAAAAAATTGGGGAGGTTTCTTCAGCTTCGGAATTTACACCCATACTAAACTTTACAGGATCTGTAAAATTCCCCATTTGTGCATTTATAGTTAAAAACATCCCCAAAAAATTAAGTAGAAGGAATATGCTTTTTTTCATTTTTTCTATTTTTAATCTTGACATTAAATAACTTATAATAAATGATTTAATAACTAAATTTATGTGTTTTTTTAAGAATAAAGGAGAAGCATCATCTTTTTTACCTTAGACAAAATTCTAAAATTGTTTCAATGAATTCTTGAGGTGCTTCTGCATGTACCCAATGTCCTGCGTTATGTATCGTTTTTACTGCTAAATCAGGAAATTGATTTTCTAAATCTTCAATATCTTCATCTAATATATAATTAGAAAGGGCTCCACGAATAAATAGAGTAGGTAAGTAAACTTCTTTTTTAGGTAACTCACATAAAATAGAAGCCATTTCTTTTTCTAAAACTAGAATATTCATTCTCCATGCTAATACATTTTTATCTTTCCAATATAAATTTTTAAGTAAAAACTGTCTCACGCCAACTGATTCTATTGTTTGTGATAAAATAGTTTCTGCTTCACTTCTTGTATTAACTAATTCTAAATTAATTGAATGAAGTCCTTTTAAAATTTCTTGGTGGTGCATTGGGTATTGTTTTACTCCAATATCAACTATAATTAGTTTATCGAGTAAATTTTCATGGGTTTGAGCAAATCGAATAGCAGTTTTCCCTCCCATTGAATGCCCGATTAGAATTGCTTTTTTTAAATCTAAATCTTGAAATAATTCTAGTAAATCCTCGGACATTAATTCGTAAGAAAAATCGTCGCTCCAGTCTGAATGTCCATGATTTCTTTGATCAACCAAGATAACACGGTAATATTCTGCTAATTTTTTAGCATGTGTTTGCCAATTGTCTGAACTCCCAAAAAGTCCATGAAGTATAACCATCGGTTGACCTTCACCTTGTTCTCTGTAGTTTAATTTCATAAAATAGTTATCAAATATCTGTCGAGATTCGTAAGTTTTATACTAGTAAATTGAGGTAATAATTTTAAACTACTTTTTATACTCTTCTTCTGATATTTTACCTAAAGAAAATTGTTTTTCATTCATTTTAGAAATAATCGAAACCATTTCATCAATTGATATTTTAGCTGAATCGAAAGCTATTTTTGCGGTATTTATCTTTCGATTTTCTTTAAAATCAAACTCAACAGAACTTACTGCATTTGTAGTATATAATTCTTTCCGAATACTAGCTCCACATCCCATCACACAAGTCATTCCTTCTATTTCCATAGCTACTAGTTTATTGGAAACAACCTTGTTTGGTTTTGAAACGGTATGACTTTCTTTCCTAATAAACACAGGTTTTTCTTCAGAAGTACATCCTGCAACAAAAAAGAGTAATGATAATAATGCAATTTGAATTCTCATAATACAATCTTTTAATTAATTCTTTTGAAAGTAAAAGTAATTCATTCTATTTTGTTTTCATTATAAAAATAATGAATATCGTGTTTAGATTATTAAATAATTGAATTTGAGTATATTTTTGAATGTAAGTTTTTTAGTTGAAAGAGTAAATTTTATTTAGAAACCGCTGAATATATAGGAATTAGAATTTGAAAATCAGATTTAACCGTATTATTGACTAAATTTGTATCAAAAAAAATCAAATGATTATCAAAGACGCTTCATTCGTAGTATCAAATTCTGATTATAGATTATGTCCGACAGATGGGAAACCTGAATTTGCTTTTATTGGTAGATCAAATGTTGGGAAATCTTCTTTGATTAATATGTTGACTGGGAATAAAAAACTTGCTAAAACTTCAGGAACTCCTGGTAAAACTCAACTAATTAATCATTTTGAGATCAACAAAGATTGGTATTTAGTCGATTTACCTGGGTATGGTTTTGCAAAAGCTTCCAAACAAGCAAGAGTAAAATGGGAAATTTTTATTTCTGAATATTTAGTAAATAGAGAATCATTAATGAATGTTTTTGTTTTGATAGATTCTCGACTTGAGCCTCAACAAATCGATGTTGAATTTATGAATTGGTGTGGTCAAAAGCAAATTCCGTTTTGTATTGTATTTACAAAAATTGATAAAATTTCTAGTTCTGTTTTGGGTAAAAATTTAGCGAAGTACAAGAAAGAAATGCTAAAGTATTGGGATGAAATTCCACCTGTATATACTTCTTCAAGTGAATCTTCATTCGGAAAAGAGAAGATTTTAAATTACATCGATCTTATAAATACATCTTTAAAAGAATCGAATAAATAGAATTTTTATAGCATAAAGAAGGGGTGAATGATTTTGTCATTCACCCCTTTTTGGTATTCCTAAATTAATTTAATCTCTACCACCAACTAAGCGTAGTAAAGAAAGAAATAAGTTCACAAATAAGATATACAATGTTAAACCACCAATTAAAGATAGTTTCTGTCTACTCATTGTATCTATTGTTGCATCTTGTGAAATTTGTTTTAATTGTTGCATGTGATATGCCGTCAATCCAGTAAATACAAATACTCCTAAAACTGAAATAATGAATCCCATTGTATCACTTTCCATAAATACATTTACAATTCCAGCAATGAAAATACCAATAAAAACCATGTACAACATACTCCCCATTTTGGTAAGATCTGTTTTGGTTGTGTAGCCTAAAATAGCCATCCCAGCAAATGCTCCAGCTGTTACAAAAAACGTAGAAGCTAAAGTTGGTAAAGCATAAACTAGAAATATAACACTTAAACTAACTCCCATTAAAGCAGAGTATAAAACAAATAAACCTAAAAGTAAACCGTAAGAAAGTTTTTGATAGGCTGTTTGTATAATTAACCCTAATCCTACAGGTGCAAATGCAACTACCCAAAATAAAGGGGAAATTCCACCGTCTTGGCTCATGAAATATTTTACAAAAAATGCTTCATTGCCACAATAAGAGGCTAAAATACCAGAAATAGCTAATGCTCCAAACATATAGCTATATACATTTTTAAAGAATTCTCTTGAGATTTCTTTCGTGTAACTACCTTGTTGATCAATAATTTCGCTCATTTTGATTTGTTTTAATGTTAATGTAATTTCGATTTTACTAAGCTAATAAATTCTTTTCTAGTTGCATCATTTTTCATAAATAATCCTGTAAAAGCACTAGATGTTGTTGAAGAATTCTGTTTTTGAACTCCTCTCATTGCCATACACATATGAGTACATTCAATAACTACAGCAACTCCTTTTGGATTAAGTGTTCTTTGAATGCAATCACGAATTTCAATTGTAAGTCGTTCTTGTACTTGCAATCTTCTTGCATAAGCATCTACTATTCTCGGAATTTTACTTAGTCCAACAATTGTACCATTCGGAATATAGGCAATGTGTGCTTTTCCAAAGAACGGAAGCATGTGATGCTCACACATTGAATAGACATCTATATCTTTTACAATTACCATTTCAGAATATTCTTCCTTAAATAACGCAGATTTTAAAATTTCATCTGGATTTAAATCATACCCATGCGTCAAAAACTGTAAAGATTTAGCAACTCTTTCAGGCGTTTTTAATAATCCCTCTCTCGTTGGATCTTCCCCAATATTTTGAAGTATATCTTGATAATACGAAGCTATTTTATTCGTAGTATCATCATTTGGTTCAAATGTTTTCACAGACAATTTTTTATTTATTAGCGTTTACGAATATAATTTAAAAAGGTTCTTTTCCACCAAAATATTCTACAAAATTATTTTCTGTTTCAACTAATTTGATTTTACATAATTCTCCTCCAGCTTTAGCAATTGGATCAACTATTTGTTCCCAAATTTTAATTACTACATTTTCTGTAGAAGCTAAAATCCCTTTTAAAAATGGAACATCAAGATTTAAATTTTTATGATCTAATGGTTCAATAACGTCTCGTTTGATTATTTCACTCAATTCTTTTAAGTTGATAACAAAACCAGTTTCAGGATTTGGAATGCCTTTAACAGTTACATAAATTGTAAAATTATGTCCGTGCCAATTATGGTTACTGCATTTTCCGAAAACTTCAAGATTTTTTTCATCCGACCAATTCTCCTGCCATAATTTATGTGCAGCATTAAAATTTTCTCTTCGTGTAATATATACTGTTTTCACGCTCTCTTTTTATTGAAACAAAAGTAATGATAAGAAATGATATTATTAAGTAAAAATCTTAACTCTACATCTTAATGCATTATCTTTGTAAAATCATGGAAGAAAGATTAGATAAAATATTAGTTCAACGAAATTTTGTTGAAACAAGAGTAAAAGCTGAAAAAATCATTCAAGAAGTAGGAGTGAAGGTTTTTGGTAAATTGATTACAAAACCAGGTAAAAAATTTGCGGTAGATTGTAAAATTGAGTTAATAGCTCAAGATTTGGATTGGACTTCCATTGAGTCATTAAAATTAGTTGAATCAATTTCTAAATGGGATTTGGAAATTAAGGATAAAAAATTCTTAGATATCGGAATTTTGAACGGTGCTTTTACGGAGGTTTTATTAAAGTATAATGCAAAAAAAGTATATTCACTCAACCCAATCAAAGACTCAGGAATTTCTTCCTATGAAGGAGATGAAAGAATAGTTGATTTTTCAGGCAAATTTTTACGTGAATTGACATCTAATAACATAACGGATGAAATTGATGGATGCGTTATAGATGAACCAACTTTGTCTATGGATAAAATCTTACCATTTATCCACCCCTTTTTAAAAGTAAATTCATTTGTTATAGCAGTAATAAAACCACAATTAGAGGTTACAAAAGAGAATTTAAAGAACAATGGTTCAGTTAGAAATACGTTAGGATACACAGAAATGTTTGAAATCCTGAAAAAAGTGGGTTTAACAAATAACTTGAATTATATAGATCAAATTGATTCACCAATTATCGGCAAAGAAGGACAAGAGTTTATAATTTTATTTAGAAAGCAATAATTATTCTATACAATTGCAAGGGGCATCAAAATCAATTTTTACCCAAGGCAATTTTTCTTTCCATTTTTTTTGATAAGTAGGACCATACGTAACTCCTCTTACATCAATATATTTTAGATTTTTCATCGATACAAATTGTTCAGGAAAACTTATTAAAGGAGTATCCCAAATATCAAGTGTTTCTAATTCAGTTAAATTAATTATTAAATAAGGAATTGTCGTAATATCATTCCTATTTAGTACTAATTTTTTTAAATGTGTTAGTTTACAAATTTCAGAAGGGAATTCAGAGAATTTATTCTTTCCCAAGTCTAAGATTTCAAGTTGTTTCAAATTAATAAAAGAATCAGGTAAATGTGTTAATTTATTTTTACTTAAGTCTAATTTTTTGAGATTTATAAATTTTAATAAGTCGATTGGAATCGAATCTAATTTATTTTTTTCAAATGTAATAGATAATATAGTGTCAGGATTTACATCTTTTACTTCTTCCCAAGTATACGTTTTAAGATTATTTTGAGAATAGGTATTACTAAACAGTAATAGTATTAAAAAAAGCACGACTATTTTTCTCATCATCTTGGAGTTGTTTTTTTAATTTATCTATTGAATTGAATTTTATTTCATCCCTTAATCGTGAAATTAGTTTCACTTTGATTGGAGAACCATAGATATTTTCATTGAAATCTAGAATATGGACTTCAATAGCTAAACTTAAATTATCTTTAATAGTTGGGCGAATACCAATATTCATCATTCCTCTAAAGGTACCGTAATTTGGGATAATTACTTCAACGATATAAACACCATTTTTAGGGATAATTTTAATATCATTATCAAGTAAAAGGTTTGCGGTAGGAAATCCAATTGTTCTCCCTAATTGATTTGCTTTTACAACTGTACCATTTAATTCAAATTTTTCCCCTAAATATGTATTTGCAATTTCAATATTTCCGATTTCAATAGCCTTTCTAATTCTTGTAGAACTTATATTTACTTCATCAATTTCTTGTGCTGGAATTTCTATAACTTCAAAATCATAAATTTTAGACATTGATTTCAAGAATTCTAAGGTACCTTCTCTATTCTTCCCAAATTGATGATCATGTCCGATTACTAATTTTTTGACTTTTAATTTTTGAACTAGAAAATCACGTACAAATTCTGTAGCAGTCAAATTTGAAAAATCAGATGTAAAAGGTTGAACGATTACATTTTGAAGTCCGATTCTTTTAAGTTTATCTAATTTTTCCTCCTGAGTTTGAATTAGTTTTAATCCATGATTATCAGGAAATAAAACCATTCTAGGATGTGGATAAAATGTAAATAGCACAGACTCCCCACCAATTTTTAAAGCTTCTTGATTTAATTGTTGCAGAATTTTTTGATGACCAATATGAACACCATCAAAAGTTCCAATTGTTAAAACAGCATTCGGAATCGATGTAATTTGTTCGTAGCCTTTAAAAATTCTCATTCGTTTTTACTTAAAGTTGTAAAGTTAGTAAAACATTAAATATATCATAAAATAAGTAAATTATCAACTTAGGATTTCTTGCTTATTAATTTTCACATAATTAAAAGATTATTTAAATGATAAAAATTATGTTTTAAAATGACGAGAAGTGTTAATTTACTATTAACTTTTAGCAAGTGCTTTGTTAATGAAAGTTAAAATAAATTTGAATTGATTGTATACTATGATATGGATTTTATTTATATTTACCATCTTTGAAGCAAACAATAGTTTAATATATAAACTGTACTTATGATACAAAAATTTACGTTATTAATTTTAAGCGTCTTAGCGACAGCTGTTTACGGTTATAGCCAAGGAGGATTAGGAACTATAAAAGGTACTGTAAAGGACTCTGAAACAAAAGAAGCAATTCCTTTTTGTCGTGTTGTTTTGAAGAAAGATGGTGCAATAAAAGGAAATGCAAACACTGATTTTGATGGAAAATTTCAAATAAATTCAATTGAAGTTGGAACATATGAAGTTGAGGTTAGAAATGAGGCAGAACAGTACCAACCCTATTTATTGACAGGTGTTGTTGTATCTTCAAATCAAATTCGATTTTTGGATGATATAACATTAGGTAAAAAGACTAGTGAAATTGAAGAGGTAACTGTAATTGCTTATAAAATACCACTTATTAATAAAGATGGTGGAGCATCCGGGGGTACTGTTGCTAGAGAGGATATTGCTCACATGGCTGTACGATCAGCTACTGCAGTAGCTGCTACAGTTGGGGGTGTAAATGTTAGTGAAAATGGAGAAATGAGTATTCGTGGAGGTCGTTCAGATGCGTCTTATTTTTACATTGACGGTATTAAAGTGCGTGGTTCATCAAATTTACCAAAATCTGCAATAGAAGAAGTTTCAGTAATAACAGGTGGACTTCCAGCAAATTATGGTGATATTACAGGAGGGGTAGTTTCTATTACAACTCGTGGGCCTTCAGCCAAGTATTTTGGAAGTGCTGAGGTTGTTTCTTCAGGTATATATATTAAAGGAAAGGATAAAGATGGTTATGATGGAAAAGTTTTTGGGTTAGATAAATTTGGATACAACTTGGCTGAGGGAATGTTTTCAGGGCCTCTTTGGATGCAAAAAGATGAAAAAGGAAATAAAACAAAACCACTTTTAGGCTTTTTAATATCTGCTAATTTAACAGATCAATTGGACGATAGACCTTTGGCGGGTGGTTCTTATAGAATTAAAAAAGATGTTCGTGATGCTTTATTAGCTAATCCTTTACGACCAACAGCTTCAGGAAATGGGACTTATAATAATTCTAATTTTTTAACTTCCTCAGATTTTGAAAATGTTGCTTGGAGAATGAATGCAAGACAAACTACAATATCTGGACAAGGAAAGATTGATGTTAAAACTGGTCCTTCTGTGAATTTAACTTTTGGGGGATCAATGAATTATGATTCAGGTACTTCTTATTCTCGATCAAATGCCTTATTAAACTTCGCTAATTTTGGTATGGCTAAAACATTTGATTGGAGAGTTTTTGGACGTTTAACACAACGTTTTACTAATGATAAAGAAGGAAGTAGTTCGAAAGTTAAAAGTGCTTACTATACATTAATGATAGATTATAGTAAAACGAATTATAATAGTTATGATCCAAATCACAAATTTAGTATTTTTGATTACGGTCATGTTGGAAGTTTTGCTACTACTAGAACACCAAGTTATGCTTTTGATGGAAAAACATCCTCGTTGGTGCAAGATGGAACAAAAGAGGTGAGAGTTGATTTTTCTCCATCGCAAACAAATTCTGCTTTAGCAGCAATAACAACTCAGTATTTTAATCTTTACGAAGGTAAACCAATTGGTAATTTTGAAAATTTAAATCAAATAGTTCAAGGGAATGCGTTACGTAATGGTGATCAACCTAAAAGTGTATACGATATTTGGTCTAATATAGGAACTCCTTACAATTCTTTTGCTAAAACTGAAAATTCTCAATTTCGTTTTTCAGGTTCAGGTTCTGTAAATATAGGCGATCATTCATTAACACTTGGTTTTGAATACGAGCAAAGAGCAGATAGAGGATGGACGTCAGGTACTTCAACTGCAGGTGGATCAAATGGTCCAATCGGAATTTGGACAACAGCCCGTCAGTTAGCAAATTCTCACATTAAAGAGTTAGATAAATCTCAAGCTACTGTTTCAGATAGTGGTTCATTTAAATTTATAAATTACAAACAATTAAATTCTGGATATGCATTTACGCATAACGGAGTTTATGGTGGAGCGAAGAATGAAGATCAACAATCTTTCTTTGATTACAATCTTCGTAAAAAACTTGGAATGGATGTTAAAGGAACTGATTTTGTTGATATTGATAGATATGACCCATCTACTTTTACTTTGGATATGTTCTCTGCTGATGAATTATTGAATTCAGGTAATTCATACGTATCATATTGGGGATTTGACCAAACTGGTAAAAAAGTGAGAGGAAATACTGACATTAATAAATATTTTAATGAATTTGACCAAAATGGAAATTATAAACGTTTCGTAGGTGCATTTCAACCAGTTTACATGTCAGGTTATATCATGGATAAATTTGCATTCAATGATTTAGTCTTTAATGTCGGACTTCGTGTTGACGTTTTTAATGCAAATCAACCGGTTTTAAAAGATCCTTATTTAACTTTTGAAGCGCATACAGTTGCAGAAGCTAAGCAAATTTTAGTGAATGATCCTTCAAAAACTTGGTTAGCTACTATTCCTAGTTCAGTTGGTGACGATTATACTGTTTATGTAAATGATGTTTCTAATCCAACAGCTATAAATGGTTTTAGAAAGGGAACGACTTGGTATAATGCTCAAGGACTTGAAGTTTCTACTCCTAAATTAGTTGAAGGTGCGAGTGGAATTGCACCATATTTAATTGATCCAAATCAAAAAACTCCAAAATCGTCAGCTTTCGAAAATTATAAACCACAAATTAATTGGATGCCTCGTATTGCATTCTCTTTCCCTATTTCTGATGAAGCTTCTTTTTTCGCTCATTATGATATCTTAACTAAGAGACCTACAGGAAATGCTCGTTTCGACCCCTTCAATTATCAATTTATGGGTACAAGAAGTGCAACTATTGATAACCCAAATTTGAAACCAGAAACTACAATTGATTACGAAATAGGTTTTCAACAAGTATTATCTAAAACATCCTCATTAAAAATATCTGCTTTTTACCGAGAACAAAGAAATAATGTGCAGTTGATAAATGTTTTAGATGCTTACCCTACAACATATAAAACATATGGTAATAGAGATTTTGGTACTGTAAAAGGAACAACAATTTCTTATGACATGAGAAGAACTGGTAATATTAGAATGACAGCTGCATATACACTTCAGTTCGCAAATGGTACAGGTTCTGATGAAAATTCTGGTAGCCAAATATTAACAGGGCTTATTAATGCAGGTTACCCTAATTTAAGAGCGATTTTCCCTTATAGTTATGATACAAGACATGCATTTGCAATAACAATGGATTACCGTTATGGTGAAGGTAAAGATTACAATGGGTTGGTTATTAATGATATAAATGTATTTGAAAACACAGGTTTAAATTTAGTTTCTAATATTTATTCTGGATCTCCTTATTCAGGTCAAAATTTCATTACAAATGAAGGAGCTTTTAGTCCTGCAAATGCTGGTATGAATGGAACAACAAATGGTTCTCGTTTACCTTGGTCTTACAAATTAGACTTACAGTTGGATAGAACTTTTAATTTAGAATTGGGTAAAGACGAAAATAAGAAAAAAATGACTTTCTTAAATGTATATATTCGAGTTACGAACTTATTAAACCAACAAAATCGTATCAATGTATACCGTGCAACTGGTAACTGGAATGATGATGGTTATTTGGCTGCTGCTGCAAGTCAGACATCTATTCAAAATCAATTAGATGAACAATCATTTAGAGATTATTATTTAATGAAAATTCAAAATGCATTTAATATAAGTGTACCGAGAACTATTCGTTTAGGAGTTAAGTTTGATTTTTAATTCATAATAAGAGAAAATAATTATGAAAAAGCAAGTTATAGCATTAGTATTAGGTATTTCGACAGTTTGGTCGAATAGCGCGTTATCTTATTACAAGGATAAAGATAAGGATCAAAGTCCTGTAAAAAAATATACAGTTGGTATAGAAAAGGCAGCTGGTTGTGCTCCTGCATCTAAAGGATTGTATATGGAATTCAACGATGTTAAGGCATGGGTTGAAAATGGCGGAAGTATGTTTTTAAACAGACAAGCTGGAATCGCTGCTTATGAAATACCAAAATCTGGACCAGGAGACGTAAAACATTTTGCAATATACGCCGGGGCTCTTTGGATGGGAGGTACAGATGTTAATGGCCAATTAAAACTAGCTGCGTTAAGATATAGAAAAGGAAATGATTTTTGGTCAGGACCACTTTCTGTGAATCCAGGATCTGGTAATTTTAAATATGATTTCAGCTCTCCTCAAGGTGACGGTGTATCAAAAGATTTTGGTGCAGGAACAATTACTCCAGATCAGTGTTTAGCTTATGATAAATTCTATACTATTGGTAAAGCTGAAGTTATAGCTTTTAGTTCATGGTGGGAGTCAGAAAACATTCCTGTTGCTGGAGCTACTCCAGCTGAAAAACCATCCAATGATGTAATGAATAGAATCGAAAATTGGCCCGCTCACGGAGATATTTCTTTGGGTCAAGATTATTATTTAGCTCCTTTTTATGATAGAGATAACAATGGAAATTACAATCCACTTACAGAAGGAGATTATCCATGGTACGATGATATTCTGAATAGAGATGATGTAAAGTGTGGTGTTGATAGACGCGTATCTTTATATGGTGATCAAACTTTTTGGTGGGTATTTAATGATAAAGGAGGTATTCATACTGAAACTACCGGAGAACCTATTGGTATGGAAATTCGCGCACAAGCTTTCGCATTTTCTACGGATGATGAAATAAATAGAATGACTTTTTATAATTATGAATTAATTAATAGAGGAACACAAACACTAAAAAACACTTATTTCTCTCAATTTTTAGATGCCGATATTGGTAATCCACAAGATGATTATACTGGTTGTGATGTTTCACGTGGTTTGGGTTATGTTTATAACGGTGATACTGAAGATGAAACAAATCAACAAGTCGGTTATGGTTTAAATCCACCTGCTATTGGAGTTGATTTCTTTGAAGGTCCATATAAGGATGCTGATAAAAGAGATAATGGATTTTACCCTACAGATTTAAAAGCAGCAATAGCTGACTCAGGTATTGTTTATCCGGGTATTGGTATCGGTTATGGCGATAAAGTTATTGATAATGAGCGTTTTGGTATGACTCGTTTCACATATTTCACAGGTCAAGGAGCAGTTTATCCTTATACAGATCCAGAAAAAGCTACTGAATATTATAATTTTATGCAAGGTAAATGGGCTGATGGTAAAAATAATTATATGACTTATGGTGGTCAAGGACATGGCGGAAAAACTACTTCAACTTATATGTTTCCAGATGATTCAGATCCTTTAGGATGGGCTACAGGAAGTCCACAACCTAGTTGGAATGAACTAAATGCAGGTAATGCAAAAGGTGATAGACGTTTTGTTCAATCAGCAGGTTCCTTTACATTAAGGCCGGGTGCTGTTAATAACATTACTGTAGGTATTGTTTATGGTCGAGGTTTAGACGGAGATTTATTTTCTTCTGTTCGTGCATTGAAACGTGCAGACACTAAAGCGCAGGCTTTATTTAATGTTTGTTTTAAGATTTTTGATCCACCAATGGCTCCAAAATTAACGGTACAGGAATTAAATAACGAAATTATTATTATGTTAGATAACCCTAGTATTAGTCATAATAATTACCAAGAAAAATACAAAGAGAAAGATGAAGTTAATATTCCAGATCCTTTAAGTGATCAATATTATAGATTCGAAGGTTACCAAATATACCAATTAGTGAATTCTTCAGCTTCTGTTTCTGACATTAAAGATCCTACTAAAGCACAATTAGTTGCACAATGTGATAAGAAAAATGGAATTTCAAGACTAATTAATTTTGAATTTGATGAATCTCTAGGTTTTTCGATACCTTCTGAAAAAGTTAAAGGAGAGGATAATGGTATTAGACATAGTTTTCAAATAAAAGAAGATTTCTTTGCCTACGGAACTAGAACATTAGTGAATAATAAAACATATTATTATGTAGCTATTGCTTATGCTTATAATAATTTTAAAACATATAACCCTTCTGATGCATTACTTTTAGATGGTCAAAAGAAAACATATGTTTCATCTCGTTTAGGATTTGATGGTAGTGCTATAAAAGCGGTATCTGCTATTCCTCATAACCCTATTACTGAATCTGATGGAACTGCACAAATGACTGAATTTGGTTCTACACCTGAAATAACTCGTATAGATGGTTATGGTAATGGTAATAGAGCTTTAGAATTAACAAAAGAATCTAAAGATTATATTATTAAGAACGGTTATATGCAAGAACCAACATACCAAAAAGGTTCTGGACCAATTAACGTAAAAGTTGTTGACCCACTAAATTTGGTTGATGGATATTTTGAATGCGTGTATGATGATAATGGTTACAATTCAAATTTATCAAATGGATCAGATAAAGCTAATTGGACAATAAATAGATATGATTTCAAAGGTGGAACTCTTTTAGAATCTAAATCATCTTTTGTTGATATATCTCAAGATAACGAACAAGTAATACCTCAGTGGGGTATTTCAGTTCAGATTTTGCAAACTAAATATATTGGAAGTGGTTCAAGTCAATTTACAAAACCAATTTCTTCTTCAATTGATTTTGCTGATTCATCAAAAAGATGGCTATCTTTTATTTCAGATGATGATGGTTTTTCACCAAATAATTGGATTAGATCTGGAGTATTTAACACTTCACCAACACCACCACCTAATGTTTCCGCTCCTTATCTTATGCCATCTTGTTATTTTGATGAAGTTGGAGCTGATCCAGATAAATTATACACTAAAATTTTAAATGGTGGAGTAGCTCCTCATAGACTTGTTGGTTATCAATGTGATTATATGCCATTGGCTTACTACGGTTTATCATCAGGATCACCTGCGGTTGCTTTAAAAAATTATGCTCAAATTGGATTTACTCCAAGTGTAGATATAGTTTTAACTTCAGATGAATCAAAGTGGACAAGATGCCCAGTTTTTGAACTTGGAAGAGATTTTAATCTCTCTATAGGTGGTGCTAAAGCTGGAGGATTAAGAAAAAGTGCAAGTGTTGGTAAAGATGGCAAGCCTGATAACTCTAATACAACAGGTATGGGTTGGTTCCCAGGTTATGCTATAGATGTTGAATCTGGAGCTAGATTATTCATGGCTTTTGGTGAAAATTCATTTTTGCAATCAGATTATGGTTCTGATATGATTTGGAACCCAACTTCACGTTTATACGATAATAACTTTAATCCAATAATGGGAGGTCAACATCCTATTTATGTTTATAGTTACAAAAATTCTACAATTAATGGTACAACTTTATCATATGACTTCCCTTGTTATAATGAAGAAAATAATGAAGTTTACAATTTAATGAAAATAATTGAAGATTCTCCTTCAAGCGGAAGCGTTAATAGTGCTAGGAATAATTTATATAGAAGTTTGACTTGGGTATTAAATACAATTTTAACTCCTGATAAGAAATTACTTTCAACAGATGTATCAATTAAATTAAGAGTTAACAAGGAGTTTAAAAAGTTAACTGCAACAGGTCGAAATGGAGGTAAGCCAATGTATTCATGGAATATGAATGAATTAGCAACAAGAATAGGTAGCAAAGATCAGTTAACAGAGGCATTGAAATTGATAAATATCGTACCTAATCCATATTACGCTTATTCTCAGTATGAAACTGGAAGATTAGATACTAGAGTTAAGATTACAAATCTACCAGAAAGATGCAATGTATCGATTTATAGTGTAAATGGTAAATTAGTAAGGGCTTATAAAAAAGATAGTCAGACATCTTATTTAGATTGGGATTTAAACAATCATAAGGGGATTCCTGTTGCTGGTGGTGTATATTTAATTCATATTGAAATACCAGGTGTTGGAGAACGAGTTCTTAAATTCTTTGGTGGAATGAGACAAGTTGATTTACAAAGTCTTTAACAAATAAAAATTAGAATGAAAAATTCAATGTTATCTATAAAAAAAGTCATTATATTCAGTGCTATTATTAGTAGCACTGCTGTAAATGCTGGTAATGAAGATCGTTCAGGTACTGCTGGTGCTTCACATTTATTAGTTAATCCTTGGTCTAGAGGATCTGCAATGGCAGATGCTGGAGTAGCAAGTTCAACTGGTTTAGAAGCAACTTTTACAAATATTGCAGGTTTAGCTTTTACTGATAAAACACAGTTAAAATTTAATCATAGTAATTGGATGGGTGGTGCTGGTATTGGTTTCAGTAGTGCTGGTTTAGCTCAAAGAATTTCTGAACAGGATGTTTTTTCTGTAAGTATTCAAGCAATGAATTTTGGTGACATAGAGGTTACAACTGTTGCAAATCCTGAAGGTAAAATTGGTACATTTTCTCCACGTATTAATGTTTTTAATGTTGGTTATGCTCGTTCTTTCTCTTCTTCTATTCATGCAGGAATTAATTTTAAAGTTATATCTGAAAGTATGACAAATCTTAAATCGACAGGTATTGGAATGGATGTTGGTATTCGTTATGTTACTGGTGAACAAGAACAAGTTAAATTTGGTATTACTTTAAAAAATGTTGGTCCAACAATGCGATTCAAGGGTGATGGTTTAAGTCAGCAAGCAACTTATAATTCAACTGGTCAAATAACTACTTTAAATGAGCGTTCTCAAGAATTTGAATTACCTGCTTTATTAAATATTGGTGGATCATATGATTTTAATTTTGATGAAAAACAAAAATTAATAGTTGCTTTGGCTTATACTGCAAATTCATTTTCTTATGATCAATTTCGTTTAGGTCTTGACTATGGAATGACTACTGAAAAAGTTGCATTTAATTTAAGAGCAGGTTATGTTTTTGAAAAAAATATTATGTCTTCTGCAAATAGATCAAATGCATTAATAGGACCAACTGTTGGTTTTTCAGTAGATGCTTTGGCTGGGAAAAACAAAAATGCACTTGGTATTGAATATTGTGCTCGTTTTGCAGGAGTTTTTGGAGTAATTCATACAATTGGAGCTACTATTAGTTTAAAATAAAAAATTATTATATATTTGTCTATACAAGAGAGTTCAGTTGGACTCTCTTGTTTTGGTTTAAAAAAGTACTTAATTTCGAAATATATGTCACAAATAACATACTATACATTAGAAGGATTAACTAGATTGAAAAAGGAATTGCATGAAATGAAAACAGTTCAAAGACCTGCTATTTCTCAACAAATAGGAGAAGCAAGAGATAAAGGTGATTTGTCTGAAAATGCAGAATATGACGCAGCTAAAGAAGCACAAGGTTTATTAGAAATGAAGATTTCCAAATTGGATTCTATAATTGCTAATGCACGCGTTATTGATGAATCTACAATTGATAATTCTAAAGTTTTTATTTTATCTAAAGTTCATATTAAGAACGTTGAAAATGAAATGGAATTAGAATATACATTAGTTGCTGAAAGTGAAGCTGACCTTAAAGCAAAAAGAATTTCTATGGACTCACCTATTGGAAAAGGATTATTAGGTAAAGCTGTTGGTGAAATTGCTGAAATAACTACTCCAAATGGAACAATGCATTTTGAAATTTTAAATATTACTAGAGGATGAGTTCAATTTTTACTAAAATTGTTAATGGAGAAATACCATGTTATAAGGTAGCTGAAAATGATCAATTTTTAGCTTTCTTAGACATTACTCCTTTAAGGAGAGGACACGTTTTAGTTATACCTAAAGTTGAAGTGGATTATATTTTTGATTTAGCAGACGATACCTTAGGTAGTATTTTTATTTTTTCTAAAGAAGTTTCTGCTAAAATTAAAAAAGTTTTCCCATGTAAAAAAGTTGGAGTTACTGTTATTGGACTTGAGGTACCTCATGCGCATATCCATCTAATTCCTATAAATTCATTGTCTGATATGAATTTTGCACAAGAAAAGTTAATTTTAAGTTCTGAAGAATTTATTGATATTGCTAATCAACTACAAAATGCTTAAATTTGTAATATAATAGATTACACTTTTAATTTATATTTATCTTGAAATCTCTATTTTTATTTTTAGTTCTACTATCTAATTTCTTTCTTTTTGGTCAATCATTCAAGGATGACTCTTTAAGTATTTTGTTTATTGGAAATAGTTTTACGCATATGAATGATATGCCTTCTATTTTTAATAAAATTGCAACTGCAAAAGGAAAAGTTGTACATGTTGAAAAGAATACCAAAGCTGGCGCTTCTTTTCATGTCCATACTACTAGAATTGATATGTTTGAAACTATAAATAGTCGTAAATGGGATTATATTGTTCTTCAGGCTTATAGCAGAGAGTTTAGCCATTCAAAAGAGTATATTGATACGGCATCTCTTCCATATTTTAACCAAATTTTGGATACCATAAAGTTAAATCATTCTTGTACGAATTTACTTCTATATAATACTTGGGGCTATAAAAATGGATATACAGAGAGGGAAGATATTAATTCTTACGAAAAAATGCAGGATAGTATTATAAGCGGTTATAAGTATATTAGTAGTTTGTATAATATTCCAATTGTTCCTGTTGGTATGGTTTGGAAATATGTAAGAGATTCATATCCAGATATAAATCTTTATGTGGAAGATGACGCACATCCTAATAAATTAGGTTCATATTTATCTGCTTGTACATTTTATGCCTCGATTTTCGACGAATCTCCTGAAGGGGTTATTACCTCTACTATTAGTAAAGAAAATGCTGTAATAATTCAGAAGGCAGCTGCCGAAGTTGTTTTAAAAAATTACAAAGAATTTCATTTAGATCAAAATAGATCATCAATTAAGTATTACCGAACAAAAAATGTTAAATATGTTGCTGAATGCGTTTCTAATTACCCAAATAATCTTAAAACAACATGGGATTTTGGAAATGGTAAAACTTCAAATGAACAAAATGCTACTTGTGAATACCAAAAGCCGGGCAATTATATGATCAAACTAATAGTTGAAGATCAATGTGGTGTTAGAAATATTTATAATAAAATTTCTTTCTCAGCTCCTAAAAAACCTAAAAAACCAATCAAATCTAAACCAATAACTAATTCTAAATCAAAAAAGAAAATTTAGTTTATTTTCCAATTTTCAGTCATTCCCTTTTTTTCTAAATACTGAAATCCCTAGTTGTATTATTTTAATTTTTATTCTTGACATTCCATTTTCAATTTGATCAATGTACTTAATATAAGTCACAAAGGTTGATATAAATAAAATAGCTCCAAATATTGCTTCTAATGGAGTTAATTTTTCTGCGAAGAAATCTTTTAAACCAAAACCTATTAATCCCCCATAAAGAACCATTACATGTAAAATGTATATGGAAAGTGTGTTTTGTCCAACCTTTAAAAATAATGAATCTTTTATGTGAAAGTATTTCTCGATAAACATAAGTATACCTAAAACAATTAATACCTGACCAATTCTTCCATACAACCAAGCGTTATTTACAAAGTCTAAATCATCATGAAAATGAATTAATTTTGAAAAGGAATCGATTGCACTAAAAACTGTCCATCCAAATAAATTTAATGCTAATCCTAGACTAATAAATGTTAATGGAAACCAGGTTCGCTTTATATGAATTTGGTATTTGTTAAGTAAAGAGCCAACCATACCTCCATACAGAGTAAATGCAACCCATGGCACTATTGGAAATACGGAATAAGGTCCTTGAAATAAATTTTGTATAAATTCTGGTGCTTTAACTGGATAAAATGTATTGTTTCCAGTTTCGGATTGAACTTTTACTTTCAGCAAATTTCTATTTAAAGAGTGTAAAATTGAAATTTGATGTAAATTTGAGTGTTTAGTTTTATAAAAGAATGTTTTTACTCTATTCAATTTAAAGGTTTCGAGCTCATCATCAGAAAGTTGATAAAGAAGGTACTTTATATCGTCATATTCAGTTCTTGTCAATGTAAAACTATCTTTCTTTTCAAATATGTCAACTTTTTCTATTAAAACTTTTACATCTTCTCGATGTTGAAAAAATGGATAAAATGAAAATAATAAAGTACCTGCAATAAAGTAATAGGTTGCTAATGAGCCTTTATTAATAAATTTAAATAATCCATAAATTAATAACAACAATGATATCCCAAGTCCAATACATTGCAATACATGAAAAGCAACTACCCAACTAGATATATCTCCTTTAAAATAGCTACCGAAATGCATTAAGTTTAATTGAAGCATATATCCCCAAAATAATAGTTCAAAGGATCTTTTGAATCCAACTTTTACTCTGTTATTTTTTGAGAAACTAACATCTTTGCTCATCGAAAGAAGGTAAACAAAAACTACTCCTGTTACAGTAAAGAACATTGGAGCAGTAAAACCTCTAACAAAGTTCCACATGGTATATGCTAAGTTTTGAGTGTTATGATATACTTCTTGATTATCTAAAGTACAACC
Source organism: Flavobacteriales bacterium (assembly GCA_947380375.1). Classification (GTDB taxonomy): domain Bacteria; phylum Bacteroidota; class Bacteroidia; order Flavobacteriales_D; family Crocinitomicaceae; genus CAIUKX01. The sequence goes on from CANCQX010000002.1 coordinate 40,526, forward strand.
AATAAAATGACCCTCAAGCATTAATAATATGGCTATAGAACGAGCCATATCAATAAACTTTAACCTTGGTTTTTGAACTATTACAGTTGCTGTATCGTTGTTATTTTCACTCATAGTATACAAATGTAGTATATTCCTTTGAATCAAAAAATACTTGTTGTCATTCTATTATAATTTCAGAAGTTAATACTAACCTCAATTCTCCTTTTTGATTTTTAACTTTTAAGTAGATTGACTTTACAATTTGTCCTGTATACCCTTTAGAATCAAAAGTCATTTTAACTTTTGTATTTTCTCCTGGTTTAAGTATCGTTTTATCTATAAAAGCCATATTACAATCGCAGGGAATTATAGGTGAATCTAATTCAATAGTATCATTACTTGTATTTGTAATCACAAATGTTTTTTCAATAATATCACCCGACTTTATTTTTCCGGCATCAATTAACTGTTGTTGCGTTGAAAGTGAAATTATTTGTTCTTCTAAATGTATTAGATTTGTTATTGTATCCATATAATTTACGCTTAATATTTCAATTTTTCTTTCTATAGCAGCCGACCTTGAATAAATAGAGTTTTTTTGATCATTTGGATTGTCACTTGTTAATTTATTTGCAGTATATTCTCCAAATGGTACTTCTGAGAATTCAATTTTTCCACCATTTTTTGAAGTTCCATTTATATAAGGTACAAAAATTCCATTTTCATATTCATTCAGGTAATTAATTAACGAACTAATTCTCCTTTTTGTTAATTTAACATTGTAATCAGTTTTTGCTAAAGGACTTGCAAAACCTTTAATTGTTATTTTCAAACGTGCTCCTTTCTCAAGTTCTTCAAATAATAATTCTCTAAATTGCTCTAAGTCTTTTACTCCTTGATCAACAAATTCAATAAAGAAATTTTCGATATCTTCTTTTGCCTCTTCCGTTTTATGCGTATTTAAACCTTTTGAATATTCTTTTTTATAGATTTCTAACATAGCTCGATAAGCTGTATAGCTATTGATGTAATTTACTTTAGTAATAGTGTCAGTAGATTTTGGATCTGGCACATCATTATGAAAATAGAGTGTAACGGGTAGTCGTTTATTTAATTCTACTAAGGTTTCTTTCTTTTGTTCTTTTGTTGATGGTATTTCTTTTTTAATCAATGGTTTAACTGAGAATACATCACTACAACATGTTGGGTTTTTACTATAAAAAACGCCAATTCGATTACTTGATACATAGGAGGTATCTTCATTTTTAAAAAAATAGATATCATTTGCAGAACTATTGATTGGTAATCCTAAATTGATAGGGTTTTCAAATTGTTTTGTATAATTTGAAAAAAAGACATCATTTCCACCAAATCCATCGAACCAAGACGATGAAAAATACAATCTTTTATTTTTAGAATCCCACCATGGACTTACTTCATTTTCTAATGAGTTTATTGATTGTATGCTTTTAACTTTTGAAAATTGGTTTCCATTTTTTATGGTACTATACCAAATATCTAAACCTCCTTTAGTTCCCTTTCTATCGGATGCAAAAAAGAGAGTTTCCATTCCATCTAATTCTCCAATATTTGGCATTGTTGTATTGGCCCCTGGTTCATTAATTATATTCCCGAGGGAATCAGGAGACGACCATATTCCATTTGAATAATTGGCGACCATTATTTTACACTTGTAATTGTAACTTTCATTCTGACAAAGACTAAAATAAAATCGTTTTCCATCTAAGGAAAAAGTACCGTTTCCTGTATTTAATTTCTCAAAGAATAATTCATATATTTTTTTTGATTCTTCAAATTTTTCACCGATAATTTTTGAAGTATAAAGATTGGTTGAATAGTTTGTTGCATATACTTCTTCATTTGTTATAATTGAATCTGCTCGTAGAGAAGAAAAAATAAAGTTACCATCGTAAATTAAATGACCAAATTCTGAATCTTTTGAATTTATTTTATCAGAAAGATGAGTAAAAATGACTTTTGATGAATCTTTTAAAGATGATTTTGCCCATAAACAAGATTCAACTTCTCGAGCTGATTTTAGATATAGATAGCTTTTTTTATCTTTTAAATATTTTTTCTTCCCTCTTTTGAATGTTTCAATTGCTTCGTCATATTTTCCATTAAATTTTTGCATCAGGCCTAAATTCAACAAACTAGATGGGTAAAGCAATGCCTCTTCTCGATCAAAAACTTTTTGATAGGCATTTTCCGCATTTTTATAATCTTTATATGCTTTTAATGTTTCAGCATATTTCCAAAGAGAAATGATGGATGTAGAATCTAAAGCTAGGGCTTTTTCGAAGTATTCTTTTGCATAGTAATAATCACCTTTTTCGTATTGTTCTTCAGCAAATTTCAAATAATTTTTTAACTCATTTTGGGTAAATAAGTTAAAAGAAAATAACAATGAAAAAATAATTATATATAATCTGGACATACGCGATGTGCTATTTTTTTAGGTTTAAATCTTTTAATAATATACCGAACTGCAAATTCAATTCCTCCCCTTACGTTACTTACTTGAACTAATTTGGAGAAATTAAAATCATAACTCATTCCAAAGAACCAATTTTGGTAATCCATTCCTACACTTAAATATCCTGCATCTTTTGCTCTCATCCAAGCCCCAAAGTAAATAGCTTCGTATAGAATAGGTTTTTGAACTAGGGTATACTTAAGATTGGAACCGATAATAAATTCGGTGTACTTTCCTTGGCGTTGAAGTGATAAACTAGGTAAAATATCCCAAGTAATGTTGAGTTGATAACTACTTTTTATAAATATGGATGTTCGAATATCTCTAGGAATATTTTCTCCAAAAAATCCTTGATTGGGTTTATTTAGATTAAAAAAACTAAGTCCACCTGTTATTTTTTTTCTACTTGTTTTTTGGAATTCGTAAACTGTTCCTATTCCGATCGATAAATTCGTATTTCTCTGACTCTGGTAGGTTTCATTTGTTGGTAGATTTGGGTCATAATAGGCTCCATTGTATTGATTATCAAACGAAAATTGATTCCAATTTACTTGTCGGTGATTCATTCCGATATTTAATCCTGGTCTAATAGAATGTAACGAATCCTTGGTTAAATAGATTTTATAAGATGTATTAAGTTGAATTTCTGTGGTTTGGAATTTTCCATCTCCTGCAGCATCGTTAAAAAATAAAACACCTAAACCAATTTTTTGATTCTTTTCAAATCTAGTGTCTCCTGAAAAAGAAAGTGTATTAAATGGAATTGTAACACTTTTCCATTGACTTCGATAGTTTGCTATGATACGATAATCTCCAAAAAAATTTCCTGTATTTCCAGGGTTTTGAAAGATTTGGTTATCATTAAATTGAGACCAATGAATATCTTGCGCACTAACACTAAGTTTTAGTGAAGTTAAAAACAGCAAAATATACAATTTCAATTGGCTCATTTATTTTTTTGATTGTTGAAGGTACGAATAATCTGTTTATTTTTTTAAATTGAAATTAAAATCAGTAATTCAAAGTCATACTATTAGTTTTAATTTTTTTAAGATTTGTTATTCTACCAAAATTAGAAATTTATGTATTGTTTTAATTTAATCTCTTACCTTTGATTTGATGTCGACAATTAGAGATTCTTTTCAAATAGTTAAACACGTTTCAGTGAATCGTTTAGTTAATCTTTTTCAATTGAAATTCTCCTATTATCTTTCTCGTTTGACAAAGAAATCCATATTATTTGGAAAACCTTATGCCCTATCTATTGAGCCTACAACTGCTTGTAATCTAGGATGTCCTGAATGTCCAAGTGGACTAAAAAAATTTACTAGAGAAACAGGGAAATTGGATGTTGATTTTCATCAAAAAATGCTTCAAAGTGTTGGTAAACAAGTTTTTTACATCAATTATTATTTTCAGGGAGAACCTTTTTTAAATCCTCAATTTTTAGATTTAATTAAGGAAGCAAAGAGAAATAATATTTATACTGCAACTTCTACAAATGCTCATTTTATAGATCAGGATAAATCGGAAGAAATTGTAAATTCAGGTTTGGATCGTTTGATTATTTCTATTGATGGCTTGACTCAAAAAACGTATGAAAATTACCGCATAAATGGAAAATTGAGTAAAGTAATTGAAGCTTCGAAACAAATGGTGGAGGCAAAGCAAAAATTAAAATCAAAAACGCCACATCTTATTTTTCAGTTCTTAGTGGTGAAGCAAAATGAACATGAAGTAAAAGCGGTTTTTGAATTAGCAAAAGAACTTAAAATAGATGAAGTTCGATTAAAATCAGCCCAACTTTATGATTATAAAAATGGAAATTCATTGATGCCTGAAGGGGAAGAATATTCAAGGTATAAGCGAAGGAAAGATGGGACTTATGTTTTAAAGTATGAAACAGGCGATCATTGCTGGCGAATGTGGTCGAGTAGTGTGCTGACATGGGATGGAAAAGTGGTTCCATGTTGTTTTGATAAAGATGCTCAACATATTTTAGGCTCTGTTGCAGAAACAGATTTTGAATCTATTTGGGAAAGTAAGAAATACCAAAGTTTCAGAAAATCCATTTTAACGAATAGAAATGCAATCGATATTTGTCAAAATTGTTCTGAAGGAGCTAAAGTTTGGGTATGATTTTTTTTAGACTAGAAGAAATAAGACATAAATTTCGTCTAAAGTCTAATGTGTTCTGAATCAATTTTTTCACCCAAGAATAGAGATGCTTTTGTGTCGAAATCTATTTTATTTTCGGTTGTTAAAAAATGGATTTCACCATTTTTCGAACATTTATTTTCAATTTCAGGGTGTCGATTTAAATAATCTTCTAATTTTTCAGCAATTATTGGTCCTTGAGCAACAATTTTTACATTTTTAGGAACAATAGATTCAATGTAAGATTTGAGAATAGGGTAGTGGGTACACCCTAAAATTATGACATCAATTTGTGGATCAGAAGAAAGCAGGAGCTGAACATCTTCTTGAATAAATAATTTCCCTCCTTCGGATAGGTGACGTCCATTTTCAATTAACGGAACCCACATTGGACATGCTTGTTGAGTTACAATTGTATCAGAAGAAAATTTGTTAATTTCAATTGGATAAGAAAGCGATTTTACCGTTCCTTCTGTTGCTAAAATTCCAACATGATTAGTAGTTGTAATTTCACCGATAATTTCTGTACTAGGACGAATCACACCTAAAACTCGTTTATTTGGAGATAATAAGGGTAAATCATTTTGTTGAATTGTTCTTAATGCTTTTGCTGAAGCTGTATTACAGGCTAGTATAACCAATTCACAACCTCTAGCAAATAATTCTTTAACAGCTTCTAACGTAAATTCATAAACAACATCAAACGAACGAGAACCATAAGGAGCTCTAGCATTATCACCTAAATAAAGATAATCATATTGAGGAAGAAGCTTTTGAATATCCGAAAGAATTGTTAAACCTCCGTAACCAGAATCAAAAACACCAATAGGAGATTTACCAATCATTTGAATTTTGTTTGTTCAAAGATAGTAAAACAGAAAAACATTGTTAATCTTTCGAATCAAATTTTATGAATAATTAAAAATCGATAGAAACTTCTTACATTTGAAAAACTAAAAATCCAAAAACTATGAAAAATATTATTCTTCTATTTTCTTTTATTGTTTTCACTTTAAATCTTTCAGCGCAAGGTGAGATAAAACCTGTCAATCTTCCTGTTGAGTTAACTTGGCATACCGATTTAATAAAAGCAAATGATGTTTCTAAAGCTACCAACAAACCAATTTTTGCATTTTTCACAGGAAGTGATTGGTGTGGATGGTGCAAGAGAATGCAAAGTAATGTTTTTGCTAAACCTGATTTTATTAAATGGGCGAATGAAAATGTAGTTCTTTTAGAGCTTGATTTTCCAAGAAATAAGACTTTAAGTACTGAATTACAAACTCAAAACAATAATTTAAAACAACAGTTTCAAGTTCCAGGTTTTCCAACGATTTGGATGTTTAATATGAATAAGAGTAGCGATGGAACAAAGTATGAAATTCAGGCACTAGGTTCATGTGGATATCCTCAAGATCCCGAACCTGGAAAAGAGGAAGTTAAATTTATAGAAACTGCTAATGCTATTTTGAAGAATAAGGTTGCGAAGTAATTCGGATATCTAATATCCTTTTCAATAATTCGACTTGATCCCGAACTGACACCAACTCAAGAGAAAAAACAACAGACATAAAAAAAGTCCTTCATTTCTGAAAGACTTTTTGTTGACCCACTAGGGCTCGAACCTAGACTCTTCTATACCAAAAACAGACGTGTTGCCAGTTACACCATGGGTCAATTTGTGAGGACAAAGTTAGAAACAAAATAGTCCTAGAACCACCAAATCAATTCCATAGGGAACCACTAACAGACTTTCTTGCAATGAACATAGTTTGGATATATTTTGTCTGAACCGTGCATACCTGTGTCAAGTTTTGTGTCAAGTTTTTCCGAGTAAATAACATTCAAAAATAAATACAATGAAAGTTACCTTTAGACAAAAGGCAGGCATGCATTACCTATTTGCCGACATTAGTGTTTCAAGTATCCGTATCCAAACTGCATTAGGAATATCCATTAAGCAGGGAAAATTCGTAGAGAAAATTCAGGGAGTACAGGGTGAGTCAGACATCGAAACTAATATCTTGTTGAACAACTACAAATCAGAAATTCTCGCACTCATTCGCACATTACAAATCAATGGTAAGTTGAGTAAAGATGCAATTAGAGATGGAGTTAAACTCATTCGTGAACGTTTAATCAATGCTGATTTTACACCTGTAGAAGAGAAGAGTTTTACAACGTATATTCAAAATTTCATAGACAGAAATAGTGGAATACGAAAACCTGCAACATTGAAACAGTACAACAATAGTTTAGTAAAATTAAAAGCCTACGAAACCAAAATGAGAGTGAAATTGACTTTCGACAATATCGACTACGTGTTTTACAACGCATTTTTGACCTACTGCATTAAGGATTTGAAACTATCTAGTAATAGTATAGGAAACATCATCAAAGGAATAAAATTGTGGATGAATTCTGCACACGAAGAAGGTTTACATACCAATGTTGTATATTCAACAAGGTCATTTAAAAAGCCTGCTGAAGCATCAGAAAATATCTATTTGTCTGAAGCAGAATTGAAAACCTTGAAGACAACCATAATGCCCAATAAACATTTGGAATTTGTTAGAGATTTCTTTCTCTTGGCTTGTTACACTGGTGTACGTTCACAAGATTACTCCAAATTGAACAAAAGCAATCTTATCAATGATGGGAAAATGTTCAAAGTTCGTACAGAAAAAACAGATGAAGAAGTTATCATCCCTATCCACCCTGAAGCAAAACGCATATTGGAAAAGTACAACGGAACACCAAAAACAATCTCCAATCAAAAGTTCAATGAGTACATTAAAATTGTTTGTGAAATTGCAGGATTAGACGAAATGATTACACTTTCAATGACTGTTGCAGGGAAAAGAGTGAGTACCACAAAACCCAAATTCAAATGCGTTTCTTCACATACTGCTCGTAGAAGTTTCGCTACTAATGCATACAAAGCAGGTGTTCCATCTTTGGCAATAATGGCGATTACTGGACATCGAACAGAAAAGGTGTTTCTACATTACATTAAGGTAACTAAAGAAGAACACGCAATGTTGTCTAGTGAGCATCCATTCTTTGCATTTAGAACTGCATAAATGATCAACCTACCTTAACTCACCAATACTGACACCAAAGTAATCAGCCAATTTGCATAGAGTAGTATAAGAAACGTCACGGGTACCTTGTTCGATGCGAGCAATGTGTATTCCTGTATCATTCAATACCTGTTCTTGCGTAACATTTTTAGCCTTTCGAAGCCCTTTTAATTTCGCTGCAAGATTGCGTAATATCTCTTTGTTTTCCATTACCGAAAAGTCAGCATAGTATCAAAATCACACAATTACCCTATGGTAAGTATTTACAATTAAACACAATACAGATGAAAATATTTAAAACACCTTTGCCAGAAATCACACTTAAATACAAAGTTCACCATCATCAAAAGATAAAGATTAAATCGTCAAGCGATGCATATAAATTGTTTCTAGACATCTACAATCTCGACACAATAAATTACATTGAAACAGCAGTAGTATTATTTTTAAATCGTGCCAATAACACAATAGGATGGATGAAAATTAGTGAGGGTGGGATGGCTTGTACAATCATAGACTCAAAAGTTTTATTCTCTACTGCTTTACAATGTGGAGCATCATCCATCATCATTAGCCACAACCATCCTAGTGGAGAAATAGTCCCTAGTGAACAGGATAAAATATTGACTAAAGACTTAGTTCAGATAGGAAAATTGTTAGATTTAAAATTACTCGATCATCTTATAGTTACTGAACACAAGCATTTTTCATTTGCTGATGAAGGAATGTTGTAGAAAGTTGAAAAATAAAATTACCGATTGGTAATAATTGTTTAGATTTGATTTTTAGAATAATTAAATCAATTTAACTATGAGAATAACCAAATTAACTATTGGAGTAAATGTAAAAGCTGATATTAAAGTTAGTTTTTTCAAAACAAAATCTATCGTAGTACCTTCTTTACATGTTGCGTATATGTTTAATGATCCTCAAGTATGGGATGAAATCGATAAATTAGGAGGGAAAGAGTTAATGGTTGATTTGAGTAATGTAACCACTGAAATGATGAATACGGATCAGCATACTTTTCCAGAGATGCTATTGAAAATTGCTGGAGAACATCCAAATTCTTTTGAAAACGAATTCATAAAAAGAATGTTAACAGATAGAAATTTCGCTATCCAACAAAGTAATATGTAAAATTAAAAAATATGGAAAACACAGTAAAAAAAGGAAGCACAGTTTGGATAATAATAGGCTTCATATTAGCACCGATTGGTGGTATAGGTGGAATGATAATTGGTGCTAACTATGCATTTGGAAATTTTGATAGACAAACTAAACTATTGGGATATTTTATGTTAGCATTTTCGTTAATAATGGTAAGAGTTTTAGCAGGAGCTTAATATGTGGAATAAAATAATCGATGTTGTCGAATGGTTCGGTGAAATGGGCGAACGACGTAGGGTTGTAAAATCTTTTAATAATGCTTCTAAACGTTCATTCATATCAGGTAAAGCACCAACAATGTTAGAGGCTAAAATCACTATGGGTGAATCAGAATACGCACACGCATTTTCTAAATTTTTGACTAGTGGATTTAGGATAAAAGCATTAGCAGGAAGACAATTAACTAACTATGAAATGACAGAAATAGGTAAAGTAATAATTGACAATAAAAACTTTGTTAGACAGCTCATTTCATTAGGTTGGGATACCTTATATGTATATTCTGATAATGGAACTAATGGATTAAAGTGGTCTTTAAAAGCTTATGCTAATATAGGTGGACAAATAGGGACAATTGACGATAATAATGAATTAAAATAATAATATGCAAATTTTAACAATATTTCTAAAAATAAAAACGAATGAAAATATAGAACATTTTTATTCATCTATATGGTTTTGGATTGCAATAATAGAATTAATTCTAATTATTTCATTACTTAAAAAACAAAAGCAAAAAACAAAAGGAGATATGAACGAATCAACCGATATGGACAATCTTATGAATAGTATATACGGGTCAAGAGATTTGTACAAAGAACTCGTAAAAAAATGTCATCCCGATAGATTTATAAATATGTCAAATCAAAAGTTAGCTGAAGAAATTTTTCAAGAAATTACCGAAAATGAAAGAAATTATGAAAAGTTAATGGCTTTAAAAAATCGAGCAATAACGGAATTAAAAATAAAATAATTAAATAAAATGGGGAAATTTGGAACAGTAGAATATATAATTGTAACATTAATATTAAGAGTAGTTGCTCCTGTAGTGTGTGCCCTAAGAGCTAAAAAATTGAACAGAAATACATTTGGATGGGCATTATTTGGATTTTTCGCTCCTTTGTTAGCTATGATTTGGATTCAATTTATGAAACCAAAACAGATTAAGAGTAATGAAAATTAAAATATTATTATTTTCATTGTTGATTTGTAATATCTGTACATCTCAATCGATATCAAAAACTAAATTGTATGAATTATTATTAAGTCAAGATGAAAAAGCAATTATTACTTATTTGACTAATCGAAATTTTAAATCTATAGGACCAGACTTAATCGCAAATGGCTTAACTATTAAACAATTTGGTAAAGTTGAATTGGATAATAAAGAAGGTTTTGGTTTTGGTAAAAATGATGAGTTATTTATGATTAGTTATATGCCTGCTCACAAATATTTTTCAGCTTATGTAGAGTTATTGAAAACATCTGACTTTAGATATGAATATACTGTTGGAGATATAGTTCATTATGAAAATGGAGAAGTTAGATTAGGGATAAACCCTAAAGGTTTCGTTTCATTGTTTATAGACCTCAAAAAATAGTCAATCTAAAATAAATCTGATATTTCTTAATAATTCTGTGGGTAAGAGATGGTTTCAAAAAGTAGTCTACCACCAATCGTTAAATCAACCTAAAATATTCATAACATATAAAGCTATAAATAAATGAAATATAACTCTACCACAAAAGAAATATTCACAGATGATGGTAAATTCATTAAGAAAATGAGTTGTCCACAAAAAGCTGAATGGGAAACTATGGAAAAAGGTGAAAACGCCCTTAAAAGGAAGTGTACTATTTGTAATAAATCAGTAATTGATACTGAGTTTTTATCAGATGTTGAAGTGCTTTTTCTAGTTGAAAAGGATGCTAATACCTGTTTGAGAATAATCTCGTATACAAACGTAAATAATTAATTATGGCTTTTTGGAATTTTTGGAAAACGAAAAAAATAGGAATTGAATCAACTAGCGATATTAGAATTATTGAAACAGTTCGCGGTATAGATAATATTGAAAGCGCAAAAAAGGAAAACAAACACTTGTTATATAGAAAAGTTGAGCCATTTAGTGTTTGTACAGGAAAATATTGTAAATTAAGAAATAACCTAACTCGGATCCCTTTTAAAGTCTATGATTTTAGAGATTCTAGAACGTGGTCAGACAAATATTCAATAATAACCGACTGGACATACTCCTATTATAATTATGATTTTCCTGACGAAGCAGCCTATATAATTCCAAATGATATAAAAGAAGATGAAATTGTATTTGTTAAAGATTTAATAGAAAATTATATTGGGTATTCTCATAATCAAGGTACTGAAAGCAGACTTTCAGGATATGAGGCTATATGGAAGAATAATGATTTAGTAATACTTTATAACCCTGAAATTAATTCTGTAAGGGCTGTGGGGTGAAATTAAATTCTTTTAATCAAGAAATTGTCTAGCTCCCACCCATCAAAAATAATGAACTCAAAATAAATACAAATGCCAGATAACACTCAACTTCAAAAAGAATTAGAATCCTATTCAGATTATGAACTATTTAAATATCTTACAGAGTTTGAAAGTCAAATGACAAGTGAAAGATTGATAATTTTAGAACAAGTGATACTGAATAGGCAAGTGATTTTGGATAGTAGTGAAACGTATACTTTAGAAAGTCTAGGTTTATTCTCAAAATACAAAGAAATAGTTGAATCATATAAAAACAAAATAGAAATTGAATCACGACCAGAATACATTAATTGGAATAAAATAATCGATGTTGTCGAATGGTTCGGTGAAATGGGCGAACGACGTAGGGTAGTGAAATCTTTTAATGATGCTTCTAAACGATCATTTGTATCTGGAAATGCGCCTACATTATTGAAGGCGAAAATTACTATGGGTGAATCGGAATATGCACACGCATTTTCTAAATTTTTGACCAGTGGATTTAGGATAAAAGCTTTAGCAGGTAGACAGTTAAATACTTATGATATTGCGGAAATAGGTAATGTAATTATGGCCAATAAAGAAATTGTTAGACAACTAATCTCATTGGGATGGGACACTCTTTATTTATACTCAAATAATGAAACAAATGGATTGAAATGGTCTTTAAAGGGTGTGAGACAAAACGATTGGAGATAAAAAATAACGAGAAAATATTATAAATTCTATAAAGTAAAATAAAATGAACAAACTAATACTAACAGCCTTACTATTTTCAGTTTTTGCCTGTGGTGAAGAAAAGAGAGAACAAAAACCTTTAATTAAATCCAAAAAACCGGAAGTAAAAGAAGTATTCGAACCAAAAGAATATCAAAATGACACATTACGTTCTCAAGATGTGGATGATTTGACAGAAGTGAGTATCTCCGATTTGCAAGAAGCTAATAACCATTTTACATTTCGTGGTTTACCAGTTAACCCAAAAGTTTTGTACCAATTCATACCATGGATTTCAGATTCAAGACCTTCAATAATGAGTATAGATTTATTATCAGCAAACCACGGAACTAACCAATTTGGTGATGCAGACAAATTAAAAAAAGATGCAGATGGTTATATAGATATCGATTTTGAAGGAGGGAAAATAGGCTACAATTGGTTAGGGAAACTTAATAACAATGTGCATGTTCTTAAATTTTATGAATCGGGCGGTGGTTCAGGTGTGTTTTCAGCCTTATTATTTGTAAAATTTGAAATTAGAGATTTCGTTAATAGTGGTAAAAAATATAAACAATTACTTATCAATTGTTTGAGACATAATGGGCTGTCAGACAGAGCAAAAACTGATGTAATACTCGATAAAAAAAACAATAAAGTATATGTTTCCACTCAACCATATTGGGAAAAAGTTCCTGAGAAATTTGTTGTTGAATTTTAAATAAAGTTTCAAAAACAATATGAGAGAACTAAAAATAGGAGAGCAGATTTGGACCACTGATAATCTCGATGTATCAACATATCGAAATGGCGATATAATTCCTAATGTTGAAGATGCAGAAGAGTGGAAAAACCTCAAGACGGGAGCGTGGTGTTATTTTGAGAATAATATTGACAACAATTTAACGTTTGGGAAACTGTATAACTACTATGCTATTATTGACCAAAGAGGATTAGCGCCGGAAGGATATAGAATTCCTCAACATTATGAATGGCTTTTACTACAAAAATTCGGCAGTCGTTTAAAGTCAAGGAACGATTGGAATGAGGAAAAAGGATTAGGTCTTCATTTTATATTTAATGTTCCGTTTAATGCTAAGCCTGGGGGTTATCGAGATGATTACGGACGTTTCCTCTATAAGAATGAGGCAATTGGGTGGTGGGCATCGGCTGATAGTGCCGATAAAAATCAGAATAATATAGCTCATTGGCTCTACCGAAATGATTCACAACTTGGTTGGAAACCATTCTTTAAAAATGATGGTTTTTATGTTAGATGCCTTAAAGAAACTTATAAATAGATTACTGTCATACATATAAAAAAAATACGATCCGCTAATCGAGTAGACGAAAAATTACAATTGATCTTTTGAAAATCTCAAATCAACTGCATAAAATTGCAGTATGCAATGAGAAAATTATCAAAAAACTCTTGATTGCTGACATAAAACACAATCAACTAATTAATGGATTATACAACATCGGTCTAATGGATAATGATAAATACACATTGAATTTAGACTTTGTTGTTGCAGAATTGTTAGGTATCAAAAATAAAAATGTCCCCGATGAATGGTTAGATACCTACCACGGAACAATGCTAAATCTTCAATCTACAATGACAGATGATGAAATTGTTTTGTTCGTGGATGATTTATACAATCGTTTGAAAATATAATATTCGGTCTGTCGGATATTTCTTGGGGTGTAGATATTTGCAATTTTGAATTGTGAATGAAAAGAGTGTTATTTTTTAAATAATTAATATAATCAGTTTCGCCTTTTCATTTTTGAATGTTATTTTCACAGAAAAATATTTAAAATATGAATTATCACTTATCTATTAAGCCGTTGTATGACCATTTAGCTAAATTAACTTTTACAGTTAAACATCAAATGAAACAACATTCTATTGAAGATCCTAGTGGAATAGATGTTACAAAAAAAACAATCTGTAACGAGCTTTCATTACCTGAGTTTAAAACCAACTTTGAATCTATAATTTTTGATATTGAAGAAAATCAAAAAGACACTATCGAAAAAGTAGGTGATTATTACAAAAAAGAACTATTAGAAATTATAATAAGTCTTGGCTGCATGCATTCTGATTTTTTTGGAGATGGTTATAAAGGTAATATTCTTGAAATACCAGAAAAAAGTCTTTCAGAAAATGAAGCATATATATTAGGAGTTATTGATTATGTTAATATAGTTGATGCTAGAGAAACCAACGATGACTTTTATCAAATTATTGATAAAAGTCTAATTACTTTAAAATTGAATCTTACCGATTTATTACTTGAACAAAATGAGCAAACAGCATTAACTTTACAGAAATTAAAATGGAAAGTTAAACCATCAATTGTATCATATCTTATGCTTGAATTAGCAAAAAATAATTGGTTGGATATAAAATTGAGAAATGGTATCCCTAATCTTGATAAGTTGGCAAATACAATGAATGAAATATTTGAATTCGACAATCCTATTTCAAATAAGACGATAAAAAACAATTTTACAGCTGCAGAAAAAGCAAAATTAATGACTAATAAGCCCGAAATAACAAAACTTATTATTCCAGATGCAAATACATTAGGTTAAAAGAAATCAATCTATCCTAAAGCCAATTTCAGAAAAAACTTAAATCCCAAATATATCCCAAATACATCCTTTGTATATCTCTGATATTTAATTAATTAAGTATTTACTTTGTGTTAGGGTTCGATGTCGACTTAGAATCTTAGGCGATGGTGCCGAATTATTTTAATCCGGTTAATATGGAAAGAAGTCTAAACAAACAAATTGTAGAAGCCACGAACGGTGGCTTAGAAATCTTCAAAAAGTATGTGAATACTGAATTTGAAGTAGATGTTATATCAGTAGTTGATGAACATCGAAAATTTACAGTTAAGTGGAATGCACATTATCAAAACTATGTTTTGTATTTAGATGAGTGTATAGCAGATAAGTGGTGTAAAAACACTAAAAGGTATAATGGAATATACTTTGTCCAAGATAGATTTGGACTCAATAATAATGAAGCACTCCGCAAAATAGATTCTGAATTGAATCTTGGGTTTTTTAGTACTCCTGAGTTAACAATTTTGAATGAAGAGTTAGATGCCAATTTAGATAATAAAATGGCAAAAAATGAATTCTTAAGAATTTCTTTAGGATTTAAGTCTAGTAATGAAAATCAAAATTAATTATTATGGAAAAAGAAAATGACACAAAAAACATTTCTGTAGAGAATGAAATAAAATTGGAAGATATTTCAATATCATCACTATTGCCAATTCTTGAAGGTGAAAAGAATGAGGAAGAACTAACTACAGTCGATTCTGTCGAAGTCGAAACTATTCAAGAAACTAATTTGAGTATTAGTGAACAGGCTGATATCGACAAATCGACAATTTCGACAACATCTTTTGAAGAAGAAAATGAAGAAGATAATTTTGATGAAGATGTTGAATTAGCTTTTAATTCGTATGAAAAGCTACCTGATTTCTTTCAAGAGATTTGTTCTTGCTTTGATGAAAAAGACAGATTGATGATGTTATTAAGTAGTATTACTGTTGTGAGTAGCATATTGCCAAAAGTATATGGAGAATATGATAGAATGAAAGTCTATTCTAATTTATTTTTGTATGTAACGGGAAATGCAGGTTCAGGTAAAGGAAATATGACTTGGGCAAAAAAACTTACTTCAGTTATAGAAAGTAATATTAAACTAACAAATGAAAATTCAAAACTAGTAGCATCAATTTTATTGCAAGGTGGTAAAATAGAAAGTCTATTCCCAAGCGATCAAATCAGTATCCCTGGAAATAGCAGTACTGCAGGGATAACACAATTGCTTGAAAAACAAAATGGTAATGGTTTGATATTTGAAACTGAAGGAGATACGATTGGTAATGTTTTTAGACAAGAATTTGGTAATTATTCAGATCTTTTGAGAAAAGCATTTCATCACGAACAAATTTCCCAATATCGCAAAACAAATGAACAATTTACAAATATAAATGAGCCAAAAGTTTCAGTTTTAATATCAAGTACACCTAGTCAATTGAAAAGTATAATTCAAAGCCTTGAAAATGGTTTATTTAGTAGATTTATGTTTTTTAATACTTCACCTATTAATGAATTTCTTGATGTTTTCAAGAAAAATGAAAATAATAGAGCTGAAATTTTTGATAAAAAAGCCGAAGAATTGCAAGTTTTATTTCTTAAATTAAAAGAAAGTGATGGAATAAAGATTTCATTGACGGAGCAGCAGCAGAAAAAATTTGTCGAAAAGTGTAATTTAAATAAATCTATACTTACAAATTTAATTAATCAGGATTTAGATGCAACAGCGAATCGTATGGGGTTAATAATGTTTCGAATTATGATGGTTTTAACAGGTATTAGAAATAAAACAGAAATAATTTCAAATGAACTTTTGTGTAATGATGATGATTTTGCATTGACATTAGAGTTAGCAGATGTTCTTTTAAATAATGCAGTTGAAACAATTAAAATGTTACCGAAATCAGGAGGAATTATTTCGAATGAATCCAGAAATAAATTATTTCAAATGTTGCCAAATGAATTCACAACAAAGGAAGCTAAAACACTTGGCGTTCAATGTGGTGTAGCAGAGAGGTCAATAGACCGTTTTTTGAAATCGGCTTTATTTGAAAAGTTAGAACATGGAGTATGGAAAAAGTCAATTTCAAAATAGTAATGTCGCTTTGTCGTTTTGTCATTTTGTCGAAATTGCAATGTAGTATAAATTAACATTCTAATTAAAATCAGAATTAGCCTTATCTTAAATGATAGGGCTTTTTTGTGCAATCAAACTTATTTCACTAGTCTTCCTAACATAATTGCTTCGTGTCCCCCCTATAGTCTTCCATTAACCATACCCAAAAAGGGGGGACCCAAATCAATTATGTTAGGAACATACCCAATGCTAACCCAAATTACAAATATCCCCACCCTGAAAGCTTAGTCTTACTTACTCCCCATGTCAATCTTTTGGGCGAAAAATCCTTATTCTACAAATTTCTAGGCTTTGTGGGGTGGGGTACATTTTTGCACAGCTAATCGGATGGCTTGAAAATCCGTGTTTTTATACAATTTAATACCAATATTTTATGAAGAATTTAGTTTATGCCGAGCTTATGGGTTCAGTAACAATGGAAATGATGATTGACAGACGTTTGTTGATCTTGAGTGACAATGGAATTTTTATCATTACATTCGAAGACAACGCGGTCAATTATCCTAATGAAACATTTTGTGATGTTTGTGAAGAAGCGATTAGTGATTATGAAATTGAAATTAAGAATGGTCGTATCATTTCAAATGCAAACACAAGAACTGACTTTTGAATACTGTGTTAAATTCCGTATTAACACAAATTTATCCTCTTTTTAAAAACCAACACGCATAAAAAAAGTCCTTCATTTCTGAAAGACTTTTTGTTGACCCACTAGGGCTCGAACCTAGACTCTTCTATACCAAAAACAGACGTGTTGCCAGTTACACCATGGGTCAATTTGTGAGGACAAAGTTAGAAACAAAATTTAAATTTGAAAGAGATATTTTAATTTTTTTTAGAAAAAATAATAAAAAATGAATTTTAATATTGTATATATTTGTTTTTCAATATCTTATTTATTTAATACTGCAATTTAACAGTTCAAAATTTACTATTGGCTCTTATTTCATATTATTTAGCGGTCAATAACTTTATAAACTACATTAAATTGTTAAATTCGCGAACTTAAAACGTTTTATTTTTAGTATATGAACTATAAAAAGTTGAATCAAAACCTTGGATGGCTCGTGTTTTTAATAGCAACAGCTGTTTACTTTATTACCATCGAAGATACTGTAAGTCTTTGGGATTGTGGTGAATACGTAACTACAGCCTATAAATTAGAAGTTGGTCACCCTCCAGGTGCTCCCTTGTTTATGATTGTAGGACGTTTGTTCTCTTTCTTTGCAGATCCTGAAAATGTAGCAGTTTGTATCAATAGATTGTCTGCAATTTGTAGCTCATTGTCTATTTTATTTATGTTTTGGTCAATTACTTTATTGGCTAAAAAAGTAGCATTAAGAACAAAATCAGAACTTTCTAAAGGAGAAATGATTGCAATTCTTGGAAGTGGTTTTATAGGTTCTTTGGCCTATACTTTCTCTGATTCTTTTTGGTTCTCAGCTGTTGAGGGTGAGGTATATGCAATGGCTTCTTTATTTACAGCGGCTATTTTTTGGGCAATTTTGAAATGGGATGAAGAAATGGCTGCTATTCAGCATGGAGAATTAGATGTTGATTATGCTCCAAATAGATGGTTGTTGTTAATCATGTTCTTATTAGGATTGGCAATTGGAGTCCATTTATTAGGTATTCTTGTGGTTCCTGCTATTGGATTTGTTATTTATTTCCGTCATTCGAAAGTAGCTGATTTAAAAGGGATTATGATTACAGGTGTTTTATCGGTTTTTATACTTGGTTTTATTCAAGAAGGTGTTATTCCCGGTTCTATTTCTTTGGCTTCTTCCTTTGAAGTAATGTTTAAAAATTCATTAGGACTTCCATTCTTTAGTGGCACGTTATTTTTCTTCGCTCTATTAGTTATAGGTTGTATTTATACAATTCGTTATGCTCGTAAAAAAGGGAATTTCATTTTGTACAATGCAACAATGGGTCTAATCATGTTATTGATTGGTTATGGTTCTTTTGCAGTAATCGTTATTCGTTCGAATGCAAATACACCTTTGGATGAAAATGATCCTGAAAATTTAGTAACACTAAAATCATATTTAAAACGTGAACAATATGGTTCTTCTCCAATTTTTAAAGGACCTTATTGGAATTCAAAAGAGAACGAAAGAGAATTATTTGATGATCGTTCGGCTATTTTCTTAAGAAGATTTGAAGTGACAAAAGGAGAAGCAGTAGTAAAAGCATTCAGAAGTGAAAAAGATGCTTTGAAATATGCGAAAGAAAATGGACCAAGTTTAGAAGTGAACGAAAAATATTTTGAATCGAATGTTGGTCAGCAAGAAAATGTGGTTCCTACTTATTCTCAAAATACTTTCTTTCCACGAATGTATAGTGGTGATGAACCAAGTAAGGTTGAGGGTTACAAAGCTTGGTCTGGATACGATGCAAATGATGATAGCGGAACAGAACTAGGAAAAGACGAACAAAGACTTCCTACTTTTGGGGAGAACCTGACTTATTTTGCTCGTTACCAAATAAATTGGATGTATTGGAGGTACTTTATGTGGAATTTCGCAGGAAGACAAAATGATATTCAAGGTCACAGTGGTGAACACATGAGAGGAAACTGGATTTCAGGAATTTCAGCAGTGGATAATGCTCGTTTGGGTGAGCAAGATTTACCTTACTATACAAATGAAAATGATAGTAATAATAAATTTTTCTTCCTGCCTCTTATTTTAGGATTTATAGGAATGATTTTCCATTTCTACCGAACTCCTAAAGATGCATTTGTGGTCTTTTTAGCATTTTTATTTACAGGTATTGCAATTGTTGTTTATCTGAATCAACGAACTTTTGAACCAAGAGAAAGGGATTATGCTTTTGCAGGTTCATTCTATTTCTTTGCGCTTTGGATAGGAATGGGTGTTTATGGCTTATACGAGGCATTTACAAGTTTTGGTAAGAATGAATACAAAAAAATAGGAATGGTTATCGGTGGAGGTTTATTGTTGACTTTAATTTTAGATTCTAGCAGCGATGTTTCAATGCCTTCTACTTTGTCTTGGATTTTTATTTCAGCAATTGGAATTGTTGCATTAGCAATAATGTCAGCTTTGAAAAAATCATTTAAAAGTGAATCTCAAGGTGCAATTGTAGCAATTGGATTAGGGCTATTCGTTCCAATTATAATGGGAATGCAAGGTTGGGACGATCACGATAGAAGTTTAAAAACATCTGCAAGAGATTTAGCTTACAACTATTTAGAATCGTGTACAAAAAATTCTATTATTTTCACAAATGGAGATAACGATACTTTCCCTTTGTGGTATATGCAAGAAGTTGAAGGTGTTAGAACTGATGTTCGTGTTTGTAATTTATCATTGATGCAGACAGATTGGTACACAGATCAAATGAAAATGAAGGCATATGATTCTGATCCGTTACCGATTAAATTTACTGAAGATCAAACATTAATGTATGCAGGTTATACAGATCAAGTATTATTTACAGGATTGTTTGAGTTGTTCTATATGAATGCAGGAGAGCGAATTATTAAAGAGGTAATCGCAATGCGTGTAAAGAATAATAAATCAGAAGTATCAACTGCTTTAGGAACTTTAAATGCACAAGCAGCCACAATAGTAGGTTCAGTTTCTACAGATCAAGCAAATGTTGCTACTCGACTAGAACAATTAAAATTGATTTTAACAACGAATACAAAAACGGATTTAGCTGAAGAGGTTTATGCTAAATACCAAGCTGGATTTGAGTTACTTTCAGGGGTTCAAAGTGGATTAATTAAATTTGAAGAAAGTCAAGCACAAAATTTCCAAAACTTATTATTAGAATTCGAAAAACCTTGGGATTTTGCAAATATTGATGAAGTGATGGCTTTCACAAGAGATGATAAAAATTTAATTTCATACAGTGCAGATCAATTGGTTCGTTTCTTCCCTTCAACAGGAATTATTTTACCAGTGGATAAGAATAATGCTGTAAAATCTGGAATAATTTCAGGTGGACAAAAATCACAATGTTTTGATGAGTTACGTTTCAACTTCGAAACTAGAGGTATAACGCGTGAACAAGTTATGATGTTAGATGTTTTAGCGAATAATGATTGGAAACGAGGAATTTTCTTCTCTTCTCCAGGTGGTTCTGATGTTTCTATGGCATTGTATAAACGAGGATATTTGAAACAAGATGGAATGGCATTTGAATTAACTCCTGTAAATAATAGAAGTGAACGATTAATGTCAGATAAAATGTATAACAATTTGATGAGTAAATACTTGTATGGTGAAATGAGTAACCCTAAAGTATTGACAGATTACTATACTCGTCGTCACACATCTCAATACCGTTCTCAATTTGCTTCATTAGCGGAAGACTTTTTACGTAAAATTGACGAGGCAAAAGACGCAAAAGAGAAAGGATCAAACTATATTAATTTGTTGAAACAAGCTGGTAGATTTGACGAAGCAAATGATTTAGCACGTATTTTAAAAACGGCGGATAAAGACATTCCTGTTTATAGAAAGAAAGCAGCTAATTTATTAAAACGTTCATTGGAAGTGATGCCAGCAAACGTAGTTATTGATTATGGTGAACCAGGTCCTACAAGAGATCAATACAATGTTGGTTCTATGACATTCGAATCTTATGGAGATGGTATTTTACATGATTATGTAGGATTATTATTCCAAGCAGGTGAGAAAAAAGCAGCCAATGATTTAGGTTTAGAACTTGCACGTGAATTAGAATCAATTTTAGCTTATTTTGAGAAGAGTGATGTTTATTTTGCTGGAAGAAATTCAAAAGATTTGTTTGCAACATTAGATGTTTATTTAAAAATGTCTGCAGCTGCTGTCAATCCAACATTTGGTGACCCAAATGGTAAACTAGCAAAACATACGCAATCTAAAATCTCTACTCTTTATAAAGTAGTTTTCCCTAAAATGTATGCTGATCTAAAAGTGAAAGCAGAAAATAATGGTGAAAGTACAAGAAGAGGTTCAACAGCAGGTAAATATGCATCTATGTTATTTGATCTTCAAGACAATATTGAAGCGATTGGTATTCATTACGGAATAATGAGTGCACCAATAAATACAGCACCTTCAGTAGATAATACGGAAGGAATGAATTTAGAACAAATGATGCAACAAATGGATAGAGGAGATTCTGTTTTAAAATAAGCAGAAAAATACTTTAATGAAAATTTTCAAAACCCCATGTTTCTTTAAATGGATTTTTCCAAGAAGAACGTGGGGTTTTTCACGTTCAATAGATCAGGTTTATTTAACGTTTGATGATGGTCCAAATCTAGAAATTACACCTTGGATTTTAGATTATTTAAAAGAGAAAAACATCCAAGCAACTTTCTTTTGTGTTGGGAGTAATATAAAACGGTATCCTGAATTATTTCAACGAATTAAAGCAGAAGGT
The DNA here is from genome assembly GCA_947380375.1 of Flavobacteriales bacterium. Lineage (GTDB taxonomy): Bacteria > Bacteroidota > Bacteroidia > Flavobacteriales_D > Crocinitomicaceae > CAIUKX01. Next base: position 62,800 of record CANCQX010000002.1, read on the forward strand.
CATTCGGTTGGAAATCACACAATGAATCACGATAAAGGGACAAAAGTTCCATTTAAACAGTATAAAAGTTCCATTTCAGAAACAAAAAAACTCATTGGTAATAAATTATTTCGACCACCATACGGAAGAATAAATGCTTGGAAATCATATCAATTATCGAAAGAATATCATTTGATAATGTGGTCTTGGCTTTCTTATGATTTTGATCCTTCAATAGCTATTTCAACTATTTTAAAAAAAGCTAAAAAACAAATCAAAGCAGGTGATATTTTAGTTCTTCACGATAACCCAAAGGTAACAGATCGAGTAAAAGAGTTATTACCAAAATTGATTGAAATTATAGAACAAAAAGGTTTAAAATTTGAAAAGATAGTTTAACTAATTCTCATCCTCAACCTAAATCTCAACCTCTATCTTAACTCAACCTCAATCTTATTTCCTCTTATAAATTGGAACCGTACTACAAGGCTCTCCATACATCAATGTTTTCACAACCGGTTGTAAATGTTTTAATAATTCAACCATTGCAAAATCAGGACAAGGAATATCAGAACACCCTTTAACAATTACTCGATTATCTATAAATGGATCAAGTGCTTCATTTTTAATGTTTTGGATAATTATTTGTTTTTGAACATCTTCTTTTGTTCCAACAAGAAAAAGAGCGGCATTGTTTTCTAATTTAGAAGCGATTAACATAAACGCCCAAGTAGGAATAATAGCATCAGTTGAACAGTGAATATACACAGCAGTATCTTTGTATTGCTCCCAATTATTTTCTTTAATCCATAGGCGAAAATCTTTTTCTTTTAAGACCAGTCCTTGCCATAATTGTTCAGAAATATCTATTTCAAGAATAGTTTGAGTAGGTTTATAATCAGCTAAATCTAAACTGATAAGTCCACTTTCGGTAACACGGTTTATTATATCTGTCATTTTAGACTTGAAGATTCAAGACTTGAAGATTCAAGATTAAAAAGATTTAAGACTTAAATATGGTCTTTTGTCTTATAGTCTTTTGTCTTACAGTCTAATTAATATATTTCTTAAAAACAATCGAAGCTATGTGACCACCGAAACCAAACGTATTACTCATTGCATACGTCATTTCTTTTTCAATTGATTTACCAATTGGGAAAGTAAATAAATCAGCATATTCTGGTTCGAAATCAGTTGTATTAATTGTTGGTGGAACAGTGTTTTCCAATAAGGCCATTACACACGCAATTCCTTCAATAGCACCAGCAGCACCTAATAGATGACCTGTCATAGATTTCGTAGCCGAAACAGCCAACGATTTTCTATCACCAAAAACCCTCCTAGCTGCTTTCAATTCACTATTATCACCTTGTGGGGTAGAAGTAGCGTGCATATTAATGTGGTCAATTTGATCAGCTATAATTCCTGCTTCTCTCATTGCTTCATTCATACCTAAAACAGCACCATCTCCTTCAGGATGAGTACCTGTTAAATGATAAGCATCTGCCGCCATTCCACCACCAACGATTTCACCATAAATAGTCGCTCCACGTTTGATAGCGTGCTCGTATTCTTCAACAATCAAAGCCCCAGCACCTTCACCCATTACAAAACCATCTCTATTGATATCAAACGGACGAGAAGCAGTTTCAGGAGAGTCATTTCTTTGAGAAAGTGCTTTTGCTGAAGAGAATCCACCAATGGCAGATTCAGTGATTGCAGCTTCAGAACCACCTGTGATAATCATATCTGCTTTTCCCCATTTGATGTAGTTAAAAGCTTCAATAATAGCGGTGTTTGAAGTTGCACAAGCAGAAACAGGACAGAAGTTAACACCTCTTAATCCATATTTTATAGAAATAATTCCAGAAGCAATGTCCACTAAAATACGTGGGATGAAATAGGGGGTAAAACGAGGTGTTCCATCTCCTTCACAATATTCTTTGGTTTGATCTTGAAATGTTTGAATTCCTCCATTTCCAGAGCCCCAAATAACCCCAATTCTATCTTTGTTCAATTTATCGAAATCAATATTTCCGTGTTTTACAGCTTCTTCAACGGCAACCAACGCATATTGTGAAAAGGGATCATACTTTCGAATTTCTTTTACATCAAAATGATCTTTTGGATCGTACCCTTTTAATTCACAAGCAAATTTCACTTTGAATTTTTCAGTATCAAATTTTGTAATCGGGCCAGCACCGCTAACTCCATTTTTTAAATTCGTCCAAAATTCGTTTAAGTTATTTCCTATCGGTGTCAAAGCACCTATCCCAGTAATTACAACTCGTTTCATCTTATAACTTTTTTAATTTATCAAGGCTTCAACCTCAACCTCAGTCTTAACCTCAACCTCAATCTACAAAAACCCCAACTCTAATTTTGCCTCTTCACTCATCATATCTTTGTCCCAAGTCGGATCAAAAACGATGTTTACTTTAGAAGATGTAACGCCTTCAATTTCAGCTACTTTATCTTCAACTTCTTTCGGCATTGTTTCAGCAACCGGACAATTAGGAGAAGTCAAAGTCATTTCGATTTCAACATTTCCTTCCTTGTCTATTTTTACTTCATAGATAAGACCCAATTCATAAATATCAACTGGTATTTCTGGATCGTAAATTGTTTTTAAAACAGCTACTATTGTATTTTCTAATTCCATCTTTTAATTATTTCCGATTGCAATTAATGCACTCATTTTCATTTTTTTAACCATGCTCAACAATCCGTTAGAACGGGTAATTGATAAGTGTTCTTGTAAACCAATATCTTGAATAAAATGTAAATCTGATTTCGCGACCACTTCAGGAGACTCATTATTTAAAACCCTGATTAACAAACCAATAATTCCTTTAGTAATAATAGCATCCGAATCAGCATAAAACTTCATTTTACCATCTTCAACTTTAGAATCCAACCAAACTCTCGATTGACATCCTTCAATTAGTCGATCATCTGTTTTATTAATTTCTTCAATAATTGGTAAATCTTTACCTAGTTCAATGATGTATTCATATTTTTCCATCCAATCATCAAAAATGGCAAAATCTTGAATTATTTCTTGTTGTTTATCTTCTAATGTCATAGTCAATTAACGTAACATATTAATACTTTT
>CANCQX010000003.1 GCA_947380375.1 Flavobacteriales bacterium
GCTGCAAAAAAAGGAGATTTAATTGAAATTGCAGATGCACTCGGAGATCAATTGTATATTTTGTGTGGAACTATTTTAAAACACGGTTTACAAGAGAAAATAATTGAAGTTTTTGAAGAAATTCAACGATCAAATATGAGTAAATTGGATGAAAATGGGAAAGCAATATACAGAGAAGATGGTAAAATTCTAAAATCTGACTTATATTTTAAACCAGACATTAAAAGTATTTTAGAAAAATAATGAAAAACTTTAACGTAAGAGTTTACGGCTTACTAATAAATACGAAAAATGAAATACTTGTTTCAGATGAAAGGAGAGCAGGTATTTCATTTACAAAATTTCCAGGTGGAGGCTTGGAATTTGGAGAAGGGTTATCAGAAGCTTTGAAACGAGAATTTTCAGAAGAAATGGGTATTATAATTACCGTTGAAAATTTATTTTATGTAAACGATTTGTTTCAAATTTCTGCTTTTAATGAAGATCATCAACTTTTGAGTTTTTATTATCTTATTAACTATTCTCATACAGATAAAATTGGAAAATTGGAATACACTTATCCTTTAAATGAAGATGGTGAAAAACAACGATGGGTATCGATTTCTGAACTACACGAAGATAATTTCACTTTTCCAATTGATAAAAAAGTAATCCAAAAATTAATTACAGACTACAAAAAATAGAAATAAACTATTTAATAACCAATAAATTATATTCTACTTTGATAGGTAAACAATTCATAATATCGACCTTGAAGAGCTATCAATTCATCGTGATTTCCTTGTTCAGCGATATGACCATTTTCTATTACTAAAATTTGATCAGCTTGGCGAATTGTACTTAATCTATGAGCTATAACAAATGTAGTTCTATCCTTAATTAATTCAGATAAACTTTGTTGAATCAACGATTCACTTTCTGTATCTAAATTTGATGTTGCTTCATCTAAAATAAAAATTCTAGGATTTGCTAAAATCGCTCTTGCAATCGTAATTCTTTGCCTTTGACCTCCCGAAAGTTTAACACCCCTCTCCCCTATTACAGTATCTAATCCGTCATCAAAACGATCTGTAAATTCATTTACATATGCTGACTTAACAGCAAAATCTAATTCTTCAGTGGTTGAATTTGGTCTAGGAAAAAGTATATTTTCTCTGATTGTTCCTTGAAATAAAAAATCATCCTGAAGTACAACTCCTAAATTATTTCTATAACTTGAAAGACTAATTTTTGATAAATCTTGACCATCAATTGTTATAGTTCCTGAGGAAGGATTTAAAAAAGTAGCTACCAAACCTGCAATTGTAGATTTACCTGAACCTGAAGAACCTACAAGTGCTGTTACCGATCCTGCTGGTGCTTTAAAACTTATACCGTGGAGAACTTCTTTTTGCTCTTCATAACTGAAAGAAACATTATCAAAAATGATATCTCCTTTTAAAGAAGTAAGATGAAACGGCCTAGCTATTGCATCGTCTTCAGGATTCATATTCATAATCTCTTGTGTACGTTCTAAACCTGCAAAAGCTTCCGTTAATTGACTTCCAATATTACTCATTTGAACAATTGGAGCAATCATAAATCCTAATAACAAAGTGAAATAGATAAATTCACCTGTAGTCATTTGACCTTTTATTATTAAATATCCACCAATCCCCATAATCCCAGCAGAAGCAATTCCTAATAAAAAAGTAGCAGAACTTGTAATTAATGAGGTAGAAGTTAACGTTGTTTTTACATTTTGAAATAAAGATTCGGCACCATTTTCAAAAATTTTATTTTCTTGTTCTTCAGCATTAAATCCTTTAATAACCCTTACACCATTTAAAGTTTCTGTTAATCTTCCAGTAACTTCAGCATTTAAAACTCCTCTTTTTTTGAAAATTGGTCTCATTTTACCAAATGCTTTAAGAGCAATAAAAGCAAAAACACCAACTGGTAACAAAGTCGAAATTGTCATCCAAGGATTAATTTTTATCAATAAAATAAGTGCTACAACAGCAGTTAAAGTACCACCTACAAGCTGAACTAAACCTGTTCCTATTAAATTACGAACACCCTCAACATCAGACATAATTCGAGAAACTAAAGCTCCACTTTTATTATTATCAAAATAACTTACAGGTAGTGAAAGTATCTTTTTTTGAACTTGAACTCTCAACTGAGAAATTAAATTTTGAGCTTCAACACTTAAAAGTTTTGTCAAAACAAAAGAGGTAACAGATTGAATAGCAATAGCAATTACAACTTTAATGATTAATTCGATTAAACTTTGAAAATCTTTATTTGGTAAAATCGTATCCAATAATTGCTGACTTGCATATGGAAGATACAATCCTGATAATCTACTAATTACAATTAAAATCAAACCTAAAAATAAAAGTTTTCTTCGAGGCCACATAATTGTTTTAAAAACAGAGGACATTGTAACAGTTTTCTGTTTTTTTGTAGTTTTAGTAGAATCTTCTTTCATATGTCTCATAGTCCTATATTTATTCCTCTTCGTCGGATTTGATTTCTTCTTCCAATTTCTCTTCTACTTCAAAAAACGAAGGAAAAGTCATAAATAATTCGGAAGCATTTTTCATTCTGTCACTATATTTATCATTGATCATAATATATTGACATTTATTAATACTTTCTGTTAATCGAAGAATTTCAGTTTGTAAACCAGCTTTCAAAATTGCTTCGGCATCATCAATAATAATCATTTTTACTTTGGCTAAATTTAAACCATTGTAAATATACATTTCATACAATCTTTTTGCTGTACCAATAACAATATCGGCTCCTGTATATAAAGCGTTTCTTTGTTGAACTTTATGTCCTTTATCATGAATAATTTCAGTGATTAAATCCATGTGTCTTCCTAGTCGTGAAAATACAGCCTCCATTTCTAACGTTTTCACTTTGTCTGTAAGAATTACAATTGCTCTAGGAGCATCATCTTTAGATTGTTTATCAAGGCGTTGTAAAACTCCAGAAGCAATTGCTGTTGATTTTCCAGCACCGTTCGGACCAATTCCAATAAAATCTTTTCCTTCTTTTAATTTAGAAATAAAAATCTTTTGGAATTCTGTTTGATTTTCAAAACCTGCTTCAATTAAAGCAGTTTGAAGGACTTCGTTGTATTTTTTGAGTGACATTTTTTCTGTTTTGATTAGCTTTTTTTTATCAAAAGTCAAGGTAAAGATAAGTAATTAAAAGTGAGTAAGCTTTACTCTTTCAATTTATCGTTGGAATGATGTCTATCGGCATCACGAATGGTTTTTTTTTCAAGATTTTTTTTCAAAGCACTCTCAAGGTCAATTCCAGTTTGGTTTGCTAGACAAATAAGAACAAAAAGTACATCTGCAAATTCATCTCCTAAATCTTTGTTTTTATCGCTTTCTTTTTCGCTTTGTTCTCCGAATCTACGTGAGATTATACGAGCAACTTCACCCACTTCTTCAGTTAATATAGCTAAATTTGTTAATTCGTTAAAATATCGTACACCGTATTCTTTGATCCAAGTGTCAACATTTTTTTGTGCTTCTTTTATCTCCATAGCTATAGATTTTTGGTTTTAATCAACTTATTTTTTAACTGTTTTGAAACAGATTTAGCAACCTGTTCACGGCCGTCTGATTTGTAATGTTCTGTTGGGAAGTCTTCAAAAAAGTAGGAAGCATTTAACATATCAACATCATTGATAACTTGAGCATTCGTTTTTGAAAAATGCTTCTGGAGAAAAGTTACATTTTGTATACAGAGCTTTTTCAATTTTTCTCCAGCTTTTAGCGACATTCCTTCTAAATTTTCAGGTAGAATTAAAAAGATAATCGGAATTTGTTTTGACGTACAGTATTTTACAATTTTATCGTACTCCAATAACATTTGGTTTTTTTTATCGATTTTAAAACCAAAATGAATAACCATTTCAGCTCCTATTGGATCAAAACTAGGTTTATTTCGAATGGAATCTGTCCATTTTTTTATTGTTTGACAAGAATCTTTAAACGGTAATTTTTTAAATTTCTCATCGTATTGTATTAATTCAGATCTTTCGTGATAAGGAATATATGAATAGTTTTTTAAAGAAGCTCTGATTCTATTGATTATACCAGGATAATTATTCCAATAAACTAAATTTCGTTGCAAACCGTTTTCTAAACCTGATTGAATCCACATATTTCCAAAACTTCGGAGGTTTAAATCCATCACAATTAATTTTGGTTTATAATCCGAAGGCATTTGTTGGAGCGCGTGTAAAAAGATACCTGCGTGAATAGCTCCAGTATCCATTGCTTCAATTTTATCAACTTTTAAATAAGATTGGATTTTTTGAGCGATGCTTCTTTTATCAAGATCTCTTTCGAAATAAGCTGCATTTGGAGAGGCTGAAAAGTAAATAATGTCCGGCTTTTTTGAAAAGGTATTTTTCCCCATCGTTTTTAACCACCCTTCAGTTTGGATTGTTTTTGGGTATAAAAAGTATTCATAAAAAATCGATATAATTACTGCGAAAACAAGTAAAACGAGAATTCTTGGAATGAAATAATTTACCTTCTTCATACTTAAAATTGGAAATAAATAAATGGTAAATCGCCTGTATTTGCAAATAACAATATGTACGAGATCAAAATCAAATACATTGTCCATCTTGTCAATAAGGATTTATTTGCTAAAAATTCATCGGGTCTATTTTTTCTTATAATTAATTCATAAACAATGAATAACACTAAAGGGATGTAAAGTGAGTATTCAAAATTAATGTCGGAAATTGAATTTAGAGTTGATGTGAAAAATAATTTTACTTTTCGCATTTGATCGATTCGGAATAATAACCAACCAAAACTTACTACCGACATTGTGAAAATCCATCGAACAACTTTTTCCCACAAAGGTAAAATTCTTCCTTTTTTTACTGGAAAGAAAGCTTGCTCGATCAAATAATATACACCGTGAAGGATTCCCCAATAAATAAAGTTAACCATAGCTCCGTGCCATAACCCACTCAAAAAGAAAGTTGCGAAAATAGCTAAAAACCATCTGAATTTGTTTGATTTACTTCCTCCCAAAGGAATATAAACATAATCTCTAAACCAGGTCGATAGTGAAATATGCCAACGTGACCAAAATTCTTTAAGTGAGTAAGAACCATAAGGAAGTTGAAAATTGTTCATTAATTGTACCCCGAAAAATTGAGCACAACCAATTGCTATTAATGTATATCCGTTAAAATCGGTGTAAATTTGGATACCAAACAAAACGACAGCTGACCATTTAATAAATATAGAGTAGTATTCAGGTTGTTCAAAAATAGGGGCTACAAATGTCCCTATATTATCAGCTATGGTCATTTTTAGAAAGAAGCCACAGAGCATTATTTGTAGACCTGTTCTAAAATGCTCCCATTTGGGTTTAAATTTCTTAAATATTTGTGGATGAAGGTGTTCGTAACGTTCAATTGGACCAGCCACTAATTGAGGAAAAAAGGTAATATAGAGTGCAAATTTGGCTAAATTATTTTCCGGTTCAATTCTTCTTCGGTAAACATCGACAGTATAACTAACTGACTGAAAGGTGTAAAAAGATATTCCGACAGGAATTCCGTATTCGAACACAAATTGAAGCCACATCGCATCGTCATTTGTATTAGCGAGATGTTTAAACCAAGAACTTCCTCCAATTAGAAAGTGAAAATATTTGAAGAGGATTAGAAGTGAAAAATTTGAAACTAAGCTTAAAGCTAATAACCATCGTCTTCTGATTTGATTTTTTGCTTTATAAATTAAATTCGAAGCAAAATAATCGATAACTGTAGAAAAGACGATAAGTCCAAGGTATGACATTTTCCAACCAGCATAAAAAAAGTAACTAGCGATTAATAAGAAAATCCATCTATATTTTTGATTGATAGCATAGTAACCTATTAAAACAATCGGTAAAAAAATAAAAAAGTCGAGCGTTGTAAAAAGCATTATTCTTTATTTTTAGAATCGATTGAAATTGTAACAGGACCATCGTTTACTAATGAAACTCTCATATCAGCCCCAAACACCCCAGTTTCGACTGTTAGATTTGTTACTGATTTTAATTTTGAAACAAAATATTCGTACAAAGGAACTGCTTGTTCTAGCCTAGCAGCTTGAATAAAACTCGGTCTATTTCCTTTTTTAGTCGAAGCAAAAAGGGTGAATTGTGAAATCACCAAAAAAGATCCTTTAATATCTTGAATTGAAAGATTCATTTTCCCCTCTGTATCCGAGAAAACACGAAGTCCTGAAATTTTCGAAATGAGCCAATCAGCATCTAATTCTGAATCAGCTAATTCAATTCCGAGCAAAACAAGAAATCCACCATTGATTGAACCATTGGTGCAACCATCTATTTTTACAGATGCTTCTGAAACTCTCTGTAAAACGATTCTCATTGATGTTCGACTTTTTTACGGTGAATTTCATTTTCATCTTCCGTCATTAGTTGAACGTAAGTTGTATAGCGACTTTCAGAAATTTCGCCAATTTCTAGCGCATATTTTACAGCACATTTAGGTTCATTTAGATGTTGGCAATTGTTGTATTTGCATTCATTTAAGAAATTTCTCATTTCAGGAAAATAGTGTGAAATTACTTGTTTTTCAAGATTAACAACACCAAATGCTCTAATTCCAGGTGTGTCAACGATGTATCCACCAGAATCCAATTTAAACATTTCAGCAAAAGTAGTTGTATGTTTCCCTTGCTGATTTGCCTGAGAAATTTCTCCGATTCTTAAATCTAAAGTATGATCAAGTGCATTAACAAGAGTGCTTTTACCAACGCCACTATGACCAGAAATCATAACTTGCTTTCCTTTAATTTCCTCCCTTAAAAAGTCAATATTTTCTTTTTTATCGGCTGATATTTTGTAACAACGATATCCAACTTTTTCATACAAAAAGCATAATGCATCAATGTATTCAAGTTCATATAACGTATACGTATCAATTTTATTAAAAAGTATGGTTGTAGGAATTCTGAAAGATTCTGCAGAAACTAAAAAACGATCAATAAATGCTAAATGGGTAACAGGTGCAACAGTTGTAACCAAAAGATAAGCTTGGTCCACATTCGCAGCTAAAATTTGCATTTGTTTACTCAAGTTAGTTGATTTACGAACAATATAATTTCTTCTTTCTTCGAAATCTTCAATTACACGATTACCGTCTTCATCAGTAGATTCAGACACAATCACTTGATCTCCAACGGCAATAGGGTTAGTAGTACGTAAATTACTCATTCGCATTTTCCCACGAATTCTACAATTCACCAAAGAACCATCTTCTAATTCAACATTGTACCATTTACCGGTTGACTTTAATACTTTACCTTTTAACGCCATAGAGTGTAAAGATAATTATTATAATTACAGATTGGCAAATTACAAATTACAAATTAAATGTAATTTCAATCTATAATTTGTAATCTTTAATTTGCAATCTTTTTTCCTATCTTCGCAATTAAAATCTTGAACTATGTCTATTGAAGTAACAAATCTTTCAAAATATTACGGTGAACAGGCTGCTGTTCGCGATATTACTTTTTCAGTTGGAAAAGGAGAAATTGTAGGGTTTTTAGGTCCAAATGGTGCTGGAAAATCAACTACAATGAAGATTATTACAGGATTTATCCCTTCAACTTCTGGTGAAGTGAAAGTTTGTGGTCTACCAGTAGATGTTGATTCTCTAGATACAAGACAATTAATAGGTTATCTTCCAGAACACAATCCGTTGTATTTGGATATGTATGTGAAAGAATATTTAGAATTTGTTGCAAAAATTTACAAAATGTCTGATGTTCGTGATCGTGTTTCAGATATGGTAAAAGCAATTGGTTTAGACGTTGAACAAAATAAAAAAATAGGCGCATTATCAAAAGGATACCGTCAACGTGTTGGTTTAGCTCAAGCAATAATTCACGATCCACAGGTATTGATTTTAGATGAACCAACTTCAGGATTAGACCCAAATCAATTGGTTGAAATCCGTGAATTAATCAAAAAAATAGGTAAACAGAAAACGGTTATGCTTTCAACTCATATTATGCAAGAAGTTGAAGCAATTTGTGATCGAGTTGTAATTATAAATAAAGGTCAAATTGTTGCAGATGACAAAGCTTCAATTCTACAAATTGACAAAGGGCATCAAACAGTTTATGTTGAATTTGAAGGGACTGTTTCTAAAAATCAATTATCTAAAATCAGACAAGTTTCAAAAGTAGAAGCCTTTGAAAATGGCTGGTTGTTAGAAGGGAATGGTGAAGAAGATTTAAGAAAAGTAATTGCTCAATTCGCTCAATTAAATAATTTATTAGTTCTAACTCTAAGAACCGAAGAAAAAACATTAGAAGAGGTGTTTAAAGAATTGACTCGATAAGATTGAGATTAAGGTTAAGATTAAAATAGATGTTGAGTTATTTAATTTTCACTTAATTATAGTAAAAACAATTGGACGGATTTCCTAATTTAAAAGTTAACATCATTCCAGTAAAAACATACCAATCATTTGTTGACGAAGTACCTCTTTTACCAAATCTCGAACCGTCTAAGCTTCGATTCGAAAGGGCAGCTGCAGTTGAACCATTCTGAGATTCCAACTTCACAGGATCAATATAGGTATCCGAATGAACGTCATCAATATAATCCGTAAAAGTCTTTCTCAATCCAAATTCTATATTTAGAGAGGCTCTTTCTCCAATAGAGATTCTTATTCCTGTACCAATTGGTATACAAAGTTGAGTCAAACTATAATTTTTATGTGATGATAAACTTGTGCCTTGACCTTCTGTACCTAAAGGTTGTAATGCTATATCTCCCCCCTCAAACTTTGTCATAGGATTCATGTGAAAAAAACCTATTTCCGTCAAAATATAAGCAGTTCCTTTATAACGATCGTGACCTATTTCAAATGGTAAATAATTAAATTCTAGGCCACCTGTTAATTCTACAATTGAAGAATTAAAATTTAAATTTCTATTTTTAATTAAACTAGATGAAGACTGAGAATCATCACCTTTTATATTTCCATAAATAAAATTTCCCCTAAAACTAAGTCGAGAATGAATATTAAACCGATACATCAAACCACCTGCTAATTGAGTATTTTTAAATTGTTGAATTGGATTTAAATCGCCAATATAATACATCCCTCCAACTAAAAAACCAAATTCTGATCTAGATAAACGGGTTGCTCTTTGAGCATAGAGATTTAATCCAAAAAAAACACAACAAATTAGTATACATTTATATTTCAGCATGAAATTATTCAAGTTTCTCATTCAATAACGATAAAATTAAGAATAAATTATGTTTAAATTGAGATCATGATTTGGGATAAGATTTAGTTTATGAATGAGGATAAACAAAAATGCTACCTGATTGAGTAGCATTTTATTTTAGCATAAGCTAATATTATTTAATTTTTATATTTGAAAGGAATCTTTCTAAATTTGGATTTTCTAATAAATGATCAGAACCAACTACTAGAATATTCTTACAATTATTTCTCTCTAACCAAAAAGTAAAATTAGAAACACCTACAACTAAAGTACCATTTATATCTATCTTTTGAATTGGTTTTTGTTTCAAATCAAATAAATCTCTTAATTCGCTAGCTTCTTTTTCAATAGTTTGATTTTCCGTAAAAATAAGTAAACCATCCATATGGTCAATTTCCTCAATATTTCGTTCGTGAAATTCAAGTATTTCTAAAGGAAATTCTTGAGCCCAGTCAGTAAGAGATTTTGCAAACTTAGTATGTGATTGTAAATAAAATTTATCTATTTTCATTTTAATTATAATAGTGTCAATCGTTTTTTTGTTGTTAACTCAAACGAAATACAAAGTTAGTCTTTTAGAGCCACATAGACCTCAAAAAAGGAAACAAATATTAAGAATAAATTAATAACCTAATATTTTTAAGTAATCAGCAGCTGTTTGTTCCTCAGAAAAAATCTCTGTATTCAATTTACCGTTTTCATCTCTTCTAATCAGAATATGCTTAGGTTCAGGTATTAAACAATGTTTAAGTCCTCCAAATCCACCAATCGTTTCTTGATAAGCTCCTGTATTAAAGAATCCAAGATATAATGTTTTGTTTTTATTAAACTTTGGTAAGTAAATTGCGTTGGAGTGTTGTTCTGAATTATAATAATCATCACTATCACATGTAAGACCACCTAGAAGAACTCTTTCATAATCATCATTCCACCTATTTATAGGCAATAATATAAAACGCTGATTGATAGCCCATGTATCAGGAAGATTCGTCATAAAAGAAGAATCTATCATATTCCATTTTTCCCTATCATTCTGTTGTTTTTGATGAAGTATACTAAATATAGCACCACCACTTTCTCCTACAGTAAATGATCCAAATTCCGTAAAAATATCTGGATCTGGTATATCATTATCCATACATACTCGTTTAATCTGTGTTAAGATTTCACGAACCATATACGCATAATCAAAATCGAAAGCTAACGACTTTTTAATAGGAAATCCACCTCCAATATTTAAAGAATCTAATGAAGGACAAACCTTTTTTAGATCACAATAAATACGTAATAATTTGGTTAACTCATTCCAATAATATGCCGTATCATTGATTCCTGTATTAATGAAAAAATGTAACATTTTAACTTTAACTCTAGGATTATCTTGAAGCATTGCTTTATAAAAAGGAACAATTTCACGGTAACGAATTCCTAAACGAGAAGTATAGAATTCAAATTTAGGCTCTTCCTCAGAAGCAATACGAATTCCTATGTTAATTTCCTTATCAGTAGAATCTAATAAATGTTGTAATTCTTGAATATTATCTACGACAGAAATAACATTCAAATTTGTATCTTCTATTAAGCTAGCGATATTCTTGATGTAATTATCTGTTTTAAAGCCATTACAAATAACATAACGACCTTCAGTTAATTTACCAGAATCATAAAGATTTCTAACAATATCAATGTCAAAAGCGGAAGATGTTTCGATATGAACATTGTTTTTCAAAACTTCATCGAGTACAAAAGAAAAATGAGAACTTTTTGTGCAATAAGAATAATGGTAATTCCCACCATACCCTAAATTATGCATGGCTTCTCTAAACCAACCTTTTGCCCTTTGTATATTATTAGATATTTGAGGTAAGTAATTAAATTTCAATGGTGTACCATACTCCTCGATCAAACGCATTAAATCAATTCCATGAAAGAATAAACGTTCATCACGTAAATTAAATTCATCCTGTGGAAAATCAAATGTCTGATCAATTAAATCAATATACTTCGTTCTCATTCTGTTAATAAAATCTGATTACAAATGTCCTTTAAATATTTGTTTTATGAAAGGGAATTAGTCATTAATTTTTAGAATTTAGTTTTTAGTTCAAACTAAAACTAAAAGTTATTTAATTTGAATTCCTCTCGAAGAATACAGCGCATTCACTCCTACTTTACTTTTATCTAAGGTAAATGAAAATGTACTTCCCAAACCAACAGTACTTCTCACAGATATTGTCTGATCATGAGATTCTATAATATGTTTGACAATTGCCAAGCCAAGACCTGACCCACCTTCGTTTCTATTTCTACTTTTTTCAACTCTATAAAAACGTTCAAAAAGTCTTGGTAAATACTGATCTTCTATACCGGGACCATTATCTGAAACTTCTATCGTAACTATTCCGTCAACAACATAAAATCGAACTATTGTTTGACCGCCTTGAGTACCGTAAAATATAGAATTACCTATTAAATTAGTCAAAACTTGACCTATCTTACTTCTATCTCCTGCTACAATTATACCTCCAGTATACTCTTTTGAAAACATTAATTTAATATTTTTCTCCTTGGAAATAATCTCTAATAAATCAAAAACTTCTTGAGTTAGTTCACAAATATCAAAAGGTCTGAATTCAATTTTTAAATCATCAACTTCTAAACGGGTGATCTGGTCTAAATCTTCCAAAATACTAGCCATTCTATCTGTTGCTTTGGAAGCTCGTTCTAAAAAAGTTCGATTAACGGTTTCATCTTCTAATGCTCCATCCAAAAGAGTTAAGACGTATCCTTGAATAGAAAAAACAGGTGTCTTTAGTTCATGAGCTAAGTTTCCTAAAAATTCACGTCTAAATTCTTCTTGATCTTTTAATTTAGAGATTTCTTTGTTTCTATCATCACTCCATTCTCTAGTTTCTTTTTCTATATCAGAAATAACATTATCAGTCAATCTAAAACTAATTGGATTATCCTCAGTTATTTTACCTTTTCTTATTGATCGATAAATTAATTTTAAACGTTCATTTAAAAAAACATTTATAAAGTAATAGAAAATTAAAAAAATAGATGTTGTTATAATAATTGGATATGATATCAAAACCCAAATTGGAATTTCAACTAAAAAAAAAGAAATAACCAAAAGCATAATAAATGAAAAAACACCTATTATGAAACTTCCGCTTACTAATAAAAATAATGGTTTTTTATTTTTCAAACTTCACTAAATGTATATCCAACACCTTTTATTGTACGAATATAATCATTTCCTAGTTTTTCTCGAAGTTTTCTTATATGTACATCAATAGTTCTTTCTCCAACTATGGACTCATTACCCCATACTAAAGATAAAATTTGCTCTCTTGTGTAAACAGTTCCTGGTCGACTCGCTAACAATTCAAGCAATTCAAATTCTTTTTTTGGTAAAATAATTTTCTCATCCTTTATTTCAACGATAAACTTATCTCTATTTATCAATAAAGATGAAGTTGTCATTTGAGGCGCTTCGAATGACCTATTTAATCTCCTCAATAAAGATTCAACTTTACTAACTAACAATCTAGGTCGTACTGGTTTAATAAAATAATCATCAGCTCCAGCTTCAAAACCAGCAACTTGAGAATAATCCTCCGCTCTTGATGTTAAAAAAGCAATTATGGGTTGGATTATTTGAGTATCTTTTCTTATCATTTGACATGTCTCAATACCGTCCATAACAGGCATCATAACATCTAAGATAATTAGTGATGGATTGTATTGTTTTGCTAATTTAACACCTTCTTCGCCATTTAAAGCTGTTAGAACCTTGTATCCTTCTCTGGATAAATTATATGATAAAAATTCTAAAATATCTTTTTCATCGTCAACTAATAAAATGGTGTGACCTTTTGATACTGCTTTCATATAAAATTAGCTATTATTTTAATCAAAGTTAAGCCTAATAAAAAGCCTTTGGCTTAAATGAAATTTACCTTTGCATTAACAAATCAGACGATATGTTAACAAAACGTTAACTTAAGATGCCCTAATTTTAGAAATAGATATTAATTTTCTGATAAATTAATACATAAAAAAAGCTACCTGAAACAGGTAGCTTTTAAAATTTGGAAAATAATTTATTCCTATTTAGAAATACTCATTTTGATAGTTTCAATAATAGAATCAGTACTAATTTTAGCATAATACATTCCATTTGAAAAATCAGAAGTGTTAATTGCTAATTTAGTTTCACCTTCATTTAAATTTCCATTAAACACATTTGAAACAATTTTACCAGTTACATCATAAACAGCTACATTTACAATTGAAGATTTCAATAAAGACAAAGCTAAAGTTGCTTCATTTTGAGTTGGATTAGGATATAAATTAATATTTTCAAATAATGACAACTCATCTATTCCAGCAGAAATTCCAGCAACATCATGATTTACATTTATAAGTGCAATTGAAGTATTCGCTACTGGTCTATAATCTGGAGATAAAAAATCATAAGGTTTAACCAAAATATTTGCTGAAGAAACCAATGAATCATTTACTTGCTGACCAAACCATTGATGTATAGTTGTGAAAGCAGATGGAGTTTGATTTGGAACTGAACCAACTAAAGAAGTTTCACAAACTAAACCTGTTGAATTTCCACCAAAAATATTGTTTTTCACTATTAAAGCACCACTTACAGCATTTTGTTCACACAATAAACCATCTATATGAAGACCTCTTAAATGATCCATGAAGATTGTGTTGTATATCTTTAAACCTGAATTTCTTCTAATTCTAGCTCCTCTTCTGTATCCAGAAGCAACTGTACTTGAAACATTTCCTCTTAAAGGTCCTACCATTGTACAATTTGAAAAAATCGCACTTGTTTGAGGTGCTGCAGCCGATCCAGAAGGATCGTTATCTGATTCAAACCCTTCTGAAGTAGAAATAGATGGGTTATCAGCAATTTGTGGATCCCTTACAGCTAGTCCGAATTGAACTTTACCAGAATAACCATTATCTGTATCAAAATCATCATCCAATCCTCTGTATGCAACCAAGTATTTACAATTTACAGAACCTCCAAACCATTCAAATGAGTCATCATTTGAAAATGAAACTTGAACATGGTGAATTGAAGTTTTACTACCCACAGCTCCAAAAGTTAATCCGTTGATTTCTTTGTTTGGCGCATAAACATAACCTGCATATTCAATTCTCACAAAACGAATAGATCCTGAATTATCTGAATCATCAGGAGTTGTTCCTCCTCCAAACTCTGTATCAGTAGTTGGAGCAATACCTTCAATATTACCAATTCCACCCGCAGCATTTGTTGAAGCTTTACCTAAAAGTATAATTCCTCCCCAATCACCAGCTAATCTGTTACCCGCAGGTTGATTTGATGTAAAAACAATTGGTTTAGCTGCTGTTCCTAGTGCATTTAATTTAGACCCTTTCGTTATGAATAAACCTGCACCTACAGAATTTTTATCTCCTAAAATCGTAGTACCTTCTTGAATTGTTAAAGTAGCACCATTTTTAACATAAATCTGACCTTGAAGTAGATACACTTGATCATTTCCCCAATATTGATCCGTTTCGATATTTGAAGAAATCGTTACATTTGCTGCAGGGTAAGGAGTAGTTTGCGGATCCCAATTAGTCCATGAATCTGTCCAAGCAGCTGTAGGAGCTGGAGCAAAAGCACCTCTATAATTTGTGTACTCTAAAAAACTTTGACCAAACCCTAAATTACTTAAAGCTAATGTCAATACTGATAAATAAATTTTTTTCATTTTTATTGTTTTATACATTTAATTGAACACTGCAAATTTGGGTTTATTTTACCTCCTTCACGTTAAATATATCCTATCAAAATGAGAATAAATAGTTAATTTAATGTTAAGTGATATAAACTTTAATTTAACATCAATCCTTTAAATTATTAAAATTAAATGAGTTACACTCAAAACAAAAAAAGCTGTCAAAAATTGACAGCTTCAAACATTAACACTAGAGTAATTATAATTTAATAGTTATGGAAGCTGACACCACTCTTCCAAAAATAGTTGACCAAATCATATTGTCTACTTTTTCATTATAGCCATTTATGTTTCGCTTACTTCCTGTAAAAATTAAATTGGACACTTCTTTTCCTGATGAAATAGTTGTATTATCCAAGTAATTGTTTTGATAGAATATTTGTTTTTGCGCCAAAATATTTTGGAAATTTAATTTACACTCTAATTTATTATTAAAAAATCCTTTTGCAATTTGAAAATCAACAAACGTTCTACTTTTTTCCCAAATATCTGCTTGATTTATATTTCCTAAAATTGAGATTCTATCTCCTACTTTATTTACATTAATAGAAGCTGACATATTTTTTTCTTCATTAAAATAAGTTAAACCAGTATTAAATACATATGGAGATTGTCCTTGAAGTGGCCTTGAACTATATGGAGTTCCAATTATTCCTGATACATCAACAATAGATCTTATGATTGCCAAGTTTGAATAGAATGTAAAATTGTTCCAAGAAGAATTTGAATCTGATTTAATTAATGATCCAATTATTGTTCTAGCTTCTAATTCAATACCATAGTTTGTTGCATTTGAAACATTTTTATAAGACATTTCATTAGATACGTCAGCACGTGAGATCTGTTCTATTGGATTATCGAATTGTTTATAGAAAAAGGTACCCGATAATAATTGACCTTTTCCAGGGTATAGCTCATATCTTAAATCAAGATTTGTAATTTTTGCTCGTTTAAGAGAATCATTTCCTGACATTACAAATTGTGTGTTAAAATCATAAAAAGCAAAAGGTGCTAATTCTCTATATTCTGGTCTATTAAGAGTTTGAGAAAATGATAATCTAAAATTTTGTTTTTTATTAAAAGAATAAATAGCATTTATTGAAGGAAGTATATCTAGTTTTTTTGTAGCAATTTTTAATTCTGTATAATCAGATTTTATAGCACTTAAATTTTGAACAAAATATTCGGCTCTAGCTCCCCAAACTAATCGTAAATTTTTTTGAATTTTATTATCTAACATTAGGTATCCTGCAGTTGTTGTTGAATTTGCAGAATAAGCATCAGTTGGCTTAGTTCCATTAGATAGTTTAAACCCTCCAACTCCTGGTTGAAGTAATCCCATATTTTCAGAGTTAAAAATTGAATTTTGGTCTAAATATTTAAGTGTGTCTTTAAAAATTATAGAAGACTTATTATCATAGATAGTATATCCTAATTGTCTAGCGTCAAAAGTTCTATTTCTATTTTGATACATTCCTCCAATTTTCAATTCACTTTTAACGCCTATTAATTCCTTTAAGTGATATGAAAAATCAGCTTTAAAACTTGCAATATTTTCTTTATTAGTTGAAAAAAACATTCCTCCACTATAATCTGGGCCAACTCCATTATCTATTGATGAGGAATATAAAGTGTCGCTTCCAGTTAAATTATCAGGATTGTGAAATTTTGAACGATTGTAAATTGATCTTCTTAGGTTTGGAATTGTTCTTTTTATATTACTATAAGAACCTACCCAGTGAATTTTTAACTTTTCTTTTTTGAATAAATGTTCACCATTTACTTGACCGGAATAGATGTTGTTACTCGTAAACCAAAGTGCATTTGATTTTATCAACGCAGGATTTGATTCTGTAGGATCTCTTTCCCCAGTTCTGTTAATTACTCTATCGTCAGAATTTATACTATATAAATTTTTAAATCCAATTTTATTGTTAGAGTTAAATTTCATGGTGAAATTAGCCATTGCTCCTCCCAAAATTTGAGTTGAATACACTTTGTCTAAATAATCAAAATCCAATTGAGAATTTCCGTTTTCACCAGTTCCTGAATACGAACGTCTTATTGTTTGATTGAAATTATTTGTTTTGTTGTAGGTAAGTGAAGTAATGATTCCTAATTCTTTTTTGAAAAGTGTAGTGTTTATTCCCATACTATATTGAAGATTTAAGTTGGGAGTGAAAGTTTTTGAATGCAATGACCAATCGGTATTAAATTGTTTTGCTAATAAAGCTTGATCTGACATTAATGTTGGATAATGTCCTTTTGCGGGAATTACTGAAGATATACTTCTAGTTCCATCATCAACTCCTAACCAATCTACTTTCCCTCCTTTATATGTAACCTGATCTTTGAATGTAGTTATTGTATTGTAACCTCCTGCTAAAGAAAAAGATTGAAAATTTTTAGCGGGAATACTTTTTGTATTAATTTGTATAATTCCTCCTGCAAATTCAGCTGGTAAATCAGGAGTCGCTGTTTTTACAATGGTAATATTATCTAACATATTGGCTGGAAATATATCAAATGAAAATGCTTTTCTATCTGATTCTGAGCTTGGTAATGGCCCATCATTTAAATAAGCTGCATTATAACGATCATTTAAACCTCGAATAATTGCAAATTTATTATCTTGAATACTTGCGCCAGAAACACGTTTTAATACATCACTAGTTGTTCTATCTGGAGTTTTAGAAATCGCTTGAGCGGAAATTACATCTGAGCTATTCGCACTATTTTTTTTAACATTCAAGGTCCCAATATCATCTGATTTATTAATCTTTACTTTTATTACAACCTCAGTTATTGTTGTAGAAATTGGTTCTAAAGAAATATTAATAAGTTGAACATCTGAAGAAGAAACAATAACATCTGTTAATATTTTAGTTACATGTCCTGGAGATGATATCGTTATTGAATAAGTCCCAAATTCAATACCTCTAATGTAATAGTTTCCATCAAAATCTGAAATAGCTCTATATTCGGTACCATCAATAATAATTTTAGCACCTGGAACTATTTCACCAGTTGTTCCTTCTATAAAATCTTTAACAGTTCCTTCAACTACTTTTCCTTCTATATAACCTATTTTTGGTGATTGAGCAAAAGCATTTTGAATTAAAATACAAAACAAGAATACTATAACTTTTTTCATTTTATCTAAATTTTAGACAAAGGACGCTATATGTCATTAATGAAAAGTTAAGCCAATGTTAATTTAACGATAAGTTATTTAAACAAATCTTAAAGTTTTAAAATTTTACAACTTAAAAAAAAAGATATTTAAAAAAATTAAATACCTAATAAAAAGTATTTTAACAAAAAAATGAAACGAATTTAGATAAAAATAATTAACGTAAAAAATGTTAAGCTGATTAACATTAACTTAACATTAGGCAGGAAAATAAATAAACAAAACCTTAAAAAAGAGAAATAATAACTAGAAGTTATTCAGGATTAGAAAATTTATAACCTACACCTTTTACAGTTGTAATATAATTCTCTCCTAATTTTTCTCTGAGTTTTCGTATATGTACGTCTATTGTTCTATCACCAACAACAATATCAGAACCCCAGACACTTTCTAAAATAACATCTCTTTCAAAAACTGAATGTGGTTTAGATGCTAAAAGAGCCAATAATTCAAACTCTTTTCTAGGTAAATGAAGAATCTCTCCATTTCTTTCTACTATGTATTTTTCTCTATTTATGATTAAACCTGTGGAGGAAATATTTTCTTGTTGAACCTTTCCTTTTCTTCTCAGTAAAGCATTTATTCGACTCACTAATACTTTAGGCTTTACGGGTTTAGCAACATAATCATCAGCTCCTGAATCTAAACCCGCAATTTGACTATAATCCTCATTTCTTGCGGTCAATAAACAAATAATAATGTTTTCATAATTGGGAGTGCTTCTAATTAAATCACACACTTCAATTCCATCCATTCCAGGCATCATAACATCCAATATAACTAAATCTGGAATATTAGATTTGATTTTTGCTAATCCCTGCTCTCCATTTGAAGCGACATCAACATAAAAACCTTCTTTTTCTAAATTATATTTAAGGATATCTCTAATATCCTCCTCGTCATCAATTATTAATATTGAAACCATTCTATTTCTAACTTATTTCTTGTATAATACTTCTAAATGTAGACATATTATATTTAATAGAAAACATTAGTAGTTCAATCTTTGAAAAAAAAGAAAATTATTAGAACAACTTAAAAAAACATAAATACCTCAAAAAAAGAAACTTAAAACATTATATAAATATATTATTTATATAATTCAAACAATAAAAAAATGATATCAATTATGTTTTTTAAAACAAAAAATCAGTGGTTTACATTAAAGTATAAAGTAGATTTGACCTGATAGTAGGTTAGGTATAAATTGATAAAGGCTCTGAATTCCCGTTCAGAGCCTTTTTTTTATTAAAACAAGTTTCATTTTATTCTAAAATCTTTATTATTTTGCAGATATGTTTAGATTAAAAAGATGGTTTTTAGTTTACTTTTAAAGATTAAATAATGAAAATAAAAATACTTTTAGCTGAAGATGATTTAAACCTAGGCTATATGATTTCTGACCAACTAAAATCTGATGGATATGATGTAACTTTATGCATTGATGGTGCCGAAGCTTATAAACGCTTTAATGATGAAAAATTTCATATTTGTATTTTAGATGTAATGATGCCTAAAAAAGATGGTTTTTCTTTAGCAAGTGATATTCGAAAAATAGATTCTGAAATTCCAATTTTATTTCTATCTGCAAAGTCAATGATTGAAGATAAAATATTAGGATTTAAATCTGGAGGAGATGACTATCTTACAAAACCATTTAGTATTGAAGAGCTTCAAATCAGATTAACAGCCCTTCTTAAACGAGTTAATATTCAAACAAAAAATCCAGAGGAAAAAATACTTAAAATTGGTAGTTATTTATTTGACCCTGAAAATTTCACTTTAAAACATTTAGAATTTCAAAAAACATTAACAAAAAAAGAAGCTCAAATTCTCAAAATTCTATATAAATTCAAAAATCAAGTAGTTGAACGAGATGTAGTATTGAATGCGGTATGGGGTCAGGATGATTATTTTGTTGGTCGAAGTTTGGATGTTTTTATAACAAAACTTCGAAAATATTTCAAAGAAGACGAAGGAATTCAAATATCAAATATTCATGGGATTGGTTTTAAACTTTCTATTTTAGACTAAATTTTTCATTATGATTTATATCCTTCACCTTGAAACCTCTACTAAAGTTTGCTCTGTAGCTCTTTCACTTTATGGTAAAACGATTGCCCTAAAAGAAACAGAAGAAGATGGATACTCTCACGGAGAAAATTTAACATTATTTATTCAAGATGTATTAAAAGAAGCTAATATATCTTTAACAGAATTGAAAGCTGTTTCAGTAGCTTCTGGACCAGGATCTTATACGGGACTGAGAATTGGTACTTCAACTGCAAAAGGACTTTGTTACCCATTAAATATACCTTTGATAGCAATTGATTCTTTGACGTCTTTAAAAGAAATAGCAATCGAAAAACATCCAAATACAACATTGTGTTCCTTAATAGATGCAAGAAGGATGGAAGTTTATAATTTATTTTATTCATCTAGCAATGAACTTGTAAAACCTATTTCCGCAGATATTATTGAATTTAATTCATATAAAGAATTTGAACCTTTTGTTTATTTTGGGGATGGTGCCGAAAAATTAAACGAACTTTGGAATACTAGAAATTGTATTACTGATTTATCAATTAAATCATCTGCTAAAGGACAAGCAAAACTGGCTTTTGAAAAATATCAAAATCAACAATTTGAAGATGTGGCTTATTTTGAACCATTTTATTTGAAGGATTTTGTAAGTAATGCTAAGAAAGCTTAACTTCACTAAGTTAATTATTTGACAAATTAATTACTATGAAATTAATTCAAAAAATAAAAGAAGCAACACGTCCTTTTTTGATTACAGGCCCTTGTAGTGCTGAATCTCCAGAACAGGTAATGAGTGTTTCTAAAGAAATCGCAAAAAATGGCAATGCTCATGTTTTGAGAGCTGGTATTTGGAAACCAAGAACACGTCCAGATTCTTTTGAAGGAATGGGAAATGTCGCATTACCTTGGTTAGTAGAAGCTGGAAAAGAAACTGGATTACCGGTTACAACTGAAATAGCTAATCGTCAACATGCAGAACTAGCTTTAAAAGCTGGAGTTGATATTTTATGGATTGGGGCAAGAACAACTGTAAATCCATTTGCGATTCAAGAAATTGCTGACTTTTTGAAAGGTGTTGACATTCCAGTTATGGTGAAAAATCCAGTTAATCCCGATTTAGAATTATGGATTGGTGCTTTTGAACGCTTAGAAAAAGCTGGAATTAAAGAATTAGTAGCCATACATAGAGGTTTTTCTGTATACAAACATCCAAAATATAGAAATGTTCCAACGTGGGAGTTACCAATTGCTTTACGAGAACGTTTACCTGATTTGCCAATTATTTGTGACCCTAGCCATATAACAGGTAGAAGAGATTTATTACTTGAAGTTTCTCAAAAAGCAATGGATTTAAATTTTGATGGATTAATGATTGAAACTCACCCTGATCCAGATAAAGCTTGGTCAGATTCTGCTCAACAAGTTACTCCTACTGAATTAAAATCAATAATAGATCATCTTGTATTACGATCCAAAGATATTTCTACTTCTATTATTTCTGAACTTGAAGAATTGAGAACTAAAATTGGAGATTTGGATGATAAATTATTCGATATTTTATCTGCAAGAATGTTAATGAGTGAAGAAGTTGGTCAATTAAAAAAAGCACACAATATTACAATTTTACAACAAAATCATTGGTCAAATATAATAAAATCAAGACTCTCACAATCTGAAAATTACAAAATTTCAGAGCAATTTATTAGACAAATTATGGATGCTATTCACCAAGAATCAATTCGCCATCAAACAAAAATAATGAACAAATGAAAATAATAAATCAACTTTTTCATAACTGAATTATTAATAATACAAATTCATTTTTAATTCATGAAAAAGATCATTCAACCCGGGAAACGATTTGGAACTATTGCAATTCCATCTTCCAAAAGTGATAGTCAACGAGCTTTATTAGCAGCAGCTTTATCAAAAGGAGAAAGTAAACTAATCAATATTGGTAAAAGTGAAGATGAATTAGCTATGATTTCAGCAATTCAGCAAATAGGTGCAAAAATAAAACGACTAGATGAATTTACTTTTTCTATTATTGGATTGAAAAAATTCCCAAAAGAACTAGAAATAAATATGGGAGAAAGTGGACTTGGTATTCGATTAATAACAAGTATTTGCGCAGCCCATAAAGGAGTATTTATGATTTATGGTAAGGGATCTTTAGAAAATAGGCCTTTAACTTTTTTTGAAGAAACATTACCTAAATTCAATGCCGTAATTTCATCAAACAATGGATTAATCCCATTAGAAATTGAGGGGCCAATGCAAGGCTCAATCGTTGAAATAGATGGGAGTCAAAGCTCTCAAAATATTTCAGGAATGCTGATGGCTTTGCCTTTATTAAAAGAGGAGAGTCGTATTCGTGTAAAGAATTTGAATAGTTTACCATACCTTCAAATGACTTTGGATACACTTGCTAAATTCGGAATAGAAATTTTGCATAAGAATTACGAAGACTTTATAATAAGGGGAAATCAAAATTATTTATCAACTAGCTATAGAATAGAGAGCGATTGGAGTTCAGCTAGTTATTGGCTAGTCGCTTCTGCATTAGGGATGAATATAAAAGTTTCAGGACTTTCGATGACAAGCATTCAAGCTGATCGCCAAATTTTAGATGCTTTTGAATTAGCAAATTGTATCGTTGAATTTAAAGAAGATACAATTCGAATTAATGGAAAAAATAGAAAAGCTTTTAAATTTAATGCTACACATTGTCCGGATTTATTTCCAGCTTTAGTAACTTTCGCTGCCTTATGCTATGGGAAATCTGAAATAAAAGGTGTTGGTAGATTAATCCACAAAGAAAGTAATCGAGGCACTGTTCTTCTCGAAGAATTTGCAAACATTGGTGTGATAATTATTTTGGACGGAGACATCATGCATATACATGGAAAACAGAGCTTAGAAGGCGGAAAAATAAACTCTCACAACGACCATCGAATTGCTATGTGTTTTGCGATAGCAGCACTTTTTTCGGATGAAGAAATTGAGATTTCAGGTGCTGAATCTGTAAATAAAAGTTACCCTAGATTTTGGAATGATTTAGAAAAATTAAATTTAGATTCTAGAAAATAAATTTCAATATTATTTAAATAAAAAGAAAATAGAAATAATTTATTTAAATTTGTTTAAGTATTTTCAACTTTTCTTTATAAATTGATTTTAAAAAATTAAAAAATATATTATGAAATATAAATCTTTATTAGGCTTTAGTTTGTTGTTATTTATAAATTTTGCAATTCATTTTAATTCTTATAGTCAAATTTGTGGGACATGTACCACGCCAAATTGCTTAATCACTGATAACACCACTGCTGTAAATGGCTCAAATTCAAGTATAACTAGTTACAATGATTGTTATACATATGTAACACCAATCACATCTGGCACAGTATCAAATTGTTATACAATTTCAACAAATGCAAATGGTATTTTAGGGTTTCGATTAAATGAACAAATTAATCAAAATCAAAACCAATTAAACCCTTGTGATTTTGCAGCAATGTCAGCTATTGATGCAAGTAGAACTTACACTTTAAAACTAGCTTCTGACGGATGTGGAGGTTCTTCAATATTACCTAATGTTACAAATAAAAATAATTCAGCTATTGGATTTAATCCTGAATGGTATTCATTATTACCTAATACTGCATATGTATTGTGTGTAACTATAACCATCCCTGCTGATTACTGTCAATTAGAAGAAATATGTATGGTAGGGTATCATACAATTCCTAATACACCAACTTGTGGAACAGTAGGCTTTAATTGGCAAACAGGATCGGCGCCGAGCAATTTAGATTGTACAAATAATACAGATTATAGTTTAAAAGCAAACACTAATACAATTGCAAATGGTTATATTGCACCTGGATTTACAATTAATGATGCTAGTGGAAATATTGTTTATTCTAAAATTGAAATTGAAGAAGGTATAGGAACGGGTTTTGTCAATGCAGGGGTTCAAAAAGTTGTTTCATTTTGTGCGCCATTTCTTCAATATTCAGTTATATTAACAGGTAGTGGAAGTGGAAATGTTACTTTTACAGACAATGCAACAGGAAAAACAATTTATACAGGAGTATTTAGTTCAGGTACAACAATTATTTTACCTATAAATACTATATTGGGTTCAGCTACTTTTTCAGGACCTGGAGTTTCAAATAATAAAAAATTAAGTACTACATTAATTGGAAGTGGTTATGGCGTTTTTAATCCGTTTGGATTATCTGCAGGGCCTCATACAATAAGATATGATTGGAATAACGGCATTGGCTGTTCTGGATTTAAAGAAATTGTTGTTAATGTTACTTGCGCCGCACCAACTTGTGGAACAGTAGGTATAGATTGGGTAACTCCCTCTCCAAATTCAGTAAACTTGGTTTGCACAAATAACACGGAATACGCTTTAAAAGCAAACACTAATACAATTGCAAATGGATATATTGCACCAGGATTTACAATTAATGATGCTAGTGGAAATATTGTTTATTCTAAAATTGAAATTGAAGAAGGTATAGGTACTGGTTTTATCAATGCAGGAGTTCAAAAAGTTGTAACATATTGTTCACCATCTCTTCAATATTCAGTTATATTAACAGGTAGTGGAAGCGGAAATGTTACTTTTACAGACCATGCAACAGGAAAACCAATTTATACAGGGGTATTTAGTTCAGGTTCAACAATTATTTTACCTATAAATACTATATTGGGTTCAGCTACTTTTTCCGGCCCAGGAGTTTCAAATAATAAAAAATCATATCCACTATTAATAGGTAGTGGATATGGTGTTTTCAACCCATCATCAGCAGGCCCTGGAACTCATACCATAACTTACACTTGGAACAATGGACAGGGTTGTAGTGGAACTGACACTAAAACGGTAATTGTAACTGGAACTCCTATTAATCCAACATTTACTATAGCATCAAGTCAATGTGAAAACTCAGTCGCAACAATTCTACAACCAACTTCAAATAATTCGATATCAGGAACTTGGAATCCTTTAACAGTAAGTACTGCAACTTTAGGAAAAACAACATATACATTTACTCCTACTGTTGGACAATGTGCGACTACAGAAACTGTGGATATAACAATAAATCCAAATGTAATACCAACATTTACTTTAACTAATAAATTTTGTATTAATACTTTAGCACAAACACTTCCTACAACTTCTGACAATTCTATTTCAGGAACGTGGTCGCCATCATCAATTATCACAACAACTGTTGGTCCTACTTCTTATCAGTTTACCCCAGATTTAAATCAATGTGCTTCAGAAATTTCACAAACTATAACAGTTTTTGAAAATCCAATTGCTAATGCAGTACCAAGTAAATTATCAGGAAAAGCAGTCTTAGATGTTAACTTTACTAATTTAAGTACAAATGCACCAAATTTAAATTGGGATTTTGGAAATGGTACAAGTAGTAATTCATTAGGAAATACATCTAGTAGTTATACCAATGTTGGGAATTATAATATTACCTTGTTAGCATCAAATGGAGTTTGTCCGGATAATATTTGGAAAACAATAATCACGGTTTTACCTATTGACCCCTTAACTTTCAATATTCCAAATATTTTTACACCTAATAATGACGGTGTGAATGATCAGTATTTTATTGAATTAGAAAATGCGGCATCATTTGAGGCAATAATTTTTAATCGTTGGGGAAATGAAATGATTTCTCAAAATAAAATAAATGAAAAATGGGATGGAAAATCTGCTTCAGGTAAAATGTCTGATGATGGAGTTTATTTCATTAAATATAAAATTATTGGACTAGATAAAAGTGTTAAAGAAGGAGTTGCTAGTTTTCAGCTTCAAAATTAAAATTATAACAAAATAAAAAAGACCTCTTAAAATTAATATATTTTAAGAGGTCTTTTTGTTTCAATTTTTCAATTTTTCAATTTTTCGAAATAAATCAATTTGTTTTTCCGATAAATCAGTTGGGATTTTAATCTGATAAGTTACTATTAAATCTCCAAATTCTACTGCTTTTTTATATACAGGCATACCTTTTCCTTTTAATTTAACCTTAGCTCCATTTTGTGTACCCGGAGGAATCGTTAATTTAACTTTTGAAGTTAACGTGTCGACCGTTATTTCTCCACCTAAAATAGCTTTATATAAATCTAGAACATAGTCAAAATACAAATTACTACCTTCTCGTTTAAATTTTGTTTTATTTTCTATAACAAATGAAATATACAAATCCCCTTTTGGACCGCCATTAACTCCGTCACCACCGTGACCTGAAATTTTAATCGTTTGCCCATTTTCAACACCTGCAGGAATTGTAATTCTGATATTCTTACCATTAACAGTTAATGTTTGCTTATGCGGTTCTAAAACATCCAAAAGATTTAAACGAATCTCAGATGCATAATCTTGGCCCTTATAAACTGAAGCTCTTTCTCGACCTCCTCCCATATTACCAAACATAGATTCAAAAAAACTTGAATAATCCTGATCATCAAAACCACTTTTACTACTTTGAGCCGTTCTCTGTTTTCTTGTTTGACCTTGTTTTTCGAATTCATCGGCATGTTTCCAATCCTTTCCGTATTTATCGTACTTCCTCCTTTTTTCAGTATCGCTTAGAACCTCATTTGCCTCGTTAATATTTTGAAATTTTGCTTTTGCAGATTCATCTTTGGGATTCAAATCTGGATGATACTTCCTAGCCAATTTACGAAAAGCTTTCTTTATTTCAGTATCATTTGCAGTTTTGTCAACACCAAGAACTTTGTAATAATCAATAAATGCCATTTTAATATTGGATTAATAGTTACAAAGTCAAAAATGCAAACTTATTTACGAGACAACTATGATGAATATCAATCATTTAAATTATTAATTACATATTTTGAAGCATTAAAAAAATAAAATAAATGTATCAATAACATTTTCATACCTTTGTAATGTTTATATACTATCAATGACAAAAGGAAAACAAAATATTCGCAATCTTTCACTTCAAGAATTAATTCTCGCAATAGAAAATTTAAGAGAAAAGAAATTTCGAGCAAAACAAGTATATGAGTGGTTGTGGAAAAAAAATGCAACTTCTTTTGAAGATATGACCAGTTTAGCATTACCCTTAAGAGAAAAATTAACTACTATTTTCTTTATTGATAGAATTAAATTAGATGATCAACAAATAAGTTCAGATAAAACTATAAAATGTGCTTTCTCTGTTGGAGAAGGAAAAGTTATCGAAGGAGTGTTGATACCAACAACATCAAGAACAACAGCGTGTATTTCTTCTCAAGTTGGTTGTAGTTTGTCCTGTACATTTTGTGCGACAGGAAAATTAAAATTGATGAGAAACCTAACGGCTGGTGAAATTGTGGATCAAGTTGTATATTTGAGAGATCAAGCCGAAAATCGTTACAGTACACCCTTGACAAACATCGTATATATGGGAATGGGTGAACCATTGTTGAACTATAAAAATGTTGTTCGTTCTTGTGAAATTTTAACTTCAAAAGAAGGTTTAGGAATGTCACCTAGAAGAATAACAGTATCCACAGCAGGCATTGCAAAAATGATTAAACAATTGGGCGATGATGATGTGAAATTTAATTTAGCGCTTTCTTTACATGCGGCAAATGATAAGAAACGAAGCCAAATAATGGAGATCAATGACAGCAATGATTTAGAAACATTATCAGAAGCGTTAAAGTATTTTTATGATAAAACAGGAACACGAGTAACTTTTGAATACATCATTTTTAAAGATTTCAATGATAAATTAGAAGATGCTCAAGAATTAGCTGAATTTGCAAAATGTGTTCCTTGTAAAATAAATATCATCGAATATAATCCTATTGATGAAGGAGGATTTCAACAAGCTTCAATTGAACGCGTAAATGCCTTTGCGAAATTTTTAGAAGACAGGAATTTAATAGTTCATATTAGAAGAAGTAGAGGAAAAGATATTGATGCCGCTTGTGGACAATTAGCAAATAAAAACAAAGCTATAACTGATGAAAATAGAAAAATGAAATAAGTTTTTAGTTATTGGGTCTTAGGTGTTAGGTCGCGCCCAATACCTAACCCCAAAAACCTAACACCTATTTTAAACTAAAAAAACTTATATTTGTACTTATATGATGACGGTAAAGGAAATTATGGCTCCAATCAACGTGGAAATGACTGAATTTGAAATTCGTTTTCGTCAAAGTATGAAGTCTAAAGTGCCTTTATTAGACAAAATAACCCACTATATCATTCGTCGAAAAGGAAAGCAAATGCGCCCTATGTTTTTGTTTTTAACAGCAAAAATGCTTGGGAACGTTAATGATAAAACATACGATGCTGCCTCATTGGTAGAACTTTTACATACAGCTTCATTGGTGCATGATGATGTTGTAGATGACGCAAATGAAAGACGTGGTTTCTTTTCATTAAATGCTTTATGGAAAAATAAAATAGCTGTTTTAGTTGGTGATTTTATGTTGTCAAGAGTTTTATTACTTTCCATTGAAAATAATAACATTCGTCTTTTAGAAATAGTTGCACGAGCAGTTCGTGAAATGAGTGAAGGTGAACTTTTGCAGATTGAAAAAGCTAGAAGGTTAGACATAACTGAAGAAATTTATTTTGATATTATCCGTCAAAAAACAGCTTCTTTAATCGCAACGGTTTGTGAATCTGCAGCAGCATCAGTTGATAGAGAAGACCAAGCAAAAAATATGCGTCAATTCGGAGAATTTGTTGGTCTAGCATTTCAAATAAAAGACGATATTTTCGATTACGGCACTCCTGGAAATATTGGAAAACCAACAGGTTTAGATATTCGTGAGAGAAAAATCACTTTACCTTTGATCCATACTTTAAATGTTTGCGATAAAGCAACAAAAAAAGAACTGATCAATATTATCAAAAATCATAACGAAGATTCTAAATACGTTAAAAGAGCTGTTGAACTTGTAATCAAAAATGGGGGAATTGATTATGCTTATAAACGTATGATTGAATTAACTGACCAGGCTTTAATTTGCTTAAAAGACATTCCAGAATCAGCTTCTAAACAAGCTATTATAGGTTTGGTTGAATATACTACACAACGAGAAAAATAATTCTAAATGAAAATTACTTTCCTACTTTTTTTGCTATTGGTAGCAGCATCTTGTTCGACAGAACCGATAAAAGAAAAAATTGAAAAAATTGAAATCGAGAACCTTATTGAATACAAGGATGGAATTTATACAGAATTTTATCCTGGTAAACAAAAAGTTAAAATTCGTGGTGCACAAGATGCTAAAAAAATACGTGATGGTAAATGGGTACTACTATCTCCTAATGGTAAAGAAATGTCAATTACATTTTTTGAAAAAGGATTAAGAGAAGGACATACAATAGTAAAACATCCAAACGGGAGAATTAATTATGTTGGGGAATACCTTCATAATGAGCAAATTGGTATTTGGAAATTTTATGATGAAAAAGGAAAACTTATTAAGGAAGAAGATTATGGTAAAACACCTGTTCAGATAACAAATTACTAAAATTTGATCTAGATAATGGCAAAAATTCCACCACATATTATTGATGAAATAATGCAAACTTCTCGCATAGAAGAAGTTATTGGAGAATTTGTAAATTTAAAAAGAGCTGGTTCAAATTTAAAAGGTTTAAGTCCGTTCACCGATGAAAAATCTCCTTCATTTGTAGTCTCACCTGCTAAACAAATATTTAAATGTTTCTCAACTGGTAAAGGAGGCTCTGTTGTTACTTTCTTAATGGAGAAAGAACATTTTTCGTATCCTGAAGCACTAAAATGGCTTGCCGATAAATACTCCATTCAACTTCCTGATGAAGTTCCTGCAACAGCTGCAGAATTAGCCGCAATAACGGAGAGAGAAAGTCTTCATATAATCAATGAATTTGCGAAAGAATACTTTATGAATTCGATGCACGAATCTGAAGAAGGAAAAGCAATTGGACTTTCTTACTTCGAAGAACGTGGATTCCGAATGGATATTGTTAAAAAATTTCAATTAGGATACTGCCTCAATAAAAGCGATGATTTCACAAAAGCAGCTTTAGAAAAAGGTTATAAGTTAGAATATTTAGAAAAAGTTGGTTTAGTAAAATCAAAAGATGATAGACAATTTGATTTCTTTAGAGGTCGGGTAATGTTTCCAATACACAGTGTTTCTGGTAGAACATTGGGATTCGGAGGAAGAACATTAATCACTGATAAAAAAATTGCCAAATACTTCAATTCACCTGAAAGCATTATTTACAATAAAAGTGAAATTCTATACGGACTTCATTTTGCTAAAGGAGATATTGTAAAATATGATAACTGTTTTTTATGTGAAGGTTACACTGATGTAATCAGTATGTATCAAGCAGGAATTCAAAACGTTGTGTCATCTTCAGGAACATCACTGACTAAAGAACAAATAAAATTAATTCGCCGTTACACACAAACAATTACCATTTTATACGATGGTGATGCTCCTGGAATTAAAGCTTCCTTCAGAGGAATTGATCTGATTTTAGAAGAAGGATTAAATGTAAAAGTAGTTTTATTTCCGGAAGGTGAAGATCCCGATTCTTATTCTAAAAGTGTGAGCTCTTCTGAATTAGAAAATTACATTAAAGAGCACACTCAAGATTTCGTTTCTTTTAAAACCGATATCCTACTTAAAGATAGTCAGGGTGATCCGATTAAAAAAGCTGAATTAATTCGAGATATTATTCATTCAGTAGCTTTAATTCCAGATCAAATAACGCGTTCCGTTTACTCAAAAAATATTTCGGAGCGTTTTGAGATGAGTGAACAAATAGTCACAAATGAATTAAATAAATTACGAAAAGGAGTAATTTCAAAGCAAATTTCAGAACCTGAAATCCGTGAATTACCTCATGATATTGAACCCGTTGATCATACTTTTCAAGGTCGACAAGAAACAAACTATTCAGATGATCACAACGAGCATGATTTAATGCGGAAAATGATAAAGTATGGTCCCTTCGCAATTGAAACAGAGCATATAAATGATAAAGGCGAAAAACATACAATTGAAACAAGTGTAATCGAATTAGTTTGTCATGAATTAGAAAAAGATGAATTAACATTCAATAGCCCTTTATATAGTAAATTACATCAAATAATGATGGACGGGCTTTCTGAAAACACGCTGTATAAATCTAGTTTTTTTCTTCGCCACGAAGATCAAGAAATTGTAAAATTTGTTAGTGAAATAGAATCAGAAGAACATGAAATTAGTCCAAAATGGCTAATTGAAAAAAAAATTGAAACTAGTACAGAATTAGATAAATTACAACAGGCAATAATGGGTTCTATATACTCATTTAAAGCAGGTAAAATTGACCAACGAATAAATGAAATTTATCAATTACTTAAAGAAGTTGATAAAAATATGGATGACCAAAAATTAATGGATTTACTATCAGAACAAATAGCTTTAGAAAAAGTTAAAAAAATGATTTCTGAAAAATTAGGACGAATAATATTACGTTAATAATTATGTTTAGCACAACACTTTTTGAATTAGGACCTTATAAAGTTTGTTTATGGAACCTTATTTTTTTATCAATAATCATATTTGGAGCAAGTCTTTTAAAAAGATTCATTCACAGATTATTGAAAAGAATGTTGAGCCAAGCAAATATTCGAATGGAAGGTCAAAAGATAACATGGCTTCGACTTTTAAGTCAGGGTGTTTATGCTTTAGCTACTTATGTTGCCGTTTGGAGTTTCAATATTAACAATGAACATGTAACATTCAGTGAATTTATAAATTACAATTTTATAGAATCGAAAAAATTCACATTTAGCTTCTACCACATTTTAGTAATTATAGCTATCTACTTCGCTTCAAGAATGTTAGTAAATGTTACAAAACTTTATATTTCAAAAAAATTCAAAGAAAATAATGAATCAGACCAAGGTTCTGAATACGTTTATCATCAAGTTGCAAAATATATTATTTACATCTTCTCATTTTTCATTTGCCTAAAAGCATTAGAAATTGAAATTGCTATCTTATTAACAGGGTCAGCTGCTCTATTAGTAGGAATTGGCCTTGGTTTACAAGATGTTTTTAAAGATATGTTCTCAGGAATTATTTTACTTTTTGAAGGAAATGTAAAAATTGGTGACATAGTTGAAATGAGCAATTCAGGAACAACTGAGCCTATAGTAGCAAAAATATTAAAAATTAGTGTCAGAACAACTCAAATCGAAACAAGAGAAGGTAATGTTTTAATAATTCCAAATAATAAATTAACACAAGAACATGTAGAAAACTGGTCACATGGTTCAGAACTTTCTCGTTTTAAAATATCAGTAACAGTTCCATATGGATCAAACTCAGAATTAGTTTGTCGTTTACTAAAACAAGCAGCGTTGAGTCATCCAAAAGTAAAAAAATCACAACCTGTAATTGTCCGCTTAGCAAATTTTGGAGAAAATGGTATGGAAATGGAATTACTTTTTTGGGCAGATCAGAGTTGGGATATTAATAATTACAAATCTGATATTCGACTCGAAATTGATCGATTATTTAGAGAATATAAAATTGTAGTTCCTTTCCAACAAAGAGAAATTAGAATTTTAAAATAAGATGAAAGTATCCGAATAAATATAGTAACTTAAATCAATAACAACTTATACCTTTGAATCGTATTTTCTAAACCAAAATACAAAGCATCAGAAATAAGAGCGTGTCCAATAGAAACTTCAGCTAATTGAGGAATATTGGTTTTAAAAAACTTTAAATTCTCTAAACTTAAATCATGACCTGCATTAATTCCAAGTCCCAATTCAGTAGCAAAATTTGCAGCTCGAATATATCCTTCAATCACTTTTTCAGGATCTAACGCAAAATTTTCAGCATAAGGGCCTGTATATAATTCAATTCTATCCACTCCTGTTTTAGCTGCATATTCAATATTTTCAAGATTAGTATCTATAAAAATAGAACTTCTTACCCCCATTTGACGAAATTGCTGCACTAAATCGGTTAGCAATGATTGATTTGTTTTAGTATCCCAACCTGCATTTGAAGTTAATACATTTGGAGGATCTGGAACTAGGGTAGCTTGAGCAGGTTTTAAGTCATTAATTATACCTACATAACGAGAATCAGGAAATCCTTCAATGTTAAATTCTGTTTTAACAATTTTTGATAATTCATAAACATCTTTAGTTGTTATATGACGCTCATCTGGTCTTGGATGAACCGTAATGCCTTCACAACCAAAACGTTCGCAATCAACAGCAACTTGAATCACATTTGGAGTTTCTCCGCCTCTTGCATTCCGAATCGTTGCTATTTTATTTATATTAACACTTAGTTTTGTCATAAAGCCTATAATTTTACGTTTCAAATGTACATACTTAGAAAGTAATTTACTAATTTGGCAACTACAATGAAAGCACTAGAACTCATATCAGAAGAAATTCCTCCGTTAACGCACACTGATACAGGTGAAAAAGCGTTAAGATGGATGGATGAATTTAAAGTTTCTCACCTACCAGTTTTGAAAAATGGAAATTTTGTAGGTGTAATTTCAGAGTCAGACATTTTGGATAAACTAGATTTGGAAGATACATTGGATAAATTATTCGATCATCTACCGCGTCCTTATGTAAATGAAAACGCACATATTTATGAGGTTTTAGCCAAAATATCTGAACATAAATTAAGTGTTTTGCCTATTTTAGATGATAATGAAAAGTACTTAGGATGTACAAGTATTCATCATTTAATAACAAAAATAGCTAATACTGGTAGCATCAAAGAAAGTGGTGGAATAATTGTACTAGAGGTTAATAGTATTGATTATTCTATGGTTCAAATTGCTCAAATTGTTGAAAGTAATAATGCTAAAATTTTGAGTTCATATATTATGTCTCCTTCTGATTCCTCAAAATTAGAAGTGACTTTGAAAATTAACCAAATTGAATTAGATCGTATAATTAGAACTTTTGAAAGGTATGACTATGTTATCAAAGCTTCTTTTCAAAAAAGTAGTGGTGACGAGGATGTACAATTCAAATATGACGCATTAATGAATTACTTGAATTTGTAAATTATGAATGTTGCTATTTACGGTAAAAAAATAAATAAGCAGACAGCTTCTCATTACGTTCAGTTTCTGGCTATACTTAAAGATTTTGGTTGGAATCCGATTCTTGAAAAGGAATTGAAGGAACAATTAATTAAAAAAGTAGGAATCGCTTCTAATTATGACGAGTTTACTTCGCGTAATGAATTTAAAAGTGGAATTGATTTAGCTTTTAGTATTGGTGGGGATGGAACCTTCATAAAAACAGTAAGTTACATTAGAGATTCAGGTGTTCCTATACTTGGAATAAACACAGGTCGTTTAGGTTTTTTAGCTAATATTTCTACTGATCAATTGGAAGAAACAATGGAATTAGTTAGAAATAAAGACTACGTTTTTCAAGCACGTTCACTCTTAAAAATTGAAACTGAAAGCTCTATTTTTGGAGATGAAAACATTGCTTTAAACGAAGTGACTCTTCACAAAAAAGACAATGCTTCGATGATTACTGTTCATGCCTCACTTGATGATAATTATTTAAATTCTTATTGGGCTGATGGGCTAATTGTTGGAACTCCAACAGGTTCTACAGCTTACAATTTAAGTTGTGGAGGGCCAATTGTTACACCAGGTTGTCAAATCCATCTCCTTACCCCTATCGCTCCTCACAATCTAAATGTAAGACCAATGGTTGTTCCAGATCATATGCCTATTAAATTAAGTGTTGAAGGAAGAGAAAGAACTTATTTAATAAGTATTGATGGTAATTCTAAAAGCATTTCTCAAGGTGAGGAAGTAGTTGTAAAGAAGGCTGATTTTATGATTAACGTAATCAAATTTAAAGACAATAATTTCTTGGACACAATTAGGAATAAAATGCTATGGGGATTAGACAAGAGGAATTGATAATCTGCTTTAACATCAGTGAATTCTTCTAAAAAATGAGAAATACTAATCAGAAAAACTATAACATATTAAAAAGGGCATTATGTTTGATATAAAATCAACTGAATATTTTAAGGACAAGAAATAATTGAATCAATACAATTAAAATAAATTTTTCTATTTTTACTAAATAAATTAAAAAAAACAATATGAAAAAACAATATTTCAAAGCAATTACTTTTGCATTCGCATTATTCAGCTTTTGTTTTAAGGTAAATGCTCAAGATACAAAACAATCCTATCCCGACGGTATATATGTTCAATTTAATACAAACAAAGGTGTAATCGTTTGTCAATTAGAATATGAAAAAACACCTATGACAGTTGCAAATTTCGTTGGTCTAGCAGAAGGTAAATTTACAGCTTTAGGCAATATTTACGATAAACCTTTCTATAATGGTCTGAAATTTCATAGAGTAATCAAAGATTTCATGATTCAAGGTGGTGATCCTGATGGTTCGGGATCTGGAGGTCCAAAACATAAATTTTACGATGAAATTGTTCCTGAACTTAAACATTACAGAGCAGGGATTTTATCTATGGCAAATTCTGGTCCTGCAACGAATGGAAGTCAATTCTTTATTACTCACAAAGAAACTGCTCATTTAGATGGAAAACATACTGTATTCGGACATGTAATTATAGGTCAAGATATAGTGAATCTGATTGAACAAAATGACACAATGAAAACTGTTACCATATTAAGATTTGGAAAAACAGCAAAGGAATGGGATGCTACTAAGGTATTTGCAGACAAATACAACAAAATTAAAGCTACAGAAGACGCAAAAAATGCAGAATTTGAAAAAATAGGTTCAATGACAGAAGATGAATACAAAAAATTTATGTATTCTGAAATACTAAAAAAATATCCAACAGCTCAACAAAGTAATAGTGGATTGGTATATTTAATTGAGAATCCTGGATCAGTTGATAAAATTGCGGCTGGAAATAATGTCTCTCTTCATTATAGAGGTACGTTTAGAGCAGATGATAAACAATTTGATGCTTCCTATGACAGGGGACAACCTATGGATTTTATCTATAAAACAAATCAAATGATTCCTGGTTTTGAAGAAGGAATTGGAATGTTAGGAAATGGTGGGAAAGCAAAATTAGTAATTCCTTATTACCAAGCTTATGGTAAACAAGGTCGTCCAGGAGCAATACCACCCTACTCCGATTTAGTTTTTGATATTGAAGTAGTGAATGTTTCAATTGTAAAAGATTATAAAGATGATGGATTAGTCTTTTTAGCTGAAAATAAAAAAAACAAAGACGTAATGGTTACTCCAAGTGGTCTACAATATATTGTTATGAAAAAAGGATCGGGTAAAAAACCTAATTCAACTTCAAAAGTTACTGTTCATTATCACGGAACAACACCTGATGGAACAGTTTTCGATAGCTCTGTTGATAGAGGTGAAACAATTTCATTTGGATTAAATCAAGTAATAAAAGGTTGGACTGAAGGTTTACAATTAATGGAAACAGGAGCTAAATATAAATTCTTTATTCCTGAAGAATTAGCATACGGAGCAAATCCTCCACAAGGTGGCCAAGGACCAATTAAAGCAAATATGCCTTTGATTTTTGAAGTTGAATTATTTAGTTTTGAAGATACCAATGCAGTTAAACCAAATACAGAAAAAGATAAAAAATAAATTATCAATCAATAATATATAGGCGGGGAGAAAAATACTTCCCGCTTTTTTATTTTACAAAACTTAAAAACCAAATAGAAACCCTACTTTTGTAGCACAAAAAAACATAAAAATGCCAACAGATTTTATCAAAGAACTTCAATGGAGGGGGATGATTCAGGATATTATGCCTGGAACAGAAGAACAATTAGCCAAAGAAATGACGACAGGTTATGTTGGCTTTGATCCTACTTCAGATTCATTACATGTTGGGAATTTACTTCCAATTATGTTATTAAAACATTTACAATTAGCTGGTCACAGACCAATTGCTTTAGTTGGAGGTGCAACAGGTATGGTTGGTGATCCTTCCGGGAAATCGGCTGAAAGAAATCTGTTGGATGAAGAAACCTTAAACAAGAACATTGAAGGAGTTGGTGCACAATTAAAACATTTTCTAGATTTTGAAAATGGAGAAAATGCTGCTGTTCTAGTCAATAATTTTGATTGGATGAAAAACATGTCTTTCATCGAATTTATTCGGGATGTTGGAAAACATATCACCATCAATTATATGACAGCTAAGGATTCAGTTAAAAAACGTATCGACACAGGTTTATCGTTTACTGAATTTTCCTACCAGTTGTTACAAGGAAACGATTTCGTTCATTTATATAATAACTACAATTGTAAATTACAATTTGGTGGGTCAGACCAATGGGGGAATATTACTACTGGAACCGAATTAATTAGAAGAAAAACGGGTGGCGAAGCATTCGCTTTTACTTGTCCTTTACTAACAAAATCAGATGGTGGAAAATTCGGAAAAACTGAATCTGGTACAGTTTGGTTAGATCCAGAAAAAACTTCTCCGTATGCATTTTATCAATTTTGGTTAAATGCAAGTGATGAAGATGCTAAAAAATTAGTTCGCTTTTATACTTTATTATCAAAAGAAGAGATTGAAAAATTAGAGGCAGAACACAACGAAGCTCCACATTTAAGAATACTTCAAAAATCTATTGCAGAAGAGGTTACAACAAGAGTTCATGGTGAAGAAGCACTTAAAACAGCTATTATAGCATCTAATATTCTATTTGGTAAATCTACTTCTGAAGACTTGAGATTACTTTCAGAAAAAGATTTTTTAGCTGTTTTTGAAGGTGTTCCACAAGCAACTGTTTCAAAGGAAGATATTTCTACAGGACTTTCAATTATAGATGCTCTAGCTGGTAAAACAAATTTCTTAAAGTCAAACGGTGAAGCTAGAAGGGAATTAACTTCAAATGCTATTTCTGTAAATAAAGAAAAAGTAAATGAAGAATTTACATTATCAATTTCCGATTTGATTAATGATAAATATGTATTAATTGGAAAAGGAAAAAAAACGAACTATATATTAATTGCCGAATAATCAAGCTAGTAAACTAATAAAAAAGCTCCGCTAGATTATCTAACGGAGCTTTTTGTTTTTTAGAAATCTAGTTTATTATGTTTTCTTCACATACTGAGTAATAATAACAATTGTCTGTCCTTCAACCTTTCCTTCTATATGTTCAGGATTATCGTGAACTAATTTAATATTTCTAACAGCAGCTCCTCTTTTAGCTGTAAAACCTCCACCTTTTACATTTAAATCTTTTATTAAAACTACAGAATCTCCATGTTCTAAACGTACACCGTTACAATCTTTATGAAAATCTTCAACTTCCTTATCTTCTCCTTCACCTGTAGCTTTTGCCCAATTTAAAGTATCTTCCTCTAAATAAAGCATATCTAATAAATCTTGAGGCCAACCTTCAGGTTTTAATCTTTGCAACATTCTCCATGCCATTACTTGAACAGAAGGTGTTTCGCTCCACATACTATCATTTAAACATCTCCAATGATTTGCAACTATAGTTTCAGGATTTTCAATTTGACCTTTACAGTTTCCACAAACTTGAATAAAATCATCAACTCGGCCATTATTTTGTATTGGTGTCACTTCAAAACTTGTTAATTCATGTTCAGCTCCACATAATTCACACTTTGAACCACTTCGAACTAATAAATCTTTCTCAATACTCATTTATAATAATTTTAAAGTAAATACATAAACCGATGACCGATTTCTATACAAAGTTAGAAAAAGAAATGAATTTATAGAATAGTGAAATCTATATAGAATGAGTTGAAATAAGTGATTAGAATATTTCTTAATTAATAAGTAACTTCCCATAAAAACAAACCATGAGCAGGAACTGAAATTGCTGCTGCCCCTCTATCTTTTTCTTCTAATATATCTAGTAAATTTTCGGATGATAT
Organism: Flavobacteriales bacterium; assembly: GCA_947380375.1. GTDB lineage: Bacteria > Bacteroidota > Bacteroidia > Flavobacteriales_D > Crocinitomicaceae > CAIUKX01. Next base: position 39,312 of record CANCQX010000003.1, read on the forward strand.
TTTACCTTGACCGACCTCTAAAAGGGTTCCAACGGTAGCTCTAACCATATTTCTTAAAAAACGATCAGCAGTAATTTCAAAATAAAAATTTGATGAATCTACTTCTTCCCAAATCGCCTTATACACTGTGCAAATATTTGTTTTAGTATCAGTATTTACCTTGGAAAATGACGTAAAATCTTGAGTTCCTAATAATAAAAGGCATGCTTCATTCATCACCTCTAAATCCAATTTTTGTTGATAATTCCAACTTAAGCCTTGCTTAAAAGGATCCTTTTTTGAATTTATAAAATAACGATATGTTCTTGAAGTAGCATTAAATCTAGCATGAAAATCAGACGACACTTCTTTAACCGAATGAATCACAATACTATCAGGAAGAATTCTATTTAATTTAAAAATGAGTTGATTTAAATCTAGTACTTTTTCTAAATCTACATGCAAAACATAATGATTTGCATGAACACCAGAGTCTGTTCTACCACAACCAACAACTAAAATGGGTGTATTGGAATTTAATTTAGTAAAAGCATTTTCAATTTCTTCTTGTACAGAATGCTGTTTTGGTTGACGTTGCCATCCAAAAAATGTAGACCCATTATAAGAAAGCTCTATAAAATAGCGTTGCATTTATTTCACAACAGGATATTCAAAACCTGTCATATCAATCTCATACATGTCAATGCTAGATTTTTGACCTACCAATTCAAATCCTGAAAGAACTGCTTTTTGCAATTCGGGATAATATTTAAAATGTGTATCATTGTTAACTGAATTAATTCTTATACCAAGATTAATAGGTTTAGACCATTTATCTCCTAAATTTTCTGAAACAAAAACATCTAAACCTCCCATTCCTAAATGACCATCAGAACTGAAAAATAAATATCTACCATCAGGAGTAATATAAGGCGTTGTTTCAGTTCCTGTTGAATTAATTGTATCACTTAAAGGCACTGCATCTATCCAAACCTTATCTACTTTTTTAGAAACATAAATATCTGTCGATTTTTTTTGACCTTTTCTATCTGAAACAAAATAAAGAGTATTTCCATCACTAGTCATTGTAGGGGAACCTTCAAAAAAACTAGTATTAATAGTTTTATTTTTTATTCTTTTTGGAGTTGACCATTTACCTTTATTAGAAAAAGATAATTCAAAAATGTCAGAACTGTTAGTCGCCTTATCAGAAATTAATAAAGATGTATTTATGGTCATTAATGCTGTCAAACCATCTGAAGAAAGATGTGAAAATGAATCAAACCCATCTGAATTTACTCTATCTATTCCATTAGTAATGCTATCCCACATTTGAGTTTCTTCGTTCCAAATAGCTCTGTAAGTATCTTCAAAATATTCTTGATCATCAGGATTTGCTTTTCCTCCCTTTGTATCACTTCGTCTTGAAGTAAAATACATTGTTTTGCCATCTGAACTTAAAAGTTGTGAATATTCATTATAACCAGTATTAATTTCACCTTTTAATCTTAAACGAGCAGGTTTTTCGCCACTAGCTTTGAGTGATTGAGCATATTTACATTGCTCAATTTTCCAATTAATACCCAAATCCTTAGCTCTAGAAGGTGAAATTTTGGTTAAAACATCTTCATAATTAATTATCGCTGAGTCCAATTTCCCTAATTGATGGTATGATTTCCCTAACAATTCAAAAACTTCCTCTTCAATTCGAGGAGAATTAATTTTTAATGCATCATTAGCATACTTCAGGGCAAATCCATAATTAGACATTGAGTAATGACAAACGCCAATCCAATAAATCGGCCTCCAATTATTAGGGTCTTTTTGAACAACTGATCTAAATTGATTCAAAGCATCTCGAACTTTTCCTTCTGAAAATAATCTTTTCCCCTCTTCTAACATAACAATAGCAGCAGATTTATCTACTATTGAAGATGATGAATCTGGAGGGGTTATATTATTATTTACATGTCCATTTCCAAAAGAAGTAGAGAAGAAAAATAATGAGAAAACTAAAAAAATAAAGCGTAAATTCATTTGAAATATTTTATATATAAAATTGACTTTCGAAATTAATACAAAGAAATGGTATAACGTATTATATAAATCATAAATTATCTAGAATTTACTAACATCAGAGTAAGGAAATCTAACAATTAATAATAAAATAATAGTAAAAACCGATTTCGAAATCAATACTTTTAAAATTAATTGGACAACCCTAATTTAAATTAAGACTTTAAAAAAGCCATTGTTATTAATAAATCTAGAACACTATTCATTATGAATCGTTATCTTTGATGTTCAATTTTTAAAGATCAATAAGTAACGAATTTATATTTTAAATAAAAACATAAATAATGACATTAAACGCATTAACAGCAATTTCTCCTATTGATGGAAGATATCAAAGTAAAACTCAAGAATTACAACCTTATTTTTCTGAATTTGGACTAATAAAATACCGAGTAATTGTTGAAGTTGAATACTTAATTGCACTAGTTGAATCTAGTATTAATCCATTAAAAGATTTCCCCAAAGAGAAATACAATGATTTAAGATCTTTATGTTCCAATTTTTCAGAAACTGATGCTCAATGGATTAAAGACACTGAAAAGGTTACCAATCACGATGTAAAAGCAGTTGAATATTTTTTGAAAGAAAAAATGATTTTACTTGGTTTGGATAATTATATAGAATTTATTCATTTTGGATTAACTTCTCAAGATATAAACAACACTTCAATACCACTTTCTTTAAAAGAAGCTGTGAATGAAACTTACTTACCTTTAATAAGTAAAGTAGTTCAAAAACTAGTAACTCTTCAAAATAATTGGAAAGATATTCCAATGTTAGCTAGAACTCATGGTCAGCCAGCCTCTCCAACTAGACTAGGTAAAGAAATACAAGTTTTTTCTGAGCGTTTAATTAAACAAATTGAAACATTAAAATCAATTCCTTTTTCTGCAAAATTTGGAGGAGCAACTGGTAATTTTAATGCACACCATGTTTCATTTTCAGATCACAATTGGGTAGAATTCGCTAACAAATTTGTTAATAACAACTTAGGGTTAGATAGAAGTCAAACAACGACACAAATCGATCACTATGATAATCTTGCAGCTCTTTTTGATTGCTTAAAAAGAATAAATACAATCGTTTTAGATTTAGATAGAGATATGTGGACTTATATTTCAATGAACTACTTTAAGCAGCAGCTAAAAGAAGGGGAAGTAGGATCTTCTGCTATGCCACATAAAGTAAACCCAATCGATTTTGAAAATTCTGAAGGAAATATTGGTATAGCAAATTCACTTTTCGAACATCTTTCAGCAAAACTGCCTGTTTCTAGACTTCAACGAGATTTAACAGATTCAACTGTGCTTAGAACAATAGGAATGCCATTTGCACATACTTTTATCGCTTTAAAATCAACCCTACAAGGACTTGATAAACTTCTCCTAAATGAAACAGCAATTGAAGCTGAATTAGCTGAAAATTGGGCAGTTGTTGCTGAGGCAATTCAAACAATACTGAGAAGAGAAGGTTTTCCTAAACCATATGAAGCACTTAAAGGATTAACTAGAAAAAATGAAGCTGTAACACAATCGACAGTTCATTCTTTTGTTGACAGTTTAGACATTTCAGAAATTTTAAAATCTGAATTAAAATCAATATCTCCACAAAATTACACAGGTATACAACTAGTTAAATAATGAAAGCTGTTTTTAAACTATTTATTATAGCGATATCCGTTTTTCAATTAAATGCCCAATCTTACAATATTAAATGGGGAACGTTGGAAAAAAGAAGCGGTAGAATGCTGTCTATTATTCCTAGAAATGGTGATAATTTCTTCGCTCTTAGAAGAACTGGGGGTGCTATTTTAGGTTCATTGCAATTATCTAAACATCAAGACCTGTCATTAATTACAACTAGCAAAATTTCCTTGAAAGTAAATGAAAGTATGGCAACTTTCGAAGGTACAACATGTGTCGACAATCACTTGATGGTTTTTTTAAGCGATAAAAAAGATAAGAAAAATCAAATTTTCATGCAAGAATATGATGAAGATTTGGAGCCAAAAGGAAAAGCAGTAAAACTTGGCGAATATGAATTACCTAAAGGAAGATCTTCAGGTAGTTTTAACATTATTAATTCAAATGATAGAAAATTTTTTGGTGTAATTTGGGAGACATTGGGAAGAAAAGAATCTAAAATATCATATGGTTTCCATATATATGACAGTGAATTGAATTCTGTTTCAGAGGGAGAATACGAACTCCCTTATGATTCGGATTTAGCAACGGTATATTCTCAACACCTTTCAAATACTGGTGATTATTTTATTTCTATTCTAGAGTATAATAAACCTGAAGAAAAAAAAATATTTAATAGACAATTACAATATAAAGCTTTCCATATCTCACATGTTACTCCTGACGGATTAGATGATTTTTCGCTTAATTTAAAAGGAAAAAGAGTGGAAGCTATGACGATGCAATCTGACAATAAACATATTTTCACAATCACTGGAATTTATGGTGAAGATAAAAAAACAGGAATATCAGGTGTATTTTATTTAAGAGCAAATTTTGACAAACAGGAAATTATAAATCAAGGATTTCAAGAATTTGGAAAAGATTTTGTAACACAAGATTGGAGTGACAAACAAAAAAAGAAGGCAGAAAAAAAAGAAGCTAAAGGTAAAGGGGAACCTCAACTTTATAACTATGAAATGAGGGATGCAAATGTGTTACAGGACGGAAGTATTGTGTCTTCAATAGAGCAATATTATGTTGTAACAACTACATATAACGACCCTAAAACAGGATCAGTTAGAACTACTTACACTTATTATTATAATGATATTATTGCTTATAAAGTTGGACCAAATGGTGGTTTTGATTGGTTAAAAAAAATAGATAAACACCAAGTTTCAACTAATGATGGCGGTCCATTTAGTTCTTATGCTCGTTTTATTGATGGCGGAAAAATTTGCTTTATATTCAATGACAATATAAAAAATTACAATGAAAATGGTGATTTTATAGAAAGTGATAAATTGTATCCTGCAAACTTTGGAAAAAAGAAAAATGCAGTTGGTATAGTAAAATTAGATATCAATTCAGGAGAGATAATTCGAGAAACTCTTTTCAAATCTAAAGAAATTAGTTCATTAGCCGTACCAAAACAATTTATTACTGATTATGCTACCAAACAGTTAATTCTCTATGCTGTGTCTGGAAAAAAAGAGAAATTTGGTATATTAAATTTCAAAGATTAATTCTTATATAATTAGAATATATTTAGATTGAACAACGACAATTCAAGTTATTGTAATTTAATATAGTTTACTTGTATCTTGAAACCATTTTAAATAAACTTTTTATAAGTCCAAAACCTAAAATGAAAACTAAAATAAAAGAAAATAGTTTACCTAAAACATCTCCATTTTTTGAGTAAAATGTTAATTCAGAATTTTTATTTAGTTCTCCCCTAATTGAAGTTTCTTTCCACCAATTTGTTTTTTGAGTGATGTCACCTCGCTGATTTATAAAACAACTTATTCCAGTGTTTGCACATCTGGCTATACTTCTTCTATTTTCAATTGCTCTTAATCGAGAAAAACTTGCATGCTGTTTATAACCAGGAGTATCCCCCCACCAACCATCATTTGTTATAACAAAAATCAATTCAGCACCTTTTTTAACTTGTTTAGAAATAAAGTCTCCATAAATTGACTCGTAACAAATTGAAGGTGCAAAAGGAATATTATTTGCAGATAAAACTTTTGGTTCAGTTTCTATACCAAGAGAACCTGATGCCCCATCTAAATTTATTGCTAATTGTTCTAACCATGGAAGCATAGTTAAAAAAGGTATTTTTTCAACACCTAGAACTAACTTTGATTTATGAACAAAATAAGGAATATCGTATTGATTTATCAAAAGTGACGTATTGTAACTCTCTATAAAACCTGGTCCACTTTCAAGTTTACGAGAAGCTGTAGAATGTTTTTCTTCAAAAAAACACAAAGTTGAAGCTCCAGTATAAAAAGCGGCATTTCCCCACCTTTTCTTTCTTTGAATCATATAATTGAAAAAAGGTTGACTTTTCAGATCTTCTTCAAAAAAAGTTGAACTTATAGCTGTTTCTGGTGCTAAAATAAATTTAGTATTAGAGGTTATCTTTTTATCAGCTTGATAAAAAATCTTATCCAATTGCAACTTCAATTCAGTAGTAAACTTTTCATTATAGGGGTCAATATTTGGTTGTATAGCAACAACTTCAATTGGATTTTTAGATTCTTCGTAACTAAAATATGAAATTAAAGAATAAATTATTGGAATTAAAAAAATACTTCCAAGTATTAAAAAATTCTTAATCTGAGTATCCCATTTTTTTTTTGTGATATATATATTCTTAAATATAAGAAAAGAAATTATATTAATTAATAAAACCCAAAATGTACCACCCAAAACGCCTGTAATTGAAAACCATTGAACTATTTGGGGTGTAATTGAAAAAACATTACCAAGATTCAACCAAGGCCAAGATAATTCCCAATGATAGTGAATAAATTCAAATGAGACCCAAGTAAAAATCAATAATAAATAACCGGAATTTTCAGAATAGTTCTTTTTAATTTTATGAAAGAAATAAAAAACAAATGCCATTATTAGCGCATTTAAAAATATTGCAAAAATAGCTCCTTCTGGACTTGCGTTCCAAATCCACCAAGTTGCACCTAAATTATAGATGAAAAAAGTAATAAAAGCATGAATATAAACTTTTGATGGTCGGTATTTTTGTTTTGAAATATTGAATTCAACTAACAATAAAGGAATCCAAGATATAAAAGCGAAAAAAGTTAAACTTCCTGTATAAGGAAAAGAAATAACCATTAATAATCCTGAAAGTATACTTAATAGGTATCTATTTTTTTTGGAAAAAGTAATCATATTTCAAAAATAAGAAAATCCCTTATTTACAATAGCAAATAAGGGATTTAAGTTTATCTATTTCTTTAATCTTTATTCAAATACAATTGCCATTTCAACGCGTCTGTTTTTTTGACGACCTTCCTCAGTATCGTTACTAGCAATTGGTTTAGTCTTACCAAAGAATAATGTTTTTACTTTTTCTGTAGGAACATTTTTCGAAACTAAATAAGCTTTAACAGATTCAGCTCGTTTTTTTGATAGAATTAAATTTGATTGGTCATTTCCAACATTATCAGTATGACCCGAAATTTGAATTTTCCATTCTGGTTTCTTTAATAATAAAGCTGCTAATTCATTCAATGAATTATTAGAAGCATCTTTAATCACAGCACTTCCTGGAATAAATTCTAAATCATTAAATGCAGTTTTTAAAACTTCTTGAGCTGCAGCTTCAATTACAGGACATCCTTTATTTTCTAAAACACCTTTAACAGAAGGGCAACTATCATCTTTATCTAATATTCCATCGCCATCTGTATCAATATATGGACAGCCATCATTTTGTTTAGGCCCCTTTATATTTGGACATTTATCGTCCTTATCTAATAAACCATCTAAATCTGTATCAGGCCATGGACATCCAGCATTTTCTTTTGGTCCAAAGATTTTAGGACAATTATCTAAGAAATCTAAAACACCGTCTTTGTCAGTATCGGGACAGCCTTGACTAGCTATTGGTCCGAAAGCATCAGGACAAGCATCTTCACTATTTTTTATTCCGTCTTTATCAGTATCTGGACAACCTTTAAAAGCAACTAATCCAGCTATATCAGGGCATTCGTCTTTAAAATCAGTTATACTATCATGATCTTTATCAGGACAACCTTTCAAATACCCAACACCAGCGATATCAGGGCATTCATCATTTTGATCAATAATACTATCATGATCTTTATCTGGACAACCTTTAAATTGAACTAATCCTGGAATATCTCTACAATCGTCAATTTTATTTGGAACACCATCTTCATCTTTATCTCTTTTTGGTCCGATTACTATGTTTAAACCAAAACTTGCATGTACATGCTTTGCATTCTCAGGATTAATTATAGCAAGAATATTATCTGTCATTACGTAAAATTGAAGTGGTCCACCTTTTAGATTTAAACCAAACCCTATATTATTATATGAACGTCCATATGCAGAATAATTTACACTTGCATATAACCAATTTTTAAGCCTAGTATTCATTGCTATTGAAATACCTGCAGTATACTTAGAAGCTACAATTTCATTGTACAATAAAGCACTTGTACTGAAGAAATTATTGAATTGATATTTCCCTCCTAAATAAAATTTAGTATGAAGTTTTGTAGAATAAGAATCGTGAGTTTGTTTTTGTTTAAAAATTCCGGATAAAGTGTCTTGAAGTTTATCTTTTGCTAAACTATCGTTCAAATTTATTCCTGTAAATGTATATTTAAAATCATTAGAAGCATAGTTTGTGACGTTACTAGCCCATTTGATATAACCCAAATCTAATAAACTTGCGTTTAATTCAATTTTTTTAGTAAGTCGATAACTAGCTCCTAAGTCAAAAGCTAATCCGAAATTTTTAAAATCAAATGCTGAAGTCGCTAATTTTGCTGAAGCCCCTAATGCATCTAAAATTGGAGAATAATTAGTTGATGAATTTGTTGATAAAGAATCTAAATTAGAAGTGTTAACTTGATACCCGCCATCAATAGTTAAATCAAAAGAAGTAGCATCTGTAGAAATCCCAAACTGACTTTTATTAGTTTGAATATTTGCGATTCCGGATAATATTTTCACTCTACCTCCTACTGTAAGTTTCTCATTTACATCTCTATTATAACCAATTCCATATTCAAGATATGACATTAAATCAACACCTAAGCCATCAAAAGCAGCTCTTTTACCAAGAAATTCTCCACCATTACCTTCGAAAGCAAATGAAAACATATCCTTCGTATAAGAAACTCTACTTTGAAATCTATTTGTGACATTCATTGAGAAATAGCTTTTTTTCAATCGAAATCCTAAACCAAAAATCTCATTTGACATTTCCATATTAATATAATTCAATTTTGCCATTTTAGAAATAGCTAAACTAGGAGTTAAATATAAGGAATCGTCTTGTGGCCTTGTCTGTAAAATATCACTAAGCTTAAAACCCGAATTTAATACTGAAATATTTTGCATTCCCATTGGAAGGCTAATATAAACTCTGTTTTTTTGTTTAAAACCTGGATTTAAATAATTTGATTGAGCAGTCTCATTTAAATGGTAAAGGGTAAAACTTTTTTGAGATAGAACATTGTTACAAGTTAATACTAACATAACTAATAGTAACAAGAAATTGTAATTCTTTTTAAATATTAAAGATATCATATTGATAAAATAAATCGATTAATTATATTACTTACCTTTAAGTTGGACTTGCATTGAAAGTTTAAATCCTATTTTATAAGAATCTCTTAACTTGACAACTGTACTTTGAGGTTGTGTTGTTTCAGCTACTCCAGTAATAATAACGTGTTTTACTTTACCCATCAATAAAACATTAGCATTAGAAATTGTAGCATCGTTAGACTTAGAAGCCGTTGAAGAAACAACTCCAGAACCATCTACTGGAGCAGCACTAATTAATTCTATAGGTTTATCAAATAAGGTAAATACCGTATTATAATGTTCGTCGACAAATAATGCCTGACCTTTAAAAGACAGTGGTAATCCATTATCAACTTTCAATCTAAACATCGCAGATTTAATAAAATTCACATCGTTTTTGTAAGAAAAATCTAAAGTATCTTTTACAGTCATTCCTGATGCATAACCTTCAAAAGGTAAATCTATATCAACTTTGATAATCATTTTACTTGTAGATTCTATATAATTTAAATTGGGTGCTTTGGGTGCATAGGGTCCTTTATACCCTTCAGGGTTTGTTGTAGCTGAAATATTATATATTAAATTTTTTGGATTAGCATCAATCAAATTTGAAATAGTATTATTTGTACTTCCATTATTCATTACAAAAGTTGTTTGAGCAGTAGAACCTTTTGGAGGTATATTTACTGATAAAATAGGTTTTGAAATTGTAATTGGTGATTTTTGTGAAGTAATAGTATTAATAGTAGAAAAATTTTTAAAATTAACATCCATTGGAATCCCAAAAGAGTTATCTATTACAAATGTTAACTTTGGATTTGTAAAGCTCAAATTACCAGCTGAAGGCGAATCAAAAACCTTTAACAACATAGTATCTACAAAACTAGCTAGAGATTGTTGCCCAAAATAACCTGTAATATTTTTAAACTTTAGATTTGTCAAATTTATAGCTAAATCTAAATTCTCGTTACCAGTAATTGGATTTCCTGTACCTGTTATTGTTGCGTCAATCTTAATTCTTAATGTATTTTTTGCTGTATTACCAGCTGTGAAATCGGCTAAAACATCTGATAAATTAATAGTAGCTGAACTAGTATATGGTAAACTATTTAAATAATGCATAGTAATTGTTTTAGTAACTTCTTTACCAGCTAATTTTAAATCGGGAAAGCTTAACACTAAAGTAATATCATGCTGAATTGTTGAAGAAGCAGTTACAACTAAATTACCAGATTGAAAATTCAAATCATGTAATTCTGTTTCATTTTTAGCAGTATAAATGAAATTCTGAGTAGTTGAAGAAGTAGGAAGTGTCTCATAAAGATTATCGATTTTCGTCAAATTAGGAGGCGCAATATTAAAACTTTGATTTACATCACTCAAAGTAATAAAATCTTTTGCATAGATGGTATCTATATCCTTATGATAAATCAATGAAATATCTCCTGTATTTTTATCAATATTTAATCCAGTCCCTACCGATTTTAGTATATCATGAACACCAAATTCACCATAACCTATTGAAGTTGCAAGATTTTGATCAAATGCTACACCTGAAATCTTGTGCAAATCATGCTTTTTACACCCGTAAATTAATGAAACAAACAATAAAATGATTGTTGTCATTAATTTCATTCTCTTGTTCATTTTCATAAGTACCTAAGAGTTTTAATTTCAATAATTGAAATGCAAAAGTAATCATTTAATTAAAAAACAAAACTACTTAAAACGGCTTTATTAAGCATAAATATCAAAAAACCTTCGATTAACTATTATTTATTAATAAAAAGTGTGTCATTTAAAAACAAAGTATTCTAGAGTTCAAATGAGAAATCTCATTTTATGGACATACCATTTTTTGAATAATTTATTTTTATGAAAATCAGAAGCTTACCTTATCTTGGTAATAATGTGAATGTTTTTCGATGGTATTTACAATCTCCAAAAGCAAGAATAGCTTCCCTATGTTGTTTTGTTGGGTAACCTTTATTTTGACTCCAATTATAAATTGGGAATTCATCATGAAGTTTTTCCATGAAATCATCTCTATATGTTTTAGCTAAAATCGAAGCAGCTGCTATACTTAAATATTTCGAATCGCCTTTAACAATACATTCATGTGGAATATTATAATAAGGTGTAAACCGATTACCATCTATCAATAAAAACTCAGGTCTTACAATCAACTGATCAACCGCCCTATGCATAGCTAAAAAACTAGCTTTCAATATATTAATTTCATCAATTTCCTGTTCATGAACTAAACCTACCCCCCAAGCTAAAGCTTTCTCTTCGATAATTGGCCGAAGTAATTTTCGTTTAGCTTCAGAAACTTGCTTAGAATCATTTAACCATTCATGTTTAAAATCTTTTGGTAAAATTACAGCAGCAGCGACAACGGGACCAGAAAGACAACCTCTACCCGCTTCATCACAGCCTGCTTCAATTAATTTTTTATTCAAAAAGGAAAAAAGATTATTCATAAATGTAAAGATGGAAAAAAAATTGTATTTTAGCATTCAATAGATTATAAATATTATAATAAATCTCCAATTGTTTTACAGTTATATAAACAACAAATCTCATGAAAACATATTATTTTATCGCAGTTCTATTCATAGGTTTATCATTATCCGCTCATTGTCAAGAGAAATCTAAATCAGCTTTTGTTATAAGCAAAACTGAAATACTAAAAAGCAAAGAAAATGGAAGTTATATTTTTACACTTCCAAAAGGAACAAAAAAAGAAACAGTAGAACAAAGTGCTAAATATTACACAATATACTTCAATGTTGTTTTTGATGAAAAAACATTAGAAGCAAAGATTGATATGGTAACAAATGATTACAAGTCTAGACATGTAATATGTAGATTTTTAGTTTCTTCCGATATTGAAATAATAAATATGGAAGGCCAAGAGTTTGTTGTAGAAGAATTTTACAAGCAATACATGAAATAATTACTTATAATATAACTTCAAAAAAAATGGCCTCAAATTTAAATTTGAGGCCATTTTTTTTTAAAATTATATTCAACTGAAAAATTAAAAACAGTAACTATTTGCTTCAATTAATTTAGACGCGATTAGTTGTCTTGAATCTCTTGGATTGAAAGAACTTGTTTTAGTAAATCGCTTTAATCCCATAAGCATCATTCTCAATTCATCACCCTCAGCAAATGAGTTCAACGCATCTTTTCCAGCTTTTTCAATTTTTGAAGACGCGTCATAGAAAAAAGTTTTAACTATTGCTATTTGCGCTAAAGAAGCTTGCTCATCTTTAAGTTGAATCATTTTTTCAACGCGTAACAATACAGACTCAGCTTGGTAAATCAAAATTGCTATATCTGCTACATTCATCAAGATTTCTTGTTCTTTAGAAAGTGTTTGCATTAATTTCTGAACGGCAGAACCCGCTATCATTAATATTGATTTTTTAAATCCTTTTAAATAAAAGTGTTCATTTGCAAACACACCTTCTTTTTCTTCTTCAGCTTCAGGTATACTCATTAATTCACTCGCAACTTTTGTTGCTGGTCCTAATAAATCTAATTCACCTTTCATAGCTTTTCGAAGCAACATGTCTACAATCAACATTCTATTGATTTCGTTTGTCCCTTCAAAAATTCGGTTAATTCTTGAATCTCTGTAAGCTTTTTCTACCGGAGATTCAGCCGAATACCCCATTCCTCCAAATATTTGAACAGCTTCATCAGAAACATAATCTAAACATTCTGAACCAGCTACTTTTAAAATAGCGCATTCGATAGCATAATCCTCAATTCCTTTTAAAGTTGCAGCTCCTTTATCCAATCCTTCCGCTATATGACTTTTTATTGCATCATCAATATTTTGACCAGCTCTGTAAGTTGCTGATTCAACAACAAAAGTTCTAATTGCCTGTTCAGCTATTTTATATCGTATAGCTCCGTATTTATCAATTGAACGTCCAAATTGTTCGCGTTCTCCTGCATATTTTATAGAATCGATGATTGTTGCTTTTGCACCACCCATTACACCTGCCGCTAATTTAATACGCCCAATGTTTAAGATGTTTAATGCTATTTTAAAACCAGCTTCTCGCTCACTCAACATATTCTCAACCGGAACTTTCACATTGTTAAAGAAAACTTGACGAGTTGAAGATCCTTTGATACCCATTTTTTTCTCTTCAGGATTCAAAGAAACACCTTCCCATTTCGCTTCAACTAAGAAAGCTGATAAATTTTTATCATCTCCAATTTTAGCAAATACAGTCATTAAATCTGCAAAACCACCATTGGTAATCCACATTTTTTGACCTGTAATAGAATAATATTTTCCGTCTTCTGACAACGTAGCCTTTGTTTTTCCAGAATTTGCATCAGATCCTGAACTTGGTTCAGTTAAACAATAAGCAGCTTTCCACTCACCTACAGCTAACTTAGGAATGTATTTTGATTTTTGTTCTTCAGTTCCATAATACAACAATGGCAATGTTCCAATTCCTGTATGGGCTCCATAGGCAACAGAGAAAGAATGCCCCTTCCCTAAATGTTCGGTAGCTAAAAGAGATGTTTTAAAATCAACGCCCATCCCTCCTAATTCTTCAGGAACAGACATACCTAACATTCCTAATTCACCTGCTTTATCTAGCAATGAAACCATTAAACCTTCTTCCATAGAATCAATCCTATCAATTACAGGATATACTTCCTGATCAATAAAATCATCACACATTTGAGCAATCATCTGATGCTCTTCTGTCCATTCTTCCGGTGTAAATATTTCACTTGAGTGGGTAGTACGAATCAAAAATTCCCCCCCTTTTATCGGTTTATTGTTTTCTGTTGACATCTATTTAATGTTTAGTTACTATCTTCTTTCTGCTAATGTAACAAAAGGATTTATTTTTTTATAACTAAATAACTTTTTTCTAAGATATTTTATTCAACTGATTGATCTTCATTGAAAAAAGATGCATCTTCAGTCTTAATTGATTTTGAAACTAAATTATTGATTTCTGACAGCTCATTTGAAGTTAAATCTCTCCATTTTCCAGAAGCAATTCCATCTAAAGTTATATTCATTATCCTCAATCTCTTGAGACGGTATACCTTATAACCCAAATAATCGCACATTCTACGAATTTGACGGTTCAATCCTTGGGTTAAAATTATTTTGAATACAAATTCACTTTCTTGTTCAACAAAACATTTTTGAGTAACCGTATCTAAAATTGGAATTCCATTACTCATTTGATCAATAAAATCTTGCGTTATTGGCTTATGAACCATTACCGCATATTCTTTTTCATGATTATTTCCAGCTCTTAGTATCTTATTTACGATATCCCCATCATTAGTCAGAAATATAAGCCCTTCCGATGGTTTATCTAATCTACCAATTGGGAAAATCCGCTCTTTGTGATTAATAAAATCAATGATATTACCTTCAATATCTCGCTCTGTTGTACACGTAATCCCTACTGGTTTATTAAAGGCAATATAAATCAATTTGGATTCACGAACCAATAATTTACCATCGATAGAAATTTCATCATTTATAGATGCCTTATCACCTAAAACACCTATTTTACCATTCAATAAAACCCTACCTTCCTCGATAATTTTATCTGCTGCCCTTCTTGAACAAAAGCCCGTATCACTAATTGCTTTGTTCAAACGAATTGAATTTATAGAATTTTCTTCCATATTCGAAGTTATTTACTATTGAGCAATTTCAATTTTTAATTTTTTACCTTTCACCTTTTCGTTCTGAATATCTTGAAGTAATTGTGAAACTTTATTTCTTTTTACTGAGGCGTAAGAACTAAAATCTTGAACGATGATTAATCCTAAATCAAATTTTTCTAAATTCCCTTTTTTAGAAAGAAATCCAACGATATCTATTTTATTAATTTTATCTTTTTTACCTCCACTCAAATAAAGAGTAACCCATTCTGGTTTTTTCGGCATAGAATTATCGTCTTTCAACTTTACTGTTTCTGGACGTTTCTTTATATAATCAGGCATATCTTCATCACGAGACATTAATAAGAACGATGTACCTGTCGCTGACATACGAGCAGTTCTTCCATTTCTATGAATAAATCCATCCTCTTTTGGAGGCATGTGGTAATGAATAATATATTTAATTTCAGGAATATCTAAACCACGAGCTGCAAGATCTGTTGTTATTAAATAATTAGAACTTCCATTTCTGAACTTAATCATAGTTCTTTCTCGTTCTGTTTGATCCAACCCACCGTGAAAGAATGTATTTACTACTCCCATTTCAGTCAAAAAATCAGAAATTCTTTCAACTGTATCTCTATGATTACAAAAAACAATAGTAGATTCATTTGAATTCTGACATAATAAATCAAAAAGTGTTTGCAGTTTATCTTTGTCTTCAGACATTACTAACTTCAAAGTCAGTCCCTCCGATTTTCCAGATAAATAATTAAGCTGAATAGGATCAATAATACCCGTAAAAGAAGGGATTTCTTTCATTTCAGTCGCCGAAATAAGCATTCGTTTTTGAAGACTATTTAATTGTCCGACGATGTACCCCATTTCTTCTTGAAATCCCATTTCTAGAGATTTATCGAATTCGTCTAAGATCAAAGTTTTCACTTTGCTTAAATCTAAATTCCCCCTATTCACGTGATCACAAATTCTACCAGGTGTTCCAACTAATACAGCTGGAGCTTGCGTGAAATTATTTTCTTCTACTTTTATAGAATGGCCTCCATAAGTTGAATTTACTTTGAAAGTTGTACCTAGCGATCTGAAAACTTCCTCAATTTGAATTGCTAATTCACGAGATGGCGTTACGATTAAGGCTTGAACGTAATCTAAATTAGCATTTAAATGACCTAATAATGGTAACAAAAATGCTAATGTTTTACCTGATCCTGTTGGAGATAATAAAACACAATCTTCTTGACCTTTGTTTGCTTCAATTGAAGCTATTTGCATTTCGTTTAAAGCTTCAATTTTTAAATTTGAAATCGCTTTTTGAATTTGATTTTCCATTGAGTATTTTAATAGATATTCTCAATCTTCCAAAGGAAGCAGGGGAAGAATATTTTAATTTTACAAAATTTATAATCACTTATTCACACATCACAAATGTCCTCCCCCTCAATCCCCCTCCGAAGGGGGAAACACATTTGTAAATCTTATTCTAAACTACCTTATTGTTAAAAGTATTACATTGTGCATCTAACAAACACATATCTAAAAACTAACAGCTAATTACTTATTTCCTTGCCAAGACCATTTTTTCTTTGGATTTCTATCGGCTTTTGGAACACTATCTCCAGCTGTTCTATTACCTGTACCCTTATCTTGTCTTTTATTAGGATTAACTGGGCGTTGATTTCTAGATTGAGGAGCAGCTTTTGCTTTTCCTTCAGGAATCAAATTTTGTGCAGGAAAAGGATGATCATTATTTACTGGAAGTTGAATATCTATCAGTTTTTGAATGTCTCTTAAATATTCTCTTTCTTCTACATCACAAAATGTAATTGCTTTTCCATTTGCCCCTGCTCTACCCGTTCTACCAATTCGGTGAACGTATGTTTCGGGTATATTTGGAATTTCATAATTTATAACAAATGCTAATTCATCGATATCAATTCCACGAGCTGCGATATCAGTAGCTACTAAAACACGAGTTGTATGATCTTTGAAATTCTTTAAAGCTCTTTGTCTTGCATTTTGAGATTTGTTTCCGTGAATTGCTTCAGCTGTTATTCCTTCTTTAGCAAGAATTTTAACTACTTTATCAGCTCCGTGTTTTGTTCGTGTAAAAACTAAAGCCGTTACGATAGATTTATCTTGTAATGTATGAATTAATAAATCTTTTTTATTCGAATTGTCAACGTAAAATAATTCTTGTTGAATCGTTTCAGCTGTAGAAGAAACCGGAGTAACTTCAACTCTATCAGGATTTGTAAGAATTGTACTCGCTAAAACCATTATTGATTCAGGCATAGTAGCTGAAAAGAAAAGAGATTGACGTTTAGCTGGAATTACTTTTAAAAGTTTTTTCACATCGTGAACAAATCCCATATCTAACATTCTATCAGCTTCATCTAAAACGAAAATACCTACATCATTCAACTTAATAAATCCTTGACCTATTAAATCTAATAATCTTCCAGGAGTAGCTATTAAAATTTCAACACCTGCTTTTAAAGCATTTACTTGTGGGTTTTGAGGAACCCCCCCAAAAATTACAGTCGAACGTAAATTCGTATTTCTACCGTAATTATTAAAACTTTCATTTATTTGAATTGCCAACTCTCTTGTCGGAGTGATAATCAATGCTTTGATCTTTCTCGGACCTCTATCGTTTCCTTTTTGATTGTACAATTGTTGTAAAATAGGAATAGCAAAAGCAGCTGTTTTACCAGTTCCAGTTTGGGCACAACCTAATAAATCGCCACCTTTTAGGATAATTGGAATTGATTTTTCTTGGATTGGGGTTGGAGTTGTATAACCTTCATTTTTAAGAGCGTTTAAGATCGGCTCTATAAGATCTAATTGTTCAAATGTCATAAATTTTGTTTCTATTGGTTCTCCTATTTTGAACTGCTAAGAACCTCAAGGAGCTTGTAATTTAATACAAATATACAGTATTTTGTTGAATTAAAGATAATGCTTTAGATAGACGAAATAGTCCTGCTAATATTTAAATCTAAAAATTCGGATTATTTTCGAGAGCGATTTATCGGAAGTCTATTCCCTAATAAAAAACCCCACGGTTTTAATGCATCGATATGATCAAAAATAACTTTAATAATTGCCGTTATTGGAATTGACAAAAACATTCCTGATAAACCCCAAAGTGCACCACCAATCAGGACTACGATAACCGAAACGAACGCATTGATCTGAACTCTCGACGCAACTATTTTAGGTATAATATAATTATTATCAATTAATTGAATTATAGAATACATAGCCATCACATATAGCATATAAACTGGCGTCTTTGTAACTAGAGCAACACCCATAAAAACAACTACACCAATAATTCCCCCTAAATATGGAATAACATTTAATATAGCTCCTAAAATCCCTAAAAGAATTGCATAATCAATATCTAAAACAATTAATCCAATGGAATTTAAAACAGCAATTATTATCATTTCAACTAACAATCCAACTAGATAACTTTGCACAATTACTTTAGAATTATGGAGGACTTCTGCGACAGTTTTATGATATTCTGCTTTAAATAATTTTCTTAAAAATTCCAAAAACAAAGGTTTGTAATACAAAATCATTATAAGATATACTGGCATTATTAACACAGTTACTAATGATTGTCCTAAACGTGAAATTGATTCTCCTATTGCTAAATTACGAATTATGTCTTTTTGTGTTCCAATAATCCAAGAATTTACATCACTAACCTTGAGATTAAACTCTAATGAAATCCATTGAATAAATTGACCGCTCATTTCATTAAATTTAACTTGAAGTTTAGGAAGTGTATCGCTAAAAAATGATAATTGAGAAACGATAATATACACAATACTAAAAATAAATACCGTCGCAATTAAAACAGCACAAGTGATCGCTAAAATTCTACTCATTTTTTTCAAAAACAGATTTACCAATGGATTTAATAAAATAGCTAAAATAAGAGCGTAAACTATAGGTGAAATTATATTTTGACCATAATGTAAAATAAATACAAATGCAAAACAACTAATTGAAATGAGAGCAATTTTTGCGTAAAAAGGGATAGTTACATTTTTATTCATATCTATTTTTTTAATAATTATTAATCGAATTAATTTAAACGACCAAATGCACAATTAACAAAACACTAAAAAATCTCCTTAAAAGCTTCTCCTATATTTTCAATAACATCGGAAATCAACATACTTTCCTCACTTTGATTTATTAATGTACAATCAGCAGCTAATCCGTGAATAAAAACACCTAATTGAGCGGCAATAAATGATTCATATTTTTGTGCTAAAAAAGATGTTATCATACCTGTCAATGCATCTCCAGAACCACCTTTTGCTAATCCAGAATTTCCGGTAGTGTTTAAAAATGAAGTTTCACCATTTGTTATTAAGGTAGGATTTCCTTTTAGAACAATAACACAATTTAACTCTTTGGCTTTTTGTATTGCTTTTTGTTGTCTTTCTTCTAAATTATTGTGTTCTCCGAATAATCGATCAAATTCTTTTGTATGAGGAGTTAATATTGAATTTAGCGGAAGTTTATTTAAAACATCTTTTTCAATTGAAAGAATAGTTATAGCATCTGCATCAAAAACAATAGGTTGATTAATATTATAAAATATTTTTTGAAACAAATTAACTGAAACCTCATCTATACCAAAAGCTGGTCCAATAGCGACAGCAGAAAAAACTGAAAAATCTATAATTTCATTTTCTCTAAATTGAAGAATTGCTTCAGGTAAACTAGATTGAAGAATAAATCTTTCTTCTTCAGGAATATTAACAGTTAACAAACCAACACCCGAACGTAAACACGCTTTTGATGAAATCACAGCAGCCCCCATTCTACCTTTTGAGCCCGCAAAAATTAAGGCGTGGCCAAAAGTTCCTTTGTGGGAATCTTGAACTCTAACTTTCAATAATGTTTTAATATATTCTAAACTCAAAACTTTCATAATACATCTTTTCCTAATGAAATGTTCAAACAACTAAAATTCTTTGTAAATCAACATAAAAAAAGAAGATGTAAATCAATAATTCATCAAATATGACGAGAATCAGAAAAGCTAGTTGGATTAATTCAGAAAATAGTTAATTCCTAAATTGAAAAACTTATTTTTGCACCATTCAAAAATTCAATAGATTAAAATATGAAACACGTATCCTTAAAAAGTATAGAAGCAGCCATTAAAAAAGTAGATAATCTTGATGATGATGGTTTAGAAAGATTATCAGAAACGTATGCTTTAGCGCAAGAAACACTTCTAGGATATGTGATGTCAGCTGCTTTGGAATATGAAAATGAAAAATTAGAAGGACTTTTAATTTATTATTATTGTCTACTTTCTGAAACTTTTGCTCAAGAAGGATTGAGAATTAGAACAATTACTGAAGAAGACATTGATACTTTCGAAGAGCCTTATTTCCAAATGTTAGATTTGTATTTCGAAAATGATGACGAAGAAGTTCTTGAATCTTTCTGTGACCAACCTGATCTTGCTCAATTTATGGCAATGGAAATAAGCACAGAAGATGTTGACGGAACAAGTTTAGATGATGAAACAGCTACTCAATTATTCATTGTTACGTTGGCGATGATTACCTTAATGGGTAGAGCAATCATTATTGAGAATTAATTAAATAAAAGTATGTTAACTCCAAAACAAATTGTTTCCATTATGATGGAGAAAGACGCGTTTAGCCAATGGCTTGGAATTAATATTGATAAAATTGAACTTGGCAATTGTGTATTAAGTTGTCAAGTAAAAGAAGAAATGCTGAATGGCTTTCAAATACTTCACGGCGGAATTAGTTACTCTTTAGCTGATTCCGCTTTGGCTTTTGCCTCTAATAGTTATGGGAATAAATGTGTCAGCATAGAAACCTCAATTTCTCATACTCGTCCTGCTAAAATTGGAGATATTTTAACCGCTACTTGTAAAGAAATTAACCGAGGAAGAACAATCGGAATCTATGAAGTTGCAGTAACCAATCAAGATCAAAAATTAATAGCCATTTTCAAGGGTACGGTAAGTATCTCTGGTGATACTTGGTGAAATTTGTTTTAACCACAGAGGACACAGAGTTTTTCACTGAGTAACACAGTGTTCTTGTTTTTGATTTGAAATACTCCTAAATTAAATCTTAATCCTATTCTCTATTCATTTTGCTACAAAGTTCATAATAAACTTTATAATACTCCGTGAAGAACTCATTTTAAACACTGTATTAAAAAACTGCCACATCCCTAACAAAATAAAAACTCTGTGAGCCTCCGTGCAAAACTCATTTAACTCTGTGGTTAAAAAACAACTCTGCAATAAATTTATTTTATCACTTTTAAGTAAAGTTTTAAATATCTTCTTACATTAGGTATTTAATTCAAAAAAGAACTCAAAACGTAATAAAAATATACATATGAATAGACACATTAAAAAAGTAGCAGTTCTAGGTTCTGGTGTAATGGGATCGCGTATTGCGTGTCATTTCGCGAACATTGGATGCGAGGTTATTTTATTAGACATCGCTCCAAAAGAGTTACTACCTCAAGAAGAAAAAAAAGGATTTACGCTTGATTCTCGTACTGTAAAAAATAGAATTGTAGATCAATCTTTGGAATTTGCTGTTAAATCAAATCCCTCTCCGATTTATAGAAAATCTTTCGCTAAAAGAATTACTACTGGAAACTTTGACGATGATATGTCAAAAATTTCTATATGTGATTGGATTATTGAAGTTGTTGTAGAAAGATTAGATATCAAACACGTTATTTTTGAGCAAGTTGAAAAACACCGTAAACAAGGTACGATTATCTCTTCAAACACTTCTGGAATTCCAATTCATATGATGCTTGAAGGAAGAAGCGAAGATTTCAAAACTCATTTTTGCGGTACTCACTTTTTCAATCCACCACGTTATTTACAATTATTGGAAATTATACCTACTCCGCATACTAATCCAGAAGTTATTGATTTCTTGATGAATTACGGACAGAAATTTTTAGGTAAAAAGACGGTTTTATGTAAAGACACTCCTGCTTTCATTGCTAACAGAGTTGGTGTTTATGGAATTATGGCACTTTTCCATACAGTTGAAGAAATGGGTTTAACGGTAGAAGAAGTTGATAAATTAACTGGACCGGTATTGGGTAGACCAAAATCGGCTACTTTCAGAACGTGTGACGTTGTTGGATTAGATACGTTGGTTCACGTTGCGAATGGATTACGAGAGAACTGTCCAAACGACGAAGAAAAAGCTCTTTTTGAACTTCCTACTTACGTTTCAAAAATGGTTGAAAATGGTTGGTTAGGTTCAAAATCGAAACAAGGTTTTTACAAAAAAGTAACGAATGCTGATGGGAAAAGTGAAATTCTTACTTTAGACCTTAAAACATTAGAATACCGTTCTGCTATCAAAGCAAAATTTGCAACTCTAGAAACAACAAAATCAGTAGATGATTTAAAAACTAGAACAAAAATGTTATTCGCTGGAACAGATAGAGCTGGTGAATTTTATCGCAAATTATTCGGTGGCTTATTCGCTTATGTAGCCAATAGACTTCCTGAAATTTCAGATGATTTATACAAAATAGA
>CANCQX010000004.1 GCA_947380375.1 Flavobacteriales bacterium
TTTTGACTCTCTTGAAGAGGCTTTGAATCATTTTAAGAATAAATAAGAATGAAGGTAGATGTATTATTAGGCCTACAATGGGGTGATGAAGGTAAAGGGAAAATTGTTGATGTTTTAACTCCAGAATATGATATTATTGCTCGTTTTCAAGGAGGTCCAAATGCAGGTCATACGCTTGAATTTGAGGGGATAAAACATGTTTTGAATACTATACCTTCAGGGATATTTAGAGAGAATGTTTTAAATATTGTTGGTAATGGTGTTGTTATTGATCCTGTACTTTTCCAAAAAGAGTTAGAAAAATTAATTCCGTTTAATGTCGATTATAAAAATCGACTTCTAATCTCTAAAAAAGCTCATTTAATTTTACCTACTCATAGATTATTGGATGCTGCTTCTGAAACTGCTAAAGGTAAAGATAAAATTGGTTCGACTTTAAAAGGTATCGGTCCAACTTATATGGATAAAACAGGTAGAAATGGTTTGAGAGTTGGTGATATTTTTTCTCCAAATTTCAAAGAAAAATACGACTGTTTAGTTGAAAAACATGTAGGTATTTTAAAACACTACGAAGGTTTTGAATATAATCTAGAAGAATTAGAAGGTCCTTGGATGGAAGGTATAGAAACTCTAAGAGGTTTAATCGCTATCGATAGCGAACATTATCTAAACAAAGCATTAAAAGAAGGTAAAAAAGTTTTAGCGGAAGGTGCGCAGGGTACAATGTTAGATATTGATTTTGGAACTTATCCTTTTGTAACATCATCAAATACAGTTACAGCCGGCACCTGTACAGGATTAGGTGTTGCTCCTACAGCTATTGGTAAAGTTATTGGTATTTTTAAAGCTTATTGTACAAGGGTAGGAAGTGGACCTTTCCCAACAGAATTAGATAATGAGGTTGGTGAATTGATTCGTAAAGAGGGTAATGAGTTTGGTGCTACTACAGGTCGTGCAAGAAGATGTGGATGGGTTGATTTACCTGCTTTGAAATATGCAATTATGATTAATGGAGCAACTGAACTTTCAATGATGAAGTCAGATGTTTTAGATTGTTTTGATACGATTAGAGTTTGTACACACTATATAATTAATGGTGAAAAATTAGATTATTTTCCTTTTGATATAACTGATTCTGAAATTACACCAGTTTATGAAGATATTAAAGGTTGGAATTGTGATTTGACAAAATTAACTTCTTATGCAGATGCGCCTAAAGAATTAAAGGATTATGTTATTTACTTGGAAGATAAGTTAGGTGTACCGATTACTGTAGTTTCAGTTGGTCCTGATAGAAAACAGACATTGGTAAATAACTAAAGATTGTGAGAAGACCTCAAATATATATTACGAAAATTGCGCTTATAATAAGCGCAATTTTTTTGCTTCATTACCAAATTTTTTCTCAAAATAATACCCTAGAGTTATTACCAGGGGCAGAAAAATTTGAATTCAATGAAAAAACTGGTACTCATCGTTTGATTGGAAGTGTTAATTTTATATATCAAGGTAATACTATGTATTGCGATTCTGCTCATTATAAAGAGAGATCACAAGAAGTTAGAGCTTATGGAAATGTTCATATTACTAAGCGAGATTTAAATTTATTTTGCGATTCGCTTTATTATCAAGGACTTACTAAACAGGCTATACTTTGGGGGAATGTAAGGGTTAGGGATCAAGAATATAAGATTACGACAGATACTTTAGAATATGATGCGAATAAATCAGTTGCAATTTATAGGTATGGAGGTAAAGTTGAAAGTATTTTGAATGGAGAAGTCCTGACAAGTAAAGTTGGCTATATGTATTCTAAAAGCAAGGATATGTTTTTTAGTCACGGAGTAAATTATCGAAGTTCAGAATTAAGAATGGTAACTGATACTCTTCGATATAATTACAAGCAAAAAACAGCCTATTTTTTTGGACCAACTAATATAAATCAGCTCGAAAATAATAAAACAAAAGGTGCTAGGATTTATTGTGAAAAAGGTTGGTATAATACAGATAATAAAGAAGCGACACTTCAAAATAATGCTACTATTTTTAAAGATAATCAATTGATGAAAGGAGATTATTTATACTCCAATTCACAAAAAGGAATTTCGATAGGAAAAGGAAATGTGATATTTAAGGATACATCTGAAAATCTTGAATTTAGAGGTGATTATGCTTATTCTTCAGATTTAAAAAGACTTTCTTACTTAACGGGTAAAGCTCTAGTTTTAAAAATTGATGGTAAGGATACATTATTTATTCATGCGGATACCCTTTTTAGTTTGAAGGATTCTTTAGGGAAAGCAACCAAAATGAAAGGTTATAATAACGTCAAAATTTACAGGCATGAACTTCAAGCCAAATGTGATTCATTAGTGTACGATAAAATTATTGGTAAAATGGAGTTATATATTGATCCAATAGTTTGGGTAAAAACTAAAACAGAATTAAAGGGAGATTTTGTTGAAATTTATTTTGTATCTGATACTATTATTGAAAAAGCGAATGTTATTGGTAATTCTACCGTTTTGTTTGAAATAGATTCAGGCAAGTTCTATAATCAAATAGGAGGAAAGGATATCCTTGCTTTTTTTAAAGGAAACGATATTTATAGGACTGATGTTAAAGGAAATGCTAGAACAATTTCTTTTCCAGAAAATACAGAAAAAAATGATTCTACAATAATTATCAAAAGACTAGGTATGAATAGAATTTATTCTAGTGATTTACGCGTTTATATTGATAGTAATGAAATTCAGGGAATTACTTATATCGATAAGCCTGATGGAGTTTTTTACCCTATGGAAAAGTTAAATAAAGAAGAGCAATTTATCAAAGGATTTAAATGGATGTCTGCTTTAAGACCTAAAACTTGGAAGGAAATTTTGGAATAATTTTTTTATTGTAGGTATATAAAATACTATATACCTACAATAAAAAATAAAAATTAATGTTCTACTTCAACATCCCAACGCTCAACTCTAATAACGCCTTCAACTTGTTCGAATTTGCTCATTAATTGTTCTAAATGTTGAGTGTCATATACTAATACTTTAATTCTTCCTTCAAATAATCCATCATTTGTTTCAAATGAAATGAATTTCATATTTACGTTTTGTTGGTTTGAAATAATTTCCGTAAGCTTATTTACAATACCTAGACTATCAGTTCCATAAAGTTTTATAGCAGCTAAACGCTCTTTTAATTCTTCGGTTTTCCATTTAGCTTTAACTAAACGATAAGCCATTTTAGACATTAAATGTTCTGCATTTGAACAACTATTACGATGTATTTTTACCCCATCATTAATAGTTATAAAACCAAAAATTAAATCGCCAGGTATAGGATTGCAACAACGCCCCATTGTATATTGGATATTTTTAAAATCTTCACCAATAGTAATTATATCTTCCTTTTGATTTATTTTAGAATATACGTCCTGTTCGTTTTTGTCTTTAGGAGAAATATTTTTCTTTTCTAATAAAATAGTACCATTTTGATTTTCTAATTCTCTTAATCGAGTGAGGTCAATTTTACTTTTTGCAATTCTAAAAAAGAATTCAGTTGTATTAGGGATAGAATAAAATCTTTCAAGAACAGCAATATTTTCTTTAGTAGATTTAATATTGAACTGTTTTAATTTTCGTTCTAGAATTTCTTTTCCATCTTGTGCAATTCTTTTTCTTTCATCGTGAAGAGCATTTTTTATTTTTTGTTTAGCTCTTGCAGATATAACCATCAACAACCATTCATCTGTTGGTTTTTGTTTAGGTGAAGTAATAATTTCTAACTGATCGCCACTTTGAAGCTGGTAGCTTAGAGGTACTAATCGATTATTTACTTTACCGCCAATACATGTATTACCAATATCAGTATGAAGATCATAAGCGAAATCTAAAATTGTTGATCCATTTGGAAGAACTCTTAAGTCTCCTTTGGGTGTAAAAATATAGATTTCTTCTCTGAATAAATTAAGCTTAAAATCATTTACAAAATCCATTGCATTACCATCTGGACTTTCCATCAAATCTCTAATCTCGTTTATCCAACGATCCAATTTACTATCTTCAGTATTATTTTCTTTGTACTTGTAATGAGCAGCAAATCCTTTTTCAGCTATCTCATCCATTCTTTTTGATCGAATTTGAACTTCTACCCATTTTCCAGTTGGTGACATTACAGTTGTGTGTAATGACTCATAACCATTCGCTCGAGGTGTTGAAATCCAGTCTCTTAAACGATCTGGGCTAGGTTGGTAAAAATCAGTAACAATACTATAGATTCTCCAAGCATCTGGTTTTTCAAGTTCTTGAGGGGTGTCAATTATGATTCTAATTGCGAAAATATCATACACTTCTTCAAAAGGAATCCCTTGTTTTACCATTTTTCGGTGTATTGAAGAGATTGATTTGGTTCTAGCTTTTATTTCAAACACATATCCTTCATACTGTAAAGCATCCTTAATAGGATCTACAAATCGACGTATAAAACGATTTCTAACATCTTTAGTTGACTTTAAGTTTGCCTCAATGTTATGATAAACTTCAGAATCTGTATAAAGCATAGCTAAATCTTCTAACTCTCCTTTCACAAGGTAAAGACCTAACCTATGCGCTAAAGGAGCATATAAAAATTTAGTTTCCGAAGCAATTTTAAGCTGTTTATCAGGAACCATACTTCCTAATGTCCTCATATTGTGAAGTCTATCAGCTAATTTTATCAACACTACTCTTATGTCTTCAGAAAGTGTTAAAATCATTTTTCTGAAATTTTCCGCTTGAATTGAAGCGTTTTCATCGAAAACTTCAGGTATTTTTGTTAACCCGTCAATGATTAATCGAACTTTTGGTCCAAATAAATCTTCTACGTCTTGAAGAGTAATATGAGTATCTTCAACTGTATCATGAAGTAAAGCACAAATGACAGCTGTAGCTCCTAAGCCCATTTCTTCGCTGCAAATTCTAGCGACAGCTATAGGGTGGTAAATATATGGTTCACCAGATTTACGACGCATATCTTTGTGAGCATCTACTGCTACATCAAAAGCTTTACGAATCATTCGAGTATCTTCTTTCGAACGATTTTTAGTCGTTTTCATTAAACCTTTAAACGCATTCAAAATTTCGATACGTTCTTTTTCTAAATCAATTTCAGGAAATTTACTTGAAATATCACTCATAATTTTTATTATTTTGCCGGAAGTACTTTTGTAATAATTTCTCCAAATCCAACTCTTATTCCATCTTTTGAACTATGCCCTCGTAAAATAACAGTGTCATTATCATTGATGAATTTTCTTTCAGAACCATCTTTCAGAATTAATGGTTTAGATCCTCTCCAAGAAAGCTCCATCATTGAACCATAAGAATCAGGTGTTGGTCCAGAAATAGTTCCCGAACCCATTAAATCCCCACATCTTACATTACAACCATTAACTGTATGGTGAGCTAATTGTTGGGTTAAATTCCAATACATATATTTATGATTCGATTGACAAATCAAATTTTCATCTGAATTTTCTGGTTGAAGAGAAACTTCTAAATTAATATCATATGATTTTTGCCCATTATATTCTAAATAACTTAAAACTTTTGGGTCTTGAATTGGACCATCTAATTTGAAAGGTTCAAGAGCATCAAGAGTTACAACCCAAGCTGATAATGAAGATGCGAAATTTTTAGATAAAAATGGCCCTAGAGGTACATATTCCCATGTTTGAATATCGCGTGCAGACCAGTCGTTAAATAAACACATTCCAAAGATATAATCTTCGGCTTCAGATGTTGAAATAGAATCTCCTAGTGGTTTTCCGTCAAATGTTATGAATGCCATTTCCAATTCAAAATCTAATAATCTACAAGGAGCGTAAATTGGTGGTTCTTCAGGATTTGGTTTAATTTGTCCTTTTGGTCTATGAATATTTTGTCCTGATAATATTACAGAGCTAGATCTTCCATGATAACCAACAGGAATATATAACCAGTTTGGAGAAAGTGCATTTTGAGGATCACGAATCATAGTTCCAATATTAGTAGCATGCTCTCTACTTGAATAAAAATCAGTATAATCACCTATCTGAATAGGCATACTCATTTCTATTTTTTCAATTGGAATTAAAGCTTGGGCAATATGATTTGTGTTATTCTTTAGTTCGGATTTATTTTCATTCAAAAGATTTGAAATTCTATTACGTAAATCACGAGTAGCTTTTTTCCCTTTTTTCATTAAGGAATTTAAGAACTCATTTTCAAAATCAATCAATGAAAATGGTAAATGATCTAAATAACCAAGTTCATATACTTCTTTTAAATCTAGAACATGGTCGCCAATTCTTACACCAACTCTTGTTGAAGAATCTTCAGTTTTAAAAATTCCAAATGGTAAATTTTGTATAGGGAAGTCTGAACCTTCAGGAACATTTACCCAACTTTTCAATGAAGGATTATTAGCTTCAATCATAATTTTATAAGTTATTTGTTTTGTAATTATTGTTTACAAAAAATGCTCAAAGTCTGAAGTTAACAACCTTTGAGCATAATTGCTAAATTTTTAAGTGTTTTTTTAGATTTTAAACATTAAATCTAAAGTGTAAGATATCTCCATCTTCAACGATGTATTCTTTTCCTTCAACTTTGAATTTTCCTGCATCTTTTACAGCATTTTCAGAACCTAAAGTTGTGAAATCAATGTATTTCATAACTTCAGCACGAATAAATCCTTTTTCAAAATCGGTATGAATAACACTTGCCGCTTGAGGTGCAGTCATTCCTTTATTGATTGTCCAAGCTCTAACTTCTTTTACACCAACGGTAAAATATGTTTCTAATTTTAATAAATGATATGCTGAACGAATCAAACGATTTACACCTGGTTCTTCTAAACCTAATTCATCTAAAAACATTTGACGTTCTTCATATGTTTCTAATTCAGTAATGTCAGCTTCTATTTTTGCACCAATTATAAGTACTTCCGCATTCTCATCTTTTACAGCTTCACGAACTTGGTCAACGTATTTATTTCCTGTTTTTACAGAAGATTCATCTACGTTACAAAGATAAAGAACTGGTTTAGTAGTTATTAGTTGGAATTTAGCTACGATTTCATTCTCTTTTTCATCAAGATCTAAAGTCCTGATTGATTTTCCTTGTTCTAAAGCTTCTTTAATTCTTCCGCAAAGTTCATTTTCTTTTAAAATTTCTTTATCACCAGTTTTTAATACTCTAGCAAGTGAAACAATTTTCTTTTCGATTGTTTCAAGATCTTTTAGTTGAAGTTCAATATCAATTATTTCTTTATCACTTACAGGATTTACAGTTCCATCAACGTGAATAATGTTGTCGTCGTCAAAGCAACGTAGAACGTGTATAATAGCATCTGTTTCTCTAATGTTAGCTAAAAATTGATTTCCTAAACCCTCTCCTTTTGAAGCTCCTTTTACTAATCCTGCTATATCAACTATTTCCATAGTAGTTGGAACAACTCTTTCAGGATTAGCAATGCTTTCTAGTTTTTCTAAACGTGAGTCTGGAACAGATATAGTTCCAACATTTGGTTCGATAGTACAAAAAGGAAAGTTTGCCGATTGAGCTTTTGCATTCGATAAACAATTAAACAATGTCGATTTACCAACATTTGGAAGACCAACAATACCACATTTTAGAGCCATTATTTTAATTTTTACACAAATATAGCTTTTTAGATAAAAGACAGCAAGACATAATACAAAAGACTTGGCGCAAATTATTTCAATTTAATTTTAGCTATGTCTTTCTCAATTTTTTTATTCAATTTTGAAGTCTTGCTTTTTAAATCTTTATTTTCTTTTATTTGTTCTTTGAGATGTCTATTAATAAAACTAGAGCGTATTGCATTCATTTGAAATTCAATAAATTGCTCTTTTAAATAAGTGTGGTTTTCTTTTTTTGTTGGTTCTATTTGATTTTTTGATAATTTAAAAATTTCATTGAATTTATTTTTAAATGTCTTCAAGATTGAGTTGTAAGATTTTATATCTTTTTCAAAAGCATTTATGTTATCTTTATGTTTAATATTTACTAGTTCACTTTCTTTTATTGACTTCTTTAATTTACAATATTCTATATCATTTATAAGATTGAATTTGTATAAATTATCGAAATCTTTTTTTATTGTATTAAACTCTGAATAAAAATAGGTGACAATTGCACCATTTTTAGAATCATAAAGTAGTGAGTCATCTTTGGTTTTATGAACTAATAAACTATCTTTTAATTTCCTTACAGGAAAATCAAGGTCATCACTAAAGCTCAAACGAAGATTACATAATTCTTTAGCGGTTTTATTGTTTAAGTCTGAATTTATAGAATATTTAGTCATATTATTCACGAATTCATTATGAATAGAAGTGAGTTTTGCTAATTTATCTTCAATTTGTTTCTCTGTAATTTTAATAGAATCAGAATATAATTTAATT
Organism: Flavobacteriales bacterium; assembly: GCA_947380375.1. Lineage (GTDB taxonomy): Bacteria > Bacteroidota > Bacteroidia > Flavobacteriales_D > Crocinitomicaceae > CAIUKX01. The sequence goes on from CANCQX010000004.1 coordinate 8,450, forward strand.
CTATTCATATATAAAGTTGAATCGGTTATGTTTGTTTTCTTTCCAAAAGATGTTTTTTTAAATTGTTTATTTTTAACTATTTTACGTTTTAAAATTTTATTTTTTTGTTGAGTTGATTTTAGGTTTATTTTCCCTACAATTCCAATTTTCAACCCTGAATTTAAAAGTTTAATAGATTTATCAGTCGATGATATTAATATTTTATTTTGTTTTGAAATCAATTCTTTCTTCTTCAAATTGTTAATTATCAGGTCACTTTTTTGATTCTTTAAAAAGTAAATATTTGTGTCAGAATGAATTTTACTTTTGAAAAGTAATTTTTTAATTGAGTCACACTCTTTAAGTGTTTGTTCTTTATTTTCAGACCCTATGTTTAGATTTTGACTTTGCTTTAAAGCTTGTAAATAATAGGATTTAGAAATACCGAAATTGTTTCTTTTATTGGTTTCAAAAGATTCATAACCTTCACTTATTTCTTTGTCAATTTCTTTGGTGATCAAATATTTATCTCGTTTAACTGTTAGATCATCATTAGATTTATTTTTTGATAAAGTATCAAATTTTTCAAAATAAGCAGAGCTATCCAATTCAAATTGATTTAATGAAGTGGTTGGATTTGTTAATTGCCAAATTGGGTTAGATGGAAAATGGTCAGTTTTAAAAAAGTATCCGTTTTTGCAGAAATAGATTTTGGTACTTTTATTTGAAAAATGAGGTTTATAAACTAATCGATCACTTGTGCCTAATGAAAAAGCGAAAATAAAATAGCCAGCAAAAGTTCTTTTATAATATTCAATTTTACCTGCATCCATACAGGCGTCAATTAAATACCAGGAATTATTTAATTTTACTGCATTCCATGATTGTTTATCCAAATAAAATTTATCTAAATAATCTACGTATTCATTTTTTACATATCCTTGAATACTTACAGATGGGATATTAGAGTATTTGCAAAGTTCATTAAATAAACGACTATAATCAGTTGATATAGCTTTTCTTTTAAATAAAATCTTTTTTATTGGAGTTTGAGAATAATTAAAACTTAACCAACGATTTATATCGAACTCAATGTTATGTGTAATCCAACTATGTATAGCTACAACTTTTTCAGAGTCTGTTTCTATATTTTTTGTCAGATGATAGGCTAATTTATTTGATTTTAAAGTCTGGAAATACGGAATATATCGATTTGATTTATCTGTTTGAGTAAACGAAAAAAACGAAAAAAATAGTAAGAAAATTAGAGCTAAAACCTTCATAATTTCCGTTTACGAATAATTTCATTTTGAGTTACTTATTAGTATTAAAAAATCATTTTAACTTATTTTTTAATGGTTTTAGGGCTGTTGAAATTAAATGGGGAATAATTATCTAAGTTGTTTGTAATAAATAAATAAACCTTATTTTTAAAACTAATTATTTAACATTTAGCAGATGAAAGTTATTTTCTTTTTTGTTTTAATAAGTTTTGGAATAGTTGCTCAGAATACAGATTCGAGTTTTATTCGCTTAATTTATAACCAAGCATTAAGTAAGGGGAAAGCATACGAGGATTTACGTTCTTTATGTAAGGATGTAGGAGCAAGATTATCAGGTTCTTCTGAGGCAGCTATGGCAGTTCAGTGGGGTAAAGAAAGATTAGAATTAAATGGATTTGAAAACGTCTACTTACAAGAAGTGAAAGTTCCTCATTGGGAAAGAGGAACGAAAGAATCTGGATGGATAAATTCTAAAGATGGACTTCGAAAAATCAATATTTTAGCTTTAGGAGGGTCAATTGGTACAAATGGTCTTTTAGAAGCTGAAGTGATTGAATTTAAATCATTAGTAGAATTACAAAAATCTTCAAAATCTAATGTTGAAGGTAAAATTGTTTTTATAAATCAACCAATGAACGAACAATTCGTAAATACGTTTAATGCGTATGGAGGTTGTTATTCTATTCGAGGAGAAGGAGCAATTGAAGCGTCAAAACTTGGAGCTGTAGGGGTTGTTATTCGTTCAGTAACATTACCTATGGATACACATCCTCATACAGGTTCTATGCATTATTTAGACAGTGTTATTAAAATTCCTTCTGCAGCTATTTCAACTCTTGACTCAGAAGAGCTTTCCAAATTATTAGTTAAGGGAAAGGTGAAATTTTCTATGGAGTTGGATTGTAGAGTTTTTCCTGATGAACTTTCTTATAATGTAATTGCGGAAATAAAAGGTATTGAAAAACCAAATGAGATAATCACGGTTGGTGCTCACTTGGACTCTTGGGATACTGGAGAAGGAGCGCATGATGATGGTGCAGGAATAGTTCATTCAATGGAAGCATTAAGAATTTTAAAAGAATTAAACTACAAGCCTAGGCATACAATAAGAGTGGTCTTTTTTATGAATGAAGAAAATGGGAATAAAGGTGGGATTGCTTACGCTAAGAGGTCAATAGATAGAGGTGAGAATCATATAGCAGCAATTGAAAGTGATCGCGGTGGGTTCACTCCCAGAGGTTTTGATTGTGATGGATCACATGAGCAAGTTCAATTTTTAAAGACATTTGGAAAGAATTTGAATGAATACGATTTATTTCATTTTGATAGAGGTTTTGGAGGGGTAGACATAGGACCATTAAAAAAATCATTTGAAAAAATTATGTTAATCGGCTTTGTTCCAGATTCACAACGTTATTTTGATTTTCATCATGCTGAAACTGATGTTTTTGAAAGTGTTAATAAAAGAGAGCTAGAATTAGGTTGTGCAGCGATAAGTTCGTTACTTTATATGTTAGATAAAAAAATGTAATAAATTGATTTACAGATGTAAAAATTGTTCATTAAATTGTTCATTAAATTGTTCATTAAATGGTTCATAAAATATCAGGTTTGCACTAAAAATATCGCTTTAATTCTCTAAATTTGTACTAGAATTAACATAAACAGAATAAAAATAACAATTCCAGTTCAATTAAAAAACAATAATATGGCTCAAGACATATTCGACAAAATCAGAAAGAACAGAGGTCCAATTGGTCAATACTCTAAAGGAGTTCATGGATATTTTACATTCCCTAAATTAGAAGGGGAAATCGGAAATAAAATGATTTTTAGAGGTAAAGAGTGTTTAATTTGGTCTTTAAACAATTACCTAGGTTTAGCAAATCATCCAGAAGTTAGAGAAGCTGATAAAAATGCAGCAGCAGAATTCGGTTTAGCTTACCCAATGGGAGCTAGGATGATGACAGGTCAAACAAGTGAGCATGAGAAATTAGAGAATGAATTAGCTGATTTTATGCAAAAAGAAGATTGTATCTTGATGAACTTCGGTTACCAAGGTATGGTTTCTGCAATTGATTGTCTTGTAGATAGAAATGACGTTATAGTTTATGATAGTGAAGCGCATGCTTGTATTTTAGATGGTATGCGTTTACATAAAGGTAAAAGATTTGTTTTCAAGCACAACGATATGGAGAGCTTTGATAAACAAATGGGACATGCATCTCGTTTAGTAGAACAAACAGGTGGAGGAATTTTAGTTATTACTGAAGGTGTTTTTGGTATGGCTGGAGATCAAGGTAAATTAAAAGAAATCGTTGAATTCCGTAAATCAGGTAAATATAATTTCCGTTTATTTGTTGATGATGCTCATGGTTTTGGTACATTAGGTGAAACTGGTCAAGGTTGTGGTGAAGCACAAGGAGTTCAAGGAGAAATTGATGTTCTTTTTGGTACTTTCGCTAAATCAATGGCTTCTATTGGAGGGTTTATTTGTGCTGAAGAAAGTATTGTTGAATATTTCAGATATAATATGCGTTCTCAAATGTTTGCAAAAGCACTTCCAATTACAATTACTATTGGAGCTCGTAAACGTCTTGAATTATTGAGAACTCAACCAGAATTGAAAAATAATTTGTGGAAAATTGCAAACGCACTTCAATCAGGACTAGTAGATTCAGGATTTAGTATAGGAGATTCTAATTCTCCAGTTACTCCTGTATTTATGAAAGGATCTTTAGCTGAAGCGACTAATTTAACATTTGATTTACGTGAAAATTATAATATTTTTTGTTCAATAGTTATCTATCCAGTTGTTCCTAAAGATGTTATAATGTTGCGTTTAATACCTACCGCAGTTCATGCGATGGAAGATGTAAATTATACAATTGAAACTTTCAAAAAATTAAAAGAAAAATTAGATACTGGTGCATACAGAGCTGAAGAATTAGCAACTGTTGAGGTAGATGATAAAAGAAATACAAAATAATTTTTAAAAATAGACGATTGGTACAGGGCATTGCTCTGTACCTAATTGTTTATTAAAATTTCACCACACAAAATCAACCACCATTCAAAGTAAAAATAAAGAATGGAAGAATTACACCCCCACATTAAAAATCTATTGCATTGTATAGATCTTGAAGAAAAAGAGCAAGAGAAAAAATACAAAATAGATCAACATCATAGTTTAAAGGTATTAAAATCAGAAGGTTTAGCTTTACATCCAATTAAAGTTGTTCGTAAAGCTTTTGGATATGCAGATTATCCTGAAATATCATTTCGTTTACCTTTTCCTGCCGATACATCTAGTTTTAAAGATGGCGCAGCAATAGAATGTTTTTGTGAAGGAGAAGAGGCTATAAAGGGGGTTATAATGAATATCGATGGAGCAAAAGGCGATTTTAGACTTTTCGCACCTGATTTTCCTGAATGGATTGAAGATGATGGAGTGGGAGTGAAGTTATCGCCTGATCATCGTACAAATGATGTAATGAAAAAAGCTTTGAAAGGATTGATTGAAATTCCTCAAAGTAAATTTTTATTTAATAAAATTCATTCAGAAGTAAAGTGGGATAATCAAATTCATTTTTCTAAAGAAAATTATGAGTTCAAAAATCAAACATTAAATGAAAGTCAGAAAAATGCTGTTCAAGCAATGGTTGAAAATGAAAATATAACAATCATTCATGGCCCTCCAGGAACTGGTAAAACAACTACGTTATTAGAAGGAATTCATCAATTAATACTTAAAGGTGAAAAATTATTAGTTTCAGCTCCAACAAATACAGCTGTTGATAATATTGCCAGAGGATTGATAGACTTAAAAATAAATATCCTTAGAGTTGGTAATACAACTAAAGTAAATGATATTGTTTATCCTTTTACTACTGAAGGAAAAATGATAGATAGTAAACAGCAGAAAGAAATTAAGAAATTAAAAATTCGAGCTGAGGAACTTCGTAAAATGGCAAATCAGTATAAACGTAATTTCGGAAAAGAAGAACGTGAGCAACGTAATTTGTTACTGAAAGAAGTTAAAAATATTCGTAAGGAAATTAGAGATTTAAGAAATTATTACGAAGAACAATTATTTAATCAGGCTAAAGTAATTTTAGGGACACCAATCGGGTTAAGTGATTTCGTTTCTTCTAATCAACATTTTGACACAATAATTATAGATGAAGCTGGACAATGTATTGAGCCTTTAGCTTGGGTTTTATTTCCTTTAGCCGATAAATGGGTTTTGGCAGGAGATCATTTGCAATTACCTCCAATGGTAATCTCTGATGAAGCAGCTAAATTAGGATTTAATAAGTCAATTTTAGAAACTTGCTTTAATTCAACAACGAATGTTCATTTTTTGAATGTTCAATATCGTATGAGAAAATCAATAGCAGGTTTTTCAAGTTTATATTTTTACAACAATGAATTAACTACCCCAAGTCATTTAGAAAATACAGGACAACACATAGCTTTTTTCGATACAGCGGGTGTAGGATACGATGAAGAAAAAGGTGGAGATGGAACAAGTTTAATGAATCAAGGTGAATTAGACGTTGTGCAAAAAATAATAGATTCAGAGAAATTAGAATTGAAAGATATTGCTTTTATTTCTCCTTATTCTGGTCAGGTAGGATTAGCAAAATCTTATTTTCCTAAAGAATTATTGATTAGTACAATTGATAGTTTTCAAGGTCAAGAGAAACATACAATAATTATTTCTTTAGTTCGATCCAATTCAGAATCTAAAATAGGATTTCTTTCTGATTATAGAAGAATGAATGTCGCTTTAACTCGTGCGAAAGAAAGACTTTATGTTATTGGAGATAGCTCTACTATTGGAAATGACAATTTTTATGCTCAATTCTTAGAGTATATGGAAAATAATAATGCTTATAGAAGTGTTTGGGAATTTGAATGAAATTAATTTGGAATGTGATAAACTCCACCAACAACATTTCTAAATGCACCTGTTACCGATGAAATAGTATTTGTTTGTTTTTCTAAATAGAGAGCACCAAGAAAGGCGAATATAATTGCCTCTTTGAATTCAATTATTTTGTTTTCAGGGATAATAATTTCACCTTTAAAATAGTATTTAAGTCGTTCTATTAAAAAAGAGTTTTTAGTTCCACCACCACTTATTAATACCGATTCAAGTTTATTTTGGTTCAAGATAGAAGCAATTTGAAGTGCCTCATGCTCAATTATTGTTCTTAAGGTATTTTCTATATCAGTTTTAAAATTTATTAAAGGATTGAAAATTGCTTCTAGCCATTCAGTACCAAGAGATTTAGGATGATTTTGTTTGTAGTAATCTAAATTATTTAATTTTGAAAGTAGCTCTTGATTTACATTACCTTTTCTTGAAATATCCCCATTTTTATCATAATCAAATCCTAAATTATTTACAAGTTTGTTCAATGGAAGATTTGCTGGGCATATATCAAAAGCAATCATTTCATTGTTTTGTAGGAAACTAATGTTTGCAATCCCACCTAAATTTAAAAATGATTTTGCTTGATTTTTAAACAATAGCAGATCTCCTATCGGAACTAATGGAGCACCTTGACCACCTGCTATGACATCTTTTGTTCTAAAATCATTTATAACTGGAATTCCAGTTATGAATGAAATTGTGGAGCCACATCCTATTTGACTAGTAAATCCATTTTCAGGTTGATGAAATGTTGTCTGACCATGAGATGAAATAGCGTCTATATCGGATTTATTGATATTGTATTTATCAATAAAGTTGAGTGTCATTTCTCCAAAAGTTGAACCTATTTTTTTATCTAATTTTAAAAAATCAGGAACTGTAAGTTTTGTAGAATTAGATAATTGTTCTATAAATTCTGTTTGGTATTCTGTTGTTTCTGAGTTAATTACAAGAAAGTTCCATTCCCCATTTTTATTTACTTCAAAACGAACATGTGCTATATCTAAACCATCCATTGAAGTACCAGACATTAAACCAATTATTTCATAACTTTTCATTTTATAAAAGTAATAAATTATGATTTTTAAACAAATTATCCTTAAATTTCTTAATGTGGTTAGAAACGATTAATGAGTTTACTGATATTTATCATTTTATGTTAATCGAATAAACTAAATTTAATAAGTGTTATGAATATTAACCTTAAATTTGTTTCAATATAAAATACAATAACATAAATATATATACATGAATTTTGAATTAACTGAAGAGCAAATTGCAGTTAGAGATGCAGCTAGAGATTTTGCGCAAAATGTATTAAAACCAGGAGTTATAGCTCGTGATAATGAACAACGTTTTCCTGCAGAAGAAATAAAACAATTAGGAGAATTAGGTTTCATGGGTATGATGGTTAGTACTGAATACGGTGGAAGTGGAATGGATACAATGTCTTATGTTTTAGCAATTGAGGAAATTTCTAAAGTTGATGCTTCTACTTCTGTTTGTATGTCAGTTAATAATTCATTGGTTTGTTGGGGAATGGAGAAGTTTTGTACAGAAGAACAAAAACAAAAATTCTTAGTTCCATTAGCTTCGGGTAAAAAAATTGGAGCTTTTTGTTTGTCTGAACCTGAAGCAGGGTCAGATGCAACTTCCCAAAGAACAACTGCAATAGATATGGGAGATCATTATTTATTAAATGGAACAAAAAACTGGATTACAAATGGATCTTCAGCTTCAACATATATTGTAATTGCTCAAACAAATGTTGATGCTAAACATAAAGGAATAAATGCTTTTATTGTTGAAAGAGGTATGGAAGGATTTATTGTTGGAGCTAAAGAAGATAAAATGGGAATTAGAGGAAGTGATACCCATACTCTTTTGTTCAATGACGTTAAAGTTCCAAAAGAAAATAGAATTGGTGAAGACGGTTTTGGTTTCACTTTTGCTATGAAAGCACTTTCTGGTGGTCGTATCGGTATTGCTGCACAGGCATTAGGTATTGCTGGAGGAGCTTATGAATTAGCATTAGCTTATTCTAAACAACGCCAAGCTTTTGGTAAAGAGATTCATTATCACCAAGCAATAGCTTTTAAATTAGCTGATATGGCTACTGAAATCGAAGCCGCTAAGTTGTTGGTTTATAAATCTGCTACTGATAAAGATTTAGGTCGTAATTATGATCAATCAGGAGCGATGGCTAAATTATACGCATCTAAAGTTGCTATGGAGCAAACAGTTGAGGCTGTTCAAATACACGGTGGTTATGGTTTTGTAAAAGAGTACCACGTAGAAAGAATGATGAGAGATGCTAAAATTACTCAGATTTATGAAGGTACGTCAGAAATTCAAAAAGTGGTTATTTCTAGAAATATACTGAAAGATTAATTTCTTTTTATTAAATATTACGAAGGCTGTTTCAAATCGAAACAGCCTTTTTTATAAACTGTCTTCTAATTTTTCTAAACCGATTCCTCTAGATCCTTTTAAAAGAATCAAATAATCTTTTATTGATGAAATTTTTAAGTATTCTGCAGTTTTTAAGGTATTAGAAAATTTTAATTCATCTGAATTAATAGATTCAAATATAGGACCAACAGTAATTTTATTTAAGTTTAATTTTTTAGTTAAATCCAATATGTTTTGATGTTCTTTAATTGAATCATCTCCTAATTCTAACATATCACCAATTATTGCAATTTTATTTGGATGATTTATTTGAGAAAAACTTTCTAATGCACTTGTCATACTAGATGGATTAGCATTATAACAATCTAAAATCAATGTATTATTCTTTGTTTTTTTAACTTGTGATCTTTTATTGTCAGGAGTATATTCTGAAATTGCTTCATTTATTTTATTAGGTTCTATATTGAAGATTTTTCCAAAAGTAATTGCCGCTAAAAAATTATAGAAATTGTATTTTCCAATCATTTTGGTTGAAATCAATTCAGATGAATAATTATCTGATTTCCATTTCATCTCAACAAAAGGTGAGAGATTTAATAATTCACCTTTTACATCTGATTTATCAGAAGTCCCATATTTAATATTTTTGACTTTAGGTGCATTATTAATTAAAATTTCATCGTCACCATTTATTATTAAAGTCCCATGATTTTTTAAAATTGAATCATATAATTCTTTTTTTGTTTTGAGTACACCTTCAAAGTTTATAAAGCCTTCTAAATGTGCTTTTCCTATATTAGTAATAATTCCATAATTTGGTTCTGCTATATTGCAAAGTTCTTCTATGTCTTTAAATTTATTTGCACCCATTTCAATGATTGCAATTTCATGATTTTTGGTAATTTTTAATAAGGTTAATGGAACACCAATGTGATTATTTAAATTACCTTCTGTTGCAATTACATTGAATTTTTTTTCTAATACAACTTTAATTAACTCCTTAGTACTAGTTTTTCCGTTACTTCCTGTAATTCCTATTACTGGAATGTTGAATTTTTTTCGATGGTAATTGGCTAATTTTTGTAAATATTTTAATACATCATCTACTAAATAAATATTGTCATTTGTTTTAAATTTTAATTCATCCACAATAACATATTTAGCTCCATCCTTTAATGCTTGTTCTGCAAATTCATTACCATTAAAATTATCACCTTTTAAGCAAAGAAATAGACAATCTTTTTTAATTTTCCGAGTATCAGTACATACTCCTAAAGTTTCATAAAATAGTTCAATTATTTTTCGCATCGTATACTAAATTTATTTTATGGTAAAGTTTGTGTATAAAAAAAGAACCATCTTTAGGATGGTTCTTTTTTTATATAATTTTGTGTTTTATCTATTTTTTTTCTCATCTTTTTTTCGTTGTTTCTCTTTTTCATAAGAAAAACCTTCAGGACTTCCTACTCTATCCATACAACATCTAAATCCGATTGTACAAGTTGATTTATCCTCATCTAAAAATCTTCTATTACCTGCAACTAACCAATAAGCTCGATCTTTCCAAGAACCGCCTTTATATACTCTTGATTTGTCAGATACTAATGTTGTTGGCCAAGATGTTTTATCACCAGGTTTAACTTGTGCACCATCTAAACCATATTCTTCGTATTTGTTTTGGTACATAATTAAATTTGGATCTCTACTAGCTTGGTTTATTTTGTTTTTCACATCATCATTTTGATAGTAGATAGAACTTTCAATATCACCATCTAAATAATCTACATAATCATCACGACGGTAATTTAATCTTCCAATATTTTCCTCTTCAGTTACATTTCTGTATTTCATTTTACCAGGAGTGTCAGTTATGTATTGCGTGAAACCTAATCTTAGCATAGATATAATTTCAAATGCATACTCATCACCATTAGGACCAGTTCTTAATCTATCTACGAAAATACCATCAAATAATTCATCTTGAATTCTTGCTGTAGCTTCATTATCGTGCTTATTATTTTTATCAAATATCGCTTTGTCGATTACAGCATTTATTTCTGCTAAAAGTTTTAACTCAACCGAATCTTTTACATTTCCATGAGAAACATAGAAAGGATCGGGAGCATACCCAGTTTTAGAAGGATTTTTTGATTGATTTCCTTTTGCAATTCCCAAAGGAATAACTGTATCATTTGGGTCATGTTTTGCTGCAGAAACACGTTGAAAACGAACTCTTTCAAACTCATTTAGGTATTCTTTCATACCATGTACATCAAATGTTACATTCGCAGATTTCATCTCAGCACTTCCTGCATTATTTAGAAGTTTTGTTTTAAATACATTTCCTCTAAATGGACGAAATTCGTCAAAATCTTCTGAAGATAATGGTCTATATACATCTAAAACCCATTCAGAAACATTACCTGCCATGTGGTATAATCCATAATCATTTGGCCAATATGATTCTACAGGAGCAGTAACATCTGCACCATCATTTAAGTGACCAGCAACCCCCATATAATCTCCTCGACCTCTTACAAAATTCGCTCTAATTGCTCCTTGAAATTGCTCTTCATCATTTCTAACCCAGTGACCATCCCAAGGATATATTCTGCGCTCGTTTATATTTTCTTGTCCAGCACCTAAATTTCCGATTAAACCATAAGCAGCAAATTCCCATTCAGCTTCGGTTGGGAGTCTGTATCTAGGTAACAATATTCCATCCTCTTGACGTACAATTCTTGTACCTAACTTTTTACCTTGTCTATTATTAGGGTTTAAATCATCTAAATTTTGTATTACTTTTTCTTCATACTGACCTGCTAAATATGCTTCAGTATTAAAAGTGTTTTCATCACGTTGTTCTATGTTGTAATCAAGAATTCCCTCGCGAATTAAAATATATTCATTTACTCTATCTGTTCTCCATTTACAGTAATCAGATGCTTGTAACCATGAAACACCTACTACAGGATAATCACGGTATGCAGGATGACGTAAATAATATTCAACGAATTTCTCACTGAATCCAAGTGGGGATCTCCATGAATTAGTATCAGGTAAAACGTTTTTACCTACAACAGGATAAGTTTCAAAAGCTCTTGAAATCCAATACATATACTCACACCAATGGAAATTAGTGATTTCAGTCTGATCTAAATAAAATGATGAAACTGTAACACGTGAAGCACGGTTATTCCAATCATACATAACATCCTGTTCTGCTCTACCCATTGTGAAAGTTCCACCTTCAACAAGAACAAGTCCAGGTCCAGTTTCTTGATCTACAAACGGCATTTTTTGAAAACCACCTGTTTGAGGATCATTATAAGCTGTTCCTGTAGTGTTTGAAAATTCTTGATAACAAGAACTTAAAATAACTAAACAGCCAATAATTGCTGAAAAAAGTTTAATACTTTTCATATTTTTCTGTTTTTATTTTTTGTATTCAATTGACAAATTTACTATATTAACGTAAGTTACAATAAAAGTTACATTATTTTTTTTAAAAAGATGGACAAGATATCGTTTTGAAGGTTGTAGGTTTTGATTTACAATTTAAATTTAAACCTAAAGAAACTTCATGAGAACCTCCTGAAACACCGTTGTTTAGTTTGGAAACTGTAACGTCATAACTATAACCAATTTTAAAATTTCCTGTGTTTATTCCGAGTGATAAAATAAATGCATCTTTATTTCTAAACCAAGCTCCAAATGTAAAATTACTATATTTAACATAGGTTCCAATATTTATTTCTTGAAACCCATTCTGATATTGATAAATTATATTTGGTAAAATTGATGTCGAATTATTGTAACGTGATCTACTCCCTAGTTTAATTTCCGCCCCCATATGAGCTGTAAATCGAATAGGAGTATATGAGTGACCTTTTATCATTGATTCATCTGGTTGATTCAAGTGATGAGCTGTTAATCCAAAAAAGAAGTTTTTAGTATATCCAACTATTCCTGCAGAAGCATCAAAATAATTTGCGCTTCCACCTCTAGGTTGATCCCCAGTTTCATAAATAAAACCTTTTCTTGGATCTATCATATCTCCAAAAGTAAGTTTACTCCAATCTAACGATTTTTGATAATAGGCTGCTTGAGCTCCAAATCTTATAGAAAATTTTCTAGTTATTTTTAAATGGTATGAATATATTAATCCTAACATTGTAGTCTTAATTGTGCCCTGTCCTTGTTCATCATGAGTAGCTAAAACACCAATTCCTCCTGATATGCTTTTTAAGTGTTGATCATATGATGCGCTGAAGGTAGTATAGTTTCCAGATAAATTAGGCCATTCATTTCTATAATTTAAAGAGAATCTTGGACATCCATTAGATCCAGCAAAAGCAGGGTTTAAGTACAGTGGATTTGCGTAAAATTGAGTAAATGTAGGATCCTGAGCCAATGCTGAATGAATAGCAATCGAAGTAAGACAAATTAGTAATAAATTTTTCAAATTATTCATTAAAAAGGTTTAAATGAAATAAAAGAATCAACCTAGTATTATAAACGGTTGAATTATTAATAAGTTACAAATATTGTAATTCGTTTATAATAATCAAAGATTATTTTCGTTTTTTTACTTATTTTCTTGTTTTGATGATGATATTTGTGCTGTAAATACTTTTAAATTTATGAAGATAAGTTTTTCTTTTTTCTTTTTTTTATTGCTTACTTTTAATTTTTTCTCACAGGAAAATATAGATATTTCTATTCCTTGGGAACATCCAAAAGAAATTTATTTTGAAAATCAAAAGTTAATAATTCCTTCTATTGATGGACAGGGATTAAATATAAATAAACCAGATTTCTATTGGATTAAAAATGTAAATAAATCTTTTGGTAATTCTAAATTTGTTTTATTAAATTTTTCAACAGAAGATGCTTTTCAAGAAGAAATTAACTATTTGAACGGTCAGAAAATCGAAGTTTCGGATAAAATAATTATTGATTCTAAAATTACAAATGCAAGTTCAGAAAGTTTTGCTGTTCTTAGTTTATTTCCATTTGTAAAAGTTGATGGAATTATTAAACGCATCAAATCTTTAAATCTTAAAATTGAATCACCTTTAATTGTTAAAAATGTAAAAGAAAAATCTTTAGTTGTCTCTTCAGTATTAGCTTCTGGTTCAGGAATATGGTATAAGATTGGTGTAAGATCTGATGGTATTTGTAAAATAGATAAATCATTTTTAGAATCATGTGGTATTTCTACTACAAATTTAAATCCTTTATCTATAAATATATATGGAAATGGAGATGGTAAATTACCAGAATTAAATTCGGTTTCAAGAACAGATGATTTGGCTAAAAATGCAATTTATATTTCTGGTGAATCCGATGGTGTTTTTAATGATGATGATTTTATACTATTTTATGCTTGGGGACCTAGTCGCTGGTATTCGACAGATAATAATGATTTTTATCAGGATAATAATATCTATTCAGATTATTCGTATTATTTTATAAATATTAATGCATCTGAAACACCTTTAAGAATTTCTTCTATCAATTCAACTACAAATTCAATAACCAATACTATCACTTCCTATAATTTTTATGACACTCATGAATCTGATCTAGTATCATTAGTAAGTGGAGGGCAAAGATGGTATGGTGAATTGTTCGATACTCAATTGAGTCAAACTTTTAATTTTTCTGTACCAAATATTGAAAATTCTAGTCCAGCTAAATTTAATGTGTCGATGGCTTCAAATACATCCAATGGTGCTGGGACTAGTCAGACTTATAGCGTAAATGGTAATGTTTTAAATTCTTTATCATTACCAATTGGTGATTATGGAAGAACCGACATTTCAATGCCATTTTCAAATCCTGAAAGTTTAATTCCTTTGACTATTAGTGTTATTAGAAATTCACCTAGTATAAAAGTTTATTTAGATAAAATTACTTTAAATGCGAGAAGAAATTTAATTTTTACAGGTTCTCAATTTAATTTTCGGGATTTAAATTCTGTTGGAATTTCTAAAGTTGGAAATTTTATTTTGTCAAATGTTCCTTCTTCTACTATTGTTTGGGAAATAACAGATAGACATAGACCAAAACTTATAAATGGTATTTTAACCGGAAGTTCCTATAGTTTCCAATTAACTCTTGATTCATTGAGAGAGTTTGTTGCATCTGATAATGTAACTTTTTTAATTCCCGACAAAATAGGTTCAATTTCAAATCAAAATCTTCATGGGTTTCCACAAGTAGATTATTTGATTGTTTCTAATTCATTATTTTTAGAACAGGCCAATAGATTAGCAGATTTACATCGTTCTAAAGGATTAACAGTTCATGTTGTATCAACTGATCAAATTTTCAATGAATTTAGTTCAGGTATGTTAGATCCTACTGCTATTAGAAGTTTTGCTAAGATGTTTTATGATAGATCTTTGAGTATTCCATCAAGTGCACCTAAATATTTATTGTTGTTTGGGGATGGAACGTTTGATCCTAAAAATAGAGTGGCTAACAATAATAATTATGTACCTACTTATCAAGTTTTAAATTCTGAGAATCACATTTCAGCTCTTGTATCAGATGATTACTACGGTTTTTTTGATCCTTCTGAATCTATAAACTCTACCGATTTATTGGATATTGGAATTGGTCGATTATTAATTTCAGATATTACAATGGCCAAACAACAGGTTGATAAAATTGAACATTATTTTAAAAATGGATCTAATTTATTTTCTTCATCAACTACAAATTGTTGTATAGTTGCAACTAATGGTAGCTCTACTTTTGGTGATTGGAGATTGAAAAATATATTCATTGCCGATGACGAGGAAAATGGATATTTTGTTACCCAAGATGCAGAACCTAATTCAATTTTTGTAAAAAATAATTATCCTGAAATTAATTCTGATAAATTATATTTGGATGCATTTACACAAATTTCTAATGCTGGAGGTCAAAGATATCCTGAAGTGTATGAGGCAATTACAGATAGAGTAGAAAGAGGGGCTTTGATTGTTAATTATGTTGGACATGGAGGGGAAACAGGTGTTGCTGAAGAAAGGGTAATAACAATCCCTCAAATTCAAGATTGGAAAAATATTGATAAACTTCATTTAATGGTTTCAGCAACATGTGAATTTACAAAATACGATGATCCTTCTAGGGTTTCTGCAGGTGAATGGGCTTCCTTAAATCCTTACGGTGCTGCAATTGCTTTAATGACGACAACTCGCTCCGTTTTTTTTGGGGTTAATACTATAACAGGGGCTAAATTTTATGAAAATGTTTTTAAAAGAGATGCGAATAATATGCCTCTTACTTTTGGTGAAATTATCAAATTAACAAAAAACAGTTCGGGCTCTTCTGATAATAAAAGGAGTTTTACTTTGATTGGTGACCCTGCTCTGCAAATAGCTTTGCCTAAAATGAAAATTATAACTGATAGTATTAACTCTTTGAGCCCGTCTATCGAAATTGATACAATTAAAGCTTTAAGTAAAATAACAATTAAAGGACATATAGAAGACTTTTCTTCAAATATTCTGACTGATTTTAATGGAGTTCTTTCTCCAACTGTCTTTGATAAATCTAAAAATCAATCTACTTTAGGTCAAGATACTGAATCTCCAATTATTCCTTTTTCAATTCAAAAAAATGCCTTGTACAAGGGGAAAGTTACGATTAATAAAGGTTTTTTTGAATTTTCTTTTATAGTCCCAAAAGATATTAATTATACTTATGGAAAAGGAAAAATAAGTTATTATGCCGATAATGGAGTGTTTGACGCTTCTGGTCAAGATAATAGATTGATAATTGGTGGTGTTGATCCTTTGGGTATTCAAGATGATAATGGTCCTCAAATTGAAATGAATTTGAATAGTGAAAGTTTTGCAAATAATGGTATTACAGATGAGACACCAATGTTAATAGCTAAATTATACGATGAGAATGGAATTAATACAGTTGGGAATGGAATTGGTCACGACATTTTAGCGATTTTAGATGGTAATACATCTAAACCAATAGTTTTAAATGAATATTATACTGCTAATATAGATTCCTATCAGTCGGGTTCTATTCAATATAATTTCTCAAAGTTAGATAAAGGAAGACATACATTATTACTGAAGGTTTGGGATGTGAACAATAATTCATCGGAAGCTAATTTAGATTTCATTGTTCAAGAAAAAGTAGAATTAGCTTTAGAACATGTGTTGAATTATCCAAATCCTTTTACAACTAAAACTGAATTTTACTTTGAACATAATCAGGTATGTAATGATCTAGAAGCTCAAATACAAGTGTTTACGGTTTCAGGGAGATTAGTTAAAACTATTAATCAGCAAGTTTTGACCAATGGATATAGAAGTAATGGTATTTCTTGGGATGGATTAGATGATTATGGAGATCAATTAGCAAAAGGTGTTTACGTTTATCGATTAAAAGTAAAAACACCTGAAGGAAAAACATCTGAAAAACAAGAAAAGTTAGTAATATTAAAATAGCAATACAATAAAAGTTATTCCTTTACGTATATTTGTAAACATAAAATTTTATGGTAATAAAAATGAGAGTATTTTTTATAAGTTTATTTGTTTTAGTCTTTATGTCGAGTTCATTAATAGCACAAACTCCTAATTTAAGTGGTGTTTCTAAAAATGATTTGACAATGAATACAATTACTACCGCCCTTCCTTTTTTATCAATTACCCCAGATTCGAGAGCGGGAGGAATGGGCGAAGCTGGTACTGCATTGAGTCCAAATTCTACGTCTATATATTGGAACACCTCAATGTTGAGTTTTGCAAAGAAAAAAGCAGAAATAGGGTTGTCTTATGTTCCATGGTTGAGACAATTAACGAATGATATTCATTTATCTTATATTTCAGGTTATTATAAGATAAATCAAAAACATGCAATTGGAGGCTCTTTGCGTTATTTTAGTTTAGGAGAAATTACATTTACTGATAATTCGGGAAATGTAATTAGAAATGATAAACCAAGTGAATATGAAATTGCGGGAGCTTATGCATTTAAGTTAAGTGAAAAATTAAGTGTTGGACTTAACGGTAAATTTGCTTATTCAAATTTGACAGGTGGTTTGGTCGTTGGAGGAGTAAATACGAAAGCTGCTGTTGCTGGAGCTACAGATTTATCTTTCACCTACTTTAGTGAAAATGCTAAAATAGGTAGTTTATCTGGGGCGTATACTTTTGCTACAACGATAAATAACGTTGGTAATAAAATAACTTATTCTGAAAATGCTAAAAGAGATTTTATTCCGATGAATTTGAAGATGGCTACATCTTATAGGGCTGATTTAGACAGGTTTAATAATGTTTTATTAGCGTTTGAGCTTCAGAAGTTATTGGTGCCAACACCGCCTATTTATGCTAAAGATGGTGCAATTGTATCAGGTAAAAATAATGATGTAGGAGTTATTGCTGGAATGCTTCAATCTTTTCATGATGCGCCAGGAGTAGTCGCAAAAGATAATAATGGCAATTTTATTCAAAATTCTGATGGGTCTTATCAAATTCTAAAAGGGTCTAGACTAAAAGAAGAATTAACTGAAATTAATATAGCTACGGGTTTAGAGTATTGGTATAACAATGTTTTTGCTCTAAGAACGGGCTACTTTTATGAAAATAAAAACAAAGGAAACCGTAAGTATGTAAATTTTGGTGCTGGTTTTAAGTATAATAATTTAGGTATTGATATGTCTTATTTAATTTCTGTAAGTGGAAAAAATAGTCCACTTGCAAATACTATAAGATTTACTTTGCGATATACTGTTGGAGATGCAGTAGATAAATCAAATTAAAAATGAATATTAGAATTGGTTTTGGAGTTGATGTCCACCGTTTAGCGGTTGGACATTTACTTTTTATAGGAGGTAAACAAATTCCTTCAGAGTTTGGTGCAGTAGGTCATTCCGATGCAGATGTTTTAATTCATGCAATTTGTGATGCCCTTTTAGGAGCAGCAAATTTAAGAGATATTGGTTTTCATTTTTCAGATACAGATCCTCAATACAAAGGGATTGATAGTAAAATTTTATTGAAAGATGTTGTTAAATTGGTTCATGAAAAAGGGTACAGTATTATAAATATTGATTGTACTGTTATTTTAGAAAGTCCTAAATTAAATCCCCATATTCCTGATATGCAGAAAATACTAGCTTCTATCTTAAAAGTTGACTTAGATGCTGTATCATTAAAAGCTTCTACTCATGAGAAAGTTGATTCTTTTGGTGAGGGCAGAGCAATTAAAGCATATGCTGTTTGTTTATTGAACAAATAAATTTTAATTTTCAGATCAATAAGTTATCTTTGTATTCAAATTGAACAGTATGGTATAGCCATGATTAGAAACATGCATATTATTATAGTTCTTAAAGGTTTATTCACTTCGTTGTTGCGTAATCGATTCATTTAACTGTTAAAAAACAAATTATCTATATATGAAAGTAAATCCTACATATAATACAAAAGAAACTTTATTAGAATTATATAATAAACCATTGTTAGAATTGGTATTTGAGGCAGCGACTATCCATCGTCAATTTCATAATCCAAGAGAAGTTCAAATGTCTTCTTTGTTGAGTATTAAAACTGGAGGGTGTTCTGAAGATTGTGGATACTGTCCCCAAGCTGCTCGTTATCATACGGATGTTGAAGCTCATAAGTTAATGACAGTTGATTCTGTTGTTGAGCAAGCTAAAAATGCGAAAGCAAATGGATCTTCACGCTTGTGCATGGGGGCTGCATGGAGAGAAGTTAGAGACAATAAAGATTTTGATAATGTTGTAGAAATGGTTCAGGCTGTTAACGATTTAGATATGGAAGTTTGTTGTACATTAGGTATGATGAATGAAGATCAAGCTAAACGTTTAAAAAATGCTGGATTATTTGCTTACAACCATAATTTAGATACATCTAAAGAATTTTACGGTGATGTAATTTCTACAAGAGAATATGAAGATCGTTTGAATACAATTGATAATGCTCGTAAGGCAGGATTAACAGTTTGTTCAGGTGGTATTATTGGTATGGGTGAAGCTGTTGAAGATAGAATTGGATTACTAATGAGTTATATGGAAATGGAAACTCCACCAAATTCTATTCCTATTAATGCTTTAGTTGCTATTGAAGGAACTCCTTTAGAAGATCAAAAACCAATAGAACAATGGGAAATGATAAGGATGGTTGCTGTTACAAGAATTGCTTTTCCTGAATCTGTTGTACGTTTATCTGCAGGAAGAACTAAAATGAACATGGAAGGACAAGCACTTTGTTTTATGGCTGGTGCAGGTTCAATTTTTGCTGGAGATAAATTATTGACAACTCCTAATCCAGAGTTTAATGAGGATAAAGAAATGTTTGAAATATTAGGTTTATTGCCTAAAGCGGCTTATACAGAAGGTGAAAAACCTGTTACTCATTCAGATCCTATTATTGATGCTCGTAAAAAGAAAGAGGCTGAAAGAGCAGCTGATTTGTTGGCAGCTAAAGAAGCCGGTTTTGAGCCAAGAAAGGTCTCAACAGTAGAAAATTTATAGTGGATCAAAAACTTCAAGATAAATTAAATAAAAGAATAGAAGAGGGGACATTACGTTCCCTTTCTTCGTTTGAAGGATTTATTGATTTTTATTCCAACGATTATTTGGGGTTTTCTAAAATTAAATTTAAATCTGAGAATGCTTCTAAATATGGAAGTACGGGTTCACGATTAATTTCAGGAACATCGAATGAATCTCTGAAAGCAGAAGTTTTTTTAGCTGATTTTTTTAACTCAGAATCTTCTTTGATTTTTAATTCTGGCTATGATGCTAATTTAGGTTTTTTTAGTTCCGTTCCTCAACGTGGTGATTTTGTTTTTTATGATGAATATATTCATGCAAGTATTAGAGATGGGTTGAGATTAAGTTTCGCTAGTTCTAATTCATTTAAACATAATGATTTAGTTGACTTAGAGCTAAAATTATCTAAAGTTCAAGGAGTAAGATATGTTGTTGTAGAATCTTTGTATTCAATGGATGGTGATATAGCTCCATTAATTGAAATTATGGAATTATGTACAAAATATGCTGCTTATTTAATTGTTGATGAAGCACATTCAGGTGGAGTTTTTGGTCAATTAGGTCGAGGTTTAGTTTCGGAATTAAAGTTAGAAGATAAAGTTTTTGCTCGCATAATTACCTTTGGAAAGGCATTTGGGTCTCATGGAGCTTGTGTACTTTGTGAGAAAAAATTAAAACAATATTTAATTAATTTTTCAAGATCTTTTATTTATACTACAGCATTACCACCAGATGCTTATTTAAGAATAATGGAGGTTTTGAAAGATGAAAGATCTATATTGGAACGAAAAAAATTAAAAGAAAATATAGATTATTTTAGATTAAAAATAAATCTTAAATGGTGTGTTTCTGATTTTAACTCTCCTATACAGTTGATTAAAATTGGTGATATTGAATTAACTAAAAAGATTGCAGAAAAAATGCAATTATTAAATTTAGCCGTTAAACCTATATTCTCACCTACTGTTCCAGTTGGAAGTGAGGGGTTACGAATCTGTTTACACTCTTTTAATAAAAAAGAGGATATCGATATATTGATTAATTTATTGAATTAAAAAAATCATTCTTTCCAAAGTACTGTTGCAGATGCTTGGGCTGTTGGCATAATTGTTAAATCATTAATTGTAACGTGTTTTGGACGTGTTGCGACAAAGTATATTGTTTCAGCAATATCATTAGCCAATAATGGTTGAAATCCTTCATAAACACTAGTCGCAATTTCTTTATCGCCTTTGAATCTTACTATAGAAAACTCGGTGTCAGCAGCACCTGGAGCAATATTTGTAACTTTAATTGAGTGCTCGACTAAATCGATACGCATCGCTTTTGATAATGCATCAACTGCATGTTTTGTAGCACAATATACATTTCCACTTGGATAAACTTCTTTTCCAGCAATACTTCCTAAATTGAAAATATGACCTTTCTTATTTTTCTTCAAAAAAGGCACAATTGCCTTAGTTATATAAAGTAGTCCTTTTATATTTGTATCGATCATTCTTTCCCAATCTTCAACGATACCAGAATCAATAGGGTCTCGACCTACAGCTAAACCTGCATTATTAATTAATATTTCTATTTTAGAAGTAATTTCTAACGAAAGACTTCCGATTGACTCGTTAACTTCTTTTAATTTTCTGACATCGAAGCAAAGTATTTCAATCTTTACTCCAAATTGAGATGTTAATTTAGATTTTAAATTTTCAAGTCGATCACGTCGTCTACCGGTCAAAATTAAATCCCAACCATTTTGAGCAAATAGGTTAGCACAAGCTTCTCCAAATCCTGATGTTGAACCTGTTATAAATATATATTTATTCATGTTTTTTTTTCATTTTTGAAGGATTGATAATAATTGCCCCAACTAAAAATAATGCAAGTTGTGCAGGAAATCTAAATCGAACTATTGCGCCCAAAACGGGTGTAGTCCAGCCAATTAGTAGTAATAATAAAGTAGCAAAAAGTAACAAGCTAATAATTATTCCTCTGGTTTTTTTATCAATTTCCTTTTTTAAATAGACGGATATTAAAATAAATATTGAAAGTACCCATACTTCAAACATAGCTGGATACATTAAAAAACTTCCATTGTCATTTGGAAAGGGTCTAAATAAAGTATTAATTAAAGCTTCAGGTATATTTTTAATTAGTTGAAGAGTTGAATTATTAATATTTGTAGTTTTTATATAGCTATTAGTTCCTGGCATAATTATATGAATTCGCCAACTTTTTACAATTGAATTGAGAGTTGTATCGTATGGTATTTTTGATTGATCATCTGGAATAACAATTGCTTTTGAAGGTTTGATAAGTTGAACGAAACCATCTTTTATTTTTATGTTTTTATAGTCCTCCGGTTTAAAATAATAAAATCTATTTTTCCCATTATCTATAACGTGTATTCCTCCATGTCCAACATTTTCTAAATCAAATTGTTTTCGGGATAAATTTACTGTAATTGCTTTTGTTTTTGATGGGAATATTAAAATGTTAAAGACTAAAAGTATAGTAAAAAAAATAAAAGTGTAAATTAGATTGCTTTTAAATAAATAAATATATACAGTATAAAATAAGAAACTAGGTAAAAGGCATAAAAGTATGTAAGGTTTAAATAATATAAGTAAAATTAATCCCAATGCCCCAAAAAAACATCGTTTATTTTTAGCTTTTTTTATCAGTAAAGCTCTTGCTGTCAAACCAATACCTAAAATTAATAAAGGTTCTTTTAATATTCCTGAACTCCAAAATAGTAAACTTGGAAATAATAAAATTGAAAGAAAGAATAGCAGTGGATTTAATTTTGAGTAAGGAGCAAAAGCTTTGTGAAGTTGTTGAATTCCAATTAATGATAACCCACACATGATTATAGTATGAACAAATGGTTCTCCAAATGAAATGAAGTGAATTAAACTATGAATTCTTATCGTATTTCTTGAATCATTAATAAATGTAAAATTTCCAGCATCCCATATAAATGAGTTTTGCATATATTGATGAATCATTCTTGCATTGTCACCAATCCCTGTAAATAAAGCCAAAAAGTCACTTTTTGATTGAAAAAAAACAGAATAAAGTTGTTTACTTTCATTTAAAAATCGGATTGCATCAGAAAGTTCGTCAGGGTTTTTATTTGAATAAATATAAACATATGAAAAAATAAGTCCCATTGCTATTTTTATAACAAATGCAAAAGGCATCGTCCATTTAGGAGTATCTTCAATTTGTAGGTGTTTTGAGTACCTGAAGATAATTAAAAAGATAAAGAAATATAAAATTGAAATTATCATTTTTTCAACTCTGTTTTTTTATTGGTATTAAATAAAAGTGTAGCAATAAGTAAAATAGCTAATTGTGCAGGTAAACGATACCTATAAATTGCACCGATTATAGGAGTTGTCCAACCTATTATTATTAATAAAAATAATGAAAATATAATTAGACTAGCAATTAATCCAATTTCTTGTTTACTTAATTTTCGTCTTTTGTAAATTGAATACATTAGAAATAATGTAATTATCCAAGTTTCAATCATTGCTGGATATTTAAGTGTGCTTCCAGGATCACTAGGAAAAGGTCTGAAATAACTATTCAATAATGCTTCTGGAATGTTTATTATTAATTGAGAAAAAGAGTTATTTATGGGTGTAGTTTTTATGTAGCTTAAAGCTCCATTTACATTATAAGTGATAATTCTATTTTTATTGTCTGGAATATATATGTGAGTTTTAGGTTTATATTTATGTTCTCGAGATACAATTAAGCAAGGTGTAGGCTTTATAACTTTTACAATACTGTCTTTTTTATTGATAATTAGAGTCTCATAATCTTTATGTTCAAAATAAATGTAACTAGTATCACCTTTGATATATAGTCCTCCTTTTCCGAGATGATCAAAATCGTATTGTTTTCTTGAAATATTTTCAACTAATTTTTCTCGTTGTCCAGGAAAAAGCACTATGATCGATAGTCCAATTAAGAAAAAAGTTAGTATGCTAATTAAAAGTTTAGCTTTAAAAATGTATTTATAAAGGATATAAAAAATAGTTGAAGGAATCATGCAGAGCAAGACATAAGGCTTAATACTTAGTAAAATTATTATTCCAACAAAACCTAAAATGATACGTTTTAATAATAATTCTGGAATTAATAATGCTCTAATTAAAATGGATAAGCCTAAAAATAAAAAGGGTTCTTTTAAAATTCCAGAAGTCCAAAACAATAAACTTGGAAAAAGTAAGAGGATTAAAAAAAAAGTAAATGGTTCTAAAGTAGTATATGGTTTAAATGCTATAAAAAGATTTTTGAGTCCAATTAAAGAAATAAAACACATGAAAAGTGAATGGATTATAGGTTTACCAAAAGAAATAAAATGAATTAAACTCTGAATTTTAATAATATTTCTAGAGTCATTAGCAATCATAATATTTTGAGTATCCCAAAATTCCGTTTGACTTAAATATTTTTTTACAAATAACATTTCGTCCCCAAATCCAAATAATAATGAGAAATAATCTTTTGGGGATTCATTATAAACATTTCGAAGTATTGCACCATCTGATAAAAAACGCATAGTATCAGATGGAATAAGATTATTACTGTCAGGATGTAAATACTTCGCTAAAAAAATTACTGCAACTACTATTTTAATAGTAAATGCTATTGGCATAGACCATACTGGTAAATTTTTTAGTTGTAAAATAGACCAATATCTGAAGGCAAAAATAAATGCTAAAAAATATGTAATTTCTAAAAGATACACTCGTTTTAATTATGTCTCAAAAATAAGAATAAACATTGGTTAAGTTAAGCGTCAATTTGCCTAATTTTTTACCGACATTTTGTCAGTTTTTACGGATGGCATAAACATTGATTAAGTGTAACAAATTAAATTAAATTTAAATTATGAGAACAGGTCAAATCAATGTCCAAACGGAAAATATTTTTCCAATTATCAAAAAATTCTTGTATTCAGATCATGAGATTTTCTTACGAGAATTAGTTTCGAATGCTGTAGATGCAACTCAGAAATTAAAATTTTTATCATCAAATGGTGAGTTTAAAGGTGAATTGGGAGAGTTGAAAGTAGAGGTTATTCTTGACGTAAATGAAAAAACGTTAACAATTCGTGATAGAGGAATTGGAATGACTGAAGAAGAAATTGATAAATATATAAATCAGATTGCATTTTCTGGTGCTGAAGAGTTTTTGCAAAAATATAAAGGTCAAGAAGGTGCAGAACAAATAATCGGACATTTTGGTTTAGGTTTTTATTCTGGTTTCATGGTAGCAGAAAAAGTTCAAATTAGAACTCTTTCACGTCATGAAGGAGCTAAAGCTGTTCAATGGGAAAGTAATGGTTCTCCTGAATTTACAATTACTGAAATTGAAAAAGAAGATCGTGGAACAGATATAGTACTTTTTATTTCTGAAGATTCAAAAGAATTTTTAGAAAAAGCAAGAGTTTCTGGAATCTTAAATAAATATTGTAAATTTTTACCAACTCCAGTAATTTTCGGAACAAAAACGGAATATATTGATAGTCCTTCAGGTGAAAAAGATGATAAAGGAAATGTTAAAAGAGAGGCGATTGAAGTTGTTAATCAGATTAATAATCCAGAACCAGCTTGGACAAAAGCTCCGATTGATTTGAAAAATGATGATTATGACGCTTTTTACAGAGAGTTATACCCAACATCTTTCGATAGCCCTTTATTTCATATTCATTTAAATGTTGATTACCCTTTTAATTTAACAGGAATTTTATATTTCCCTAAAATCAAGGAGAATGTAGAAGTTCAACGTAATAAAATTAATCTTTATTCAAATCAAGTTTTCATTACAGACAGTGTAGCTGAAATAGTACCTGAATTCTTGACTTTGCTTCATGGTGTAATTGATTCTCCAGATATTCCTTTAAATGTTTCAAGATCTTATTTACAAAGCGATAGTAATGTAAAGAAAATTTCAGCACATATTACTAAAAAAGTAGTAGATAAATTAGCTGAAATGTTTAAGAAAGATCGTAAAGATTTTGAAGAAAAATGGGATGATTTACAAATTTTTGTTCAATACGGAACTCTTTCTGATGAAAAGTTTTCAGAGAAAGCAAAATCTTTTTCTTTAGTTAAAAATACAGCAGGTACATATTATACAATTGAAGAATATAAAGAGAAAATAACAGCTTTACAAACTGATAAAGAAGGGAAAACTATAATTCTTTATACAAACAATCCAGATGAACAGTTTTCTTTTGTGAAAAAAGCTACGGATAGAGGGTATGAAGTATTACATTTAGACGGACCTTTAGTTTCTCATTGGATTTCTAAAATGGAACAATCGATTGAAAACATTTCGTTTGTTAGAGTTGATTCTGATACTTTAGATAAATTAATTAAAAAAGATGAAGAATTACCTTCAGTATTGTCAAAAGAAGATGAAGAAATATTGAAACCTTTATTTGAAAGTACTGTTAACAAAGATAAATTTCATATTCAATTTGAGAGTATGAGTGCTAATGATGCCCCGATTGTAATTACTCAGCCTGAATTCATCCGTAGAATGATGGAACAACAAAAAATGGGTGGTGCAGGTTTCTTTGGTGCTTTTCCTGAAACTTACAATATGGTTGTAAATGGAAATCACTCAAAAATATCTGAAGTTTTAAATGCTTCGAGTGAAGGTGATAAAACTGCTAAAGTTAAGCAATTGACAGATTTAGCTTTACTTTCACAAGGTATGTTAAAAGGTGAAGCATTGAGTAATTTTATCGATAGAAGTATTGAGTTGGTATAAATTATTTTAAATATAATTTTGTTTGCGGAATCATTACTAAAGTAGTGATTCCGTATTTTTTTTAACATAAAAATAGAATATTTTGTTTAAATGGATTTTTGCAGTTGGTGGATTTTTCTTATTAGGAAGGAGATTTTCAGGGGCTTTTTTAGGTTTTATTGTAGGTGGCTTTATTGATAATTATCAAACTGTTATAAGTAAAGCAAAAGCTCAAGCTAAATCAGAAGGACGTGAGTTCAAATCAGAAGATCTTTTTCAATATTATCAACAAAGATCTTCTCAAAATGATGTCCCAACAATAATTATGGCTCTTTCAGCAGCCGTAATGAAGGCGGATGGAAAAGTAGTGAAATCAGAATTGGATTATGTAAAGCAATTTCTGAAACAACAATTTGGAGAAAATTATTCCAATACTCATTTACAAACATTAAAGCATTTTTTAGAATCAGGAGAGATTCCTTTGGATCAAATCTGTTCAGATATAAAAATGAGAATGCAGCCAGAAGTAAGGATGCAACTACTTCATTATATGTTTGGTATAGCTAAAGCAGATGGTTTGGTTTCAGAATCAGAATTGAATGTGATGAATGTTATTGCATCAATGATGGGTGTTTCTAATGTTGATTTTGAGAGTATCAAAAATATGTTTTATAGAAATGCCGATTCTGATTATAAAATTTTAGGAATTGACTCATCAGCTACAGATGATGAGGTTAAGAAAGCATATAGAAAAATGGCAATTAAGTTTCATCCTGATAAAGTAGCGTCAATGGGTGAGGAATATGAAAAGGGTGCTAAAGAAAAATTTCAACAAATTCAAAGTGCATACGACAATTTGAAGAAAACTAGAGGTATTAAATAAAATAAATTATTGAATGTTTGATTAATGAAAATAATTTCAAATATCAAACATTCAATATGTTAAAATAAATTTAACCTTTGCTCTGACTAATTCCAATCAAAAACATAGTTGGATATTTTTCTAAGTCAAATGCTTTTTCTCTCCAGTTTTTTATTGAATAGGTTCTTACTGAGGCGTTAGGCATTGTTAAATTATGGGCAATACACAACATTGTAGTATCGGCTAATTCATTTAATAAATCTTCAAGTACATTCATATTTCTAAAAGGCGTATCCATAAATATATGAGTACGGTCATTTCTTCTAGCATCTCCTTCAAAATCTTTTAATTTTTTAACTCTTTCTTTTCTTTCTTTTGGAAGGTAACCATGAAAAGTGAAGCTCTGACCATTAAAACCACTCCCCATAAGTCCTAATAGAATAGAAGATGGGCCAACTAAAGGCATGACATGTATGTCGTGTTCATGTGCAAGCGCGACAAGCTCAGCTCCTGGGTCAGCAATACCAGGACAACCAGCATCAGAAATTATAGCTAAATTTTCTCCGGATAAAACGGGTTTAATCATTTTGTATAATTCGTCCTGTGGCGTATTTTTATTTAAGATGAAAAAAGTAGATTCATCAATCGGGAATTCACGGTCTAATTTTCGTAAATATCTACGTGCCATTTTTATATCTTCAACTGCAAAATAACGAAATGTTACAGCTAGTTTTGCGACATCATGAGGTATGATATCTGAAGTTGTTTCTCCTCCTAAAGTTGTAGGGAGAAGGTATATTTTACCGTGAGCAATGTGAGACATATATTTGTTTTGAGTGAACTTTTTAAAATAGTTCGTTATTTTTAATTTTTTCCAGAATACAATCTGTTGCTTTGTCTAAGAAATGATATACTTCAATAAATCCTTCTTCACCTCCATAATATGGATCTGGTACTTCAATATTTTGCCCAGGATAGGTTTGGTTTAGTATTAATTGAACCTTTTTCTTATCCTCTTCATTTCTTGCGAGTTGTAGAATATTGGACTTATTGCTTTTATCCATCACATAGATAACATCAAAATTATCAAAGTCTTCAATAATAAATTTTCTCGACCTTAAATCGTCAATTGAAGTCCCAAATTTTTTTGCTGTTTGACACATTCTAAAATCAGGTGATTCTCCTGCATGTATTCCAGAAGTTCCTGCAGAATCTACAATGACATCTAATTTATTGTCATTTATTTTTTTTCTCATCAGTCCATCCGCTAATGGTGATCGACAAATGTTTCCTAGACAAACCATTAAAATTTTCATAACCGCAAAATTAATCAATCTATTAATAGAAACATTCTTATTTCAATTGATTTATTCTAATAAGGGTTAAAAATTTACTTTTAAAGTCAATCAAATTTATTAATATTCGATGTATATAATTAAATGTCCTATCAAAACATAGTATTTATTCATTTAGGTGAAATATTAATAAAAATTTAATGTATAACAAATTACTTATGCTTAATTTAAGAGTTATGGACACATGAGGATTTATTAATTAAAAACACTTTGCTATGAGACAGCTTAAAATCGTAAAACAAGTAACCAACAGAGAAACTGCCTCATTGGATAAATACTTACAAGAAATCGCTCGAGAAGATATGATTTCTGCAGACGAGGAGGTTCGTTTAGCTATATTAATCAGGCAAGGTGATAAGAAGGCTTTGGAACGTTTGACAAGAGCTAATTTAAGGTTTGTAGTTTCAGTTTCAAAGCAATATCAGAATCAAGGATTAGCACTTCCTGATTTAATTAATGAAGGAAATATGGGACTAATTAAAGCGGCAGAACGTTTTGATGAAACGAGAGGTTTTAAATTTATTTCTTATGCAGTTTGGTGGATTCGTCAATCTATTTTACAGGCATTGGCAGAACAAGCTAGAATCGTTCGATTACCACTTAATAAAATTGGTGTAATTAATAAAATAAATAAAGCATATTCTGAGCTTGAACAAAAATATGAAAGACCACCTTCAGTTGATGAATTGGCAGATTTGTTAGAATGTTCTAATGAAGATGTAAGACAGTCTTTAGCTAGTAATGGAAGGCATGTTTCAATGGATGCTTCTTTGGTAGAAGGTGATGAATCGTCTTCAAATATGTATGATTTATTGCCAAATGATAGTTTACCAAGTCCTGAAAATGAATTGGTAGTAGAGTCACTTCGTAAAGATATTGAAAGATCGTTAACTACCTTAACTTCTAGAGAGGGTGATGTTGTTAGAATGTATTTTGGTTTAAGCGGAAGGTATCCGTTAACACTTGAAGAAATTGGTTTAAAATTCGATTTGACTAGAGAAAGAGTTAGACAAATAAAAGAAAAGGCAATCAGAAGGTTGAAACATACCTCCCGAAGTAGAATGCTTCAAACTTACCTAGGTTAAGCAGGATCAACATCGATTACCATTCGTATTGATTTATTAAAAGGAACGCTATAGAAGGATGAAACTAATTCTTGTATGCGTTCCTTTACTTTTTTCTCCGGAGCATCTCTTTCTATTTTAAGTGTAATCTTTTTTAGGTATAAATTTTTTACCCTTTTAACAATTGGATATTCTGGACCTAAAACTCTTTCCTTGAAAATATCTCTTAATTGGTTACCAAAATCTATCGCGGCTTTATCTAGAATATATTCTTCTTTGTGTTTTAAGGTAATGTCAATTATTTTAAAAAATGGTGGATAAAAGAAATTTTTTCGTTCTAAAATTTCACTTTCGTAAAAACCTACATAATCGTGATTGATAATTTTTTGAATTACCCAATGATCTGGATCGCCAGTTTGAATAATTACTGATCCTCTTTTGTGCTTTCGACCCGATCTTCCTGCTACCTGTGAAATAAGTTGATAAGAGCGCTCAAAGGCTCTAAAATCTGTTCTATTAAGAAGCATATCGGCATCTAAGACACCTACTAAGCTTACATTGTCAAAATCTAATCCTTTGGTCACCATTTGCGTTCCAATAAGAATATCAATTTGTCGATTTTCAAAATCATTTATAATATTTTCATACGCATTTTTAGAACGAGTAGTATCTAAATCCATGCGTTGAATTATTTTTTCGGGAAGCATTATAGATAATTCATCTTCAATTTTTTCCGTTCCAAATCCTAACATTTTTAGACGATTACTCCCGCAAGCAGAACAAGTTCCGATAGGAGGTGAGTGATGTCCGCAATAATGACATTTTAAAGTATTAGTATGTTTATGATACGTTAATGACACATCGCAATTTTTACATTTTGGTGTCCAGTTACAAATTTCACATTGCCACATTGGTGTGTAACCTCTTCTATTTTGAAATAAAATTATTTGCTCACCTTTATTTAATGCACTTCTCATAGTATCCATTAAATAGGAGGAAAAATGCGATTGCATACTTTTTTGACGACGTTCTTTTTTTAAATCAGCACAAAATATTTCGGGTAATTTAAGACCTCCAAAACGTTCGGTTAAGTTTATTAAGCCATATTTACCTATTGTTGCGTTGTAATATGTTTCAATTGAGGGTGTTGCAGAACCTAATAGTACTTTGGCTTTATACATGTGACCTAAAACTACAGCGCAATCTCTTGCGTTATACCTTGGGGATGGGTCGTATTGTTTAAACGAACTTTCATGTTCTTCATCTACTATTATTAAACCTAAATCTGAGAATGGTAGAAAAATGGATGAACGTGCCCCAAGTATAATTCTAAATCTATTTTGGTTATTATTTAATACATTATTCCAAATTTCTACTCGTTCATTTTGGTTAAATTTTGAATGGTATATACCGATTAATTCTCCAAAATATGCGGATAAACGTTGAATAAGTTGAGTAGTCAGTGCGATTTCAGGCAATAAATATAAAACTTGTTTACCTTGTTCTAATTGTTCTCGAATTAATTCTACATATATTTCTGTTTTACCAGAACCAGTAACACCATGCAATAATGAAACTTGTTTACTTTCGAAAGATTCTCTAATTTCTTTAAGAGCTAGTTCTTGAGAAGGAGCTAAAGTTTTAAAATCAGAAGTAGAGTCAGCTGTTTTTGTGAAACGAGATATTTCTATTCTGCTTTGCGTTATAATTCCATTTTTTTCAAGTGTGTTTAAAGAAGAAATGGATACTCCTGCTTCTTCCAATTGTTTTCTTAAAATTGGTTCCAATTGATTGTTTGAATAATTTCCTTCTTTTAGAATTAGAAGTAAAGTTTCTAATTGTTTCCTTGCTGCTTTTTTTGATTCTAAATATTTAATTGTTTCTTCGAGAACGAGTTGATTCGAAATCGTTTCACTTAATTGAATGAATATTGCTGTTTTAGGAGTGAATTTTTCAGACATTTCCTCTAACGACATCACCGCTTTCAAATCTATTAAAGCTTTAATAATGGGTTGAATTGTTTTGATTCCCACAATTTCAGATATTTCTTTTAAATCTAAAACTTCACGAATTTGAAGAGCTTCGATAATTTGAAATTGACGATCGTCTAGTTTTATTTTAGTGAGATCGAAATCGGGATGAAGTACAATCTTGGTTTCACTAGCAAGTTTGAAATTTGAGGGTAAAGCAGCATTCATTACATCTCCAATAGGAGCCATATAATAAGATGAAATCCATTGCCATAATTGAAATTGATTTTTTGTAATAATAGGTGTTTCGTCTAAAACGTATTCTATATATTTTGCCTGATAAACAGTTGGAATGGTTTCATGTACTTTTGTTACAACACCAGTTAATAATTTAGATTTACCAAAAGGAACAACTACACGTATACCGGGAAATACCGCTTCATTCAATTCATAAGGAATTCGATAAGTGAAAACTTGGTGAATTGCAATCGGAAGTATTACATCAGCAAAAAGTGTTTTTCGGTCGCTCATAAATAAAAAAATCTTCGATAAAATATTTTTACCGAAGATACTATTTAATAATTTATTATACCTGAAAACAATAGGCTTAATGACAATAAAAAGATTTATTTGCATCATAATTATTATCACTGCAAAATAATAACCCAGAAGTAGTAACACCTTCACATAATTCTTGCCGAGACTTCTGACTTAAACAGCTAGAATTTTGTAGGGCAATAGAAAAAGGTTTTACTATAGTAACAGTTTGTCTAGATGAAAAAATACCAATTACATAATTATCGTTACTAACTTTCAAATTTGTGTAGTTTGGTTTTGTTTGAGCAAGAGAATTGCTAGGTTTATTTGTATTTATATAATTATTAAACTCATCTGACCCTCCGGTTAAAATAATTGTCATAGATTTTAATTTCCTTTTAGTAATTATTGGATTTGAAGTGGTATTTGTTTTAATTAAATCATAATACATTTGACCATGAATAGAAGTGCTAAAAGTAGAATTTGATTGAACTTCTGATTCTCCTGTATTCCAAATGAAACTCACAGGATTTACAATTGTACTATTTTGATATTCATCAAATTCGATTTTGATTGAAGCATTTATGACCGAAGCATTCCCCGTATTAGAAATAGAAATATTGGTAGCTTTGAGTTTTCCATCAGTACTATTGACAAAATCGAATGAAGCATTTTGTGAACTTTGCCCTGAAGATATCCCATTTACCAATCCTGTTTCTCCTGTAACAAAGAATTCTTTATTAGTTCCTTTGTATAAGATGATTTCTAATTTATAAGTAGCATTGGGATTTAATCCTCCTAAAGAAGAATCTTTGAAGTAGTATAATTTTTCTGTTGGAGCATAAAAAACACCATTTGTCTTTTTAGTATTAATAATCGTATCTTTTAATATCCACGATTTACCTGTTTTGGAATTATTTAGGTATTCAGTAATCGTTGCATTTACACTAGAAAAATAGCTGGAATCAGGTATTTTAGCTATTTCTAAAGCATTACCAGGACCAATAAAAGCTCTGTTTATTTTTATAAAATGGGTAGATTCAGATTGATCGAGTAAACCATAAATAACAGCTGTTTCCTTAAATTCACCAACTAACTCAACATCTTCTTTACAAGAATTAAAAGAAAATGAAATAAATAATAATCCAATCGTGAAATAAAAATATTTTCTCATTAATCTATATTTTAGTTTAATTTTTAATAGTTTCTATATTTAAGATTTAAAAATAGAATTGAAAATCGTTACTTTTTTAAAGTATTTATATTGAATTGGTTACTAATCTTTTATTTTGTTTAACCCCATTGTGCGTAACATCCAATTTGGTAAATGCTTTTTAGGATCTCTATTTTTTAAATTAATATACCAACCAAATTTTTTCATAATTGGAACTTTGTGTGTTTCAACAAATTCTATCCAAGTACCATCAGGATCTTCGATATATGAAAATCTACCTGCAGCTTCACCCATATCAAATGAATTGTCACTATCAACTGTAAATGGGAATCCTTTTTCAGAACATTCCTTTTTTAGTGCTTCCATTCCTTGAATATCAAAACAAAGATGAATAAAGCCCCAATCTCCCCAAAATCTATTTTCAAATATTTTTTTACAATCAGTTCTTTCAAGCGATTGAATTAATTCAATTTGAGTTGGGCCTAAAAGACGAGCGAAAGGTCCTTTTCTTAAAGAGGGATGAGATAGTAATACACGACGTACTTTTTTATCTCCTTGAGGTAAGCCTTTCAAATCATCAAAAACACCAGTTTCATCATATTCTACTTGAGAATATCCTAAAATATCTTTATAAAGAGTTAAAGATTTTTCAATGTCACTAACACCGATTAATGTTCCCGCTACAGCTCCACATTTAGAGGGGTGATTAGTATTGGAAAACCATTCATTTCCTTCAACCACATTGAAAATATTTCCGTTTGGGTCTTTTGCAAAGAAATGAAGCTTTCCGTTTGGAGTTTTTACTACATCACTTAAAAGTGTTGCGCCATTTTTTTTAAAATAGTCAAAAGTTTCTTTTACATCACGTGATTTAATTCGACAAGAATAAAGTCCAAAATCACCAAGTTGAATTTCAAATTTAGGTTTTTCTGTATTTCTAGAAGTATATTGCCATATTTCAAAGCCACCGCCACCTTCCATACTTAAGGCTAAAGTTGCTGTTCTAGATTGAACTATCCCACCAGTATATTTTGTCATTAATGGAGCTTCTGCAGCTTCTTCGAAAATTCTAACGTTAATTCCTAAGAATTTTCTGTACCATTTCCAAATTTCTTGAACATTTGGAACTCCAATCCCCATTTGTTGTATTCCACAGATTATTTTTTCCATATTTATTTAGTGTATTCTGAAGCAAATATAAAGATGATTATGGATTTTTAATACTGAAAGTTCGATTAATACAAAATCAATCATCCAAAATCAAACATTATCGAATTGCTCTGTCATTAAAAATAACATAACCATAGCTGAATTGAAATGCTAATGGATTTGATTGTTGAGGGAAATAATTTAAGGTAATTCTAATTGGTCCAAAAAAAGAATGGTAAATTATTGATGATGAAGCCAATATCGCTTGACCTTTAAATGGTTTTGAATATCCAAATGTACCATTATCAATATTTTGATTTAATTGCACAAAAGGTTGGTAATAATAAGTGTCAATTCTCAAATCAATCTTCTTTTTTAGAGAGAAAATAAAATTAAGTCCAGTTCCAACGAATTGAGGAGACCTGTATTCGGGCAAAAAATAGGTTTCGGCATCTGCAATTGGAGAAAAAGCAGTCATTGCTAATAGAGTAGCTGTATAATTAGAATATAAAGATTGACTATTCAATACACCTTTAGCATGAAATCCTAAATGAAAATTTTGATGATCTATTAAAAATGTTTGAACTTCAGAATTGATATTTATCCAAGAATGTAGTTTTATAATATTGTATGGTGAATTTTTAGAAGAAGAACCACTAATACTGTTTTCGGTTCCATTAATATATTTTACTTTAAACGAGAAATAATGTCCGCTTGATGCAAATTGTTTTTTATTTAATGTATTTTTTAAAAATTGCCAACTTGAAGAAAATCCATTGAAAAAAGTTTTGTCTGTCGTGTCTTTGTTTGTATAGTTGGTGGTTTGATAATAATCATCTTCTAAGTTAAAACCTCTTAAATCCAAGATGCTTACAGCAGTATTTTTTATTGGGTGATTAAATTTAAAACCGAAATACATTTCTTTTTGAATTAAAAAAGAAGGTCTAATATCTTCAAAAAAAGTTGCAAAATTGTGAAAATAATCCCAACGATTTAAAACAAAATACGGTGAAATTGAAACTGGATGAACAGATGGTGTTTCAATTGTTAATTCTGCTTTTGCAGATCCATAAAATTTTCCAAAATAAGATTCTAATTTTAATACCGAAGCTACTTTTCCTAGTTTCTTTGCTGATATCCCTATGTAACCTGTGTTTATTGCTCTTGATGAAAAATGTCCTCCTACATCTAGTTTGAATTCCTTTGCTTTTCTAACCTCTAGATTTAAGTTGTAAGTTGAATCTGTTTTTTTACTTATAGTTGGGTAAATAAAATCTATTTGTTGTGAATTATACAATCTAAAATATCTTTTTTCAATTATGTCAGAATTTATTACTTTTTCTTTTTTATTAATAAATGATTTTTTTATGAAGAACGCCTGCTCTTTACTAAGAGAACTTGAAGTAATGGACTCTATATTAAGATCATTAATTTTAGCTTTAAAAATTTCTCTTTTTTTAAGTAATTCATCTTTTGAAATTTTTCTTTCAACATGAACTTCGATCGAATCCAAATATTTTAAAGTTGAATTGTAGCCATCACTAATTGCTTGTTTTACTTCTTCAAAATCGAATGTATTTACTTTACTTATAGGCTGTATTATGATTCCAATTTCACATGGTAATGAAAAATCACTATGGGAAACAAGCATGTTTACAACTTGGCTAATTAAATCATCTTCCATTGGAGCATCAGCATTATTTGATACATTACTCCCAATAATAAAGTCAGGACTAAATTCTTTGTACATTATATCAGCGGGAAAATTATTATACAAACCGCCATCAAATAATAAATTGCCTTTAATTTTAAGTGGACTAAAATAAAAAGGGAAAGTCATAGATGATCTAACTGCTTGGTTTAAATTTCCTTCTGAGAAAGTGATGCTTTTTTTATTTGTTATATCCGAAGATACGCATCTAAATGGAATAAAAAGACTGTCAAAATTGTTATTACAAGATGCTCCAGTTGTTCCCAATAATTTTAGCATTTCAAAATCGAGATAAGAAGAGGATATGAAATTAGTTGGGAGTGATTTTTTTAAAATATTAGTATGAGTAAATAAGAGATTTATTAAACTAGCATTCTGTTCTTCTTCACGAAATAAAAAATGTTGATTTGGTTTAATTTTTCCAGTTATCATTAATTGAAAATCTTCAGATAGCACATAGTTTTCAATTTCTTCCGGACTAAACCCAGATGCATACATTGAACCAACTAATGCTCCTGCAGATGTACCAGTAATATAATCAATTGGTATTCCCTTTTCCTCTAAAGCCTTTAAAACTCCAATGTGAGCTAGTCCAGTGGCTCCGCCACCACTCAACACCAAACCTACCTTTTGCTGAGCAAAAGTTGAGCATAATAACAGTAATACAAAGGTTAATAAAGAAATATTTCGGGATGTTGACTTCAAATTTGCTATTTTTGTACAAAATTAACAGGATTTCTGAAAGAAAAAAAATCAAAATGGAGAACAAATTGAATGATAGTGAAGTGAAAATGAATATTACGTTAAAAACTTTTTATGGTCTTGAAGAGGTTTTAAAAGAAGAATTGGTTGAATTAGGCTATTCTGAGGTTAAAGTGTTAAATCGTGCCGTTCAGATTGTTGGAACTTGGAGAGATGTTTATTTTTTGAATTTACATTCTAGATGTGCCATTTCTGTTTTAGCTGAAGTAGCTAATTTTTCAATTAGAAACGAAGATGATCTTTATAAAAAATGTATGAAGATTGATTGGACTCAATATTTTGATGTAACTAAAACTTTTGCAGTAAAAGGAGCTATTTTTTCGGATTTCTTTAAACATTCACAATTTCCTTTTTTATTAGTGAAAGATGCAATTGCAGATACTTTTAGAAATAAATTTGGTAAGCGACCAGATGTTCATATAAAAGTACCACAAGTATTATTTGATGTATATATCAATGATCAAAATGTTACAATTTCTTTGAACTCAAGTGGAGTACCACTTTTTCAACGTGGATATCGTCAATCAGCAGGGGATGCTCCATTAAATGAAGTTGTTGCAGCTGCATTAGTACGTATGTCTGGTTGGGATAGAAAATCTGCTTTTGTTGATCCATTTTGTGGCTCAGGAACTATTTTAATTGAAGCTGCAATGTTAGCTGCAGGAATCCCTTCTTCTATTGAACGTCAACATTATGCTTTCAAAAACTTCGCCAATTATGATACTGTTTTATGGGATGAAATTTATGAAGCTGCAACTAAACGTTGTCAATCACTGCCTTGTAGAATTGTAGGATCTGATATTGATCCAGATATGATAATGAAAACAAGAAGAAATTTAAAAGGAATTGCAGTTGGTCGTTTTATTGAAACGGATATACGTCCATTTGACGAAGTAAAAAAACCTGAAGACACTGGATTTATGGTTACTAATCCTCCTTATGGAGAGAGAATGGGAGATAATATTGAAGAAATGTATTCTTCTCTTGGGGATTGGATGAAAACGGAATTAAAAGGGTATACTTGTTGGGTAATATCAGCAAGCGAAGAAGGTTTTAAATCTATTGGATTGCGTCCTGAAAGAAGAATTAAAATGTATAATGGAGATTTAGAATGTAGCTTTAGAAAATTCAGTATTTATGAAGGTTCTAAAAAAGCAAAAAATAATAATTATGATTTAGATGAAGTTTCAGAAACTATATCTGATGAAGAAGAATAAATAATCTTAAAACTTAATAAATAAAAAAATCGGATTCAATTGAATCCGATTTTTTTATTTAATCTAATAACTAAATACTAATTGCTAAAAACTCTGTTTATCTTTTAGAGATTTCAACATATTCTCTTTCAGTAGCACCAGTATATATCTGTCTTGGTCTTCCAATTGGTTCACCACCTTCAGTCATTTCTTTCCATTGAGAAATCCATCCTGGAAGTCTTCCAATAGCAAACATAACAGTAAACATTTCTGTTGGAATATTTAATGCTCTGTAAATAATTCCAGAGTAAAAATCTACATTTGGATATAAGTTTCTTGATTTGAAATATTCATCTTCCAAAGCAACTTGCTCTAATTTTTTAGCTATTGCTAATAATGGATCATTAACGTTTAATTTTTCAAGAATATCATCGCATGCTTTTTTGATAATTTTAGCTCGAGGATCAAAGTTTTTATAAACTCTATGACCAAATCCCATTAAACGGAAAGGATCATTTTTGTCTTTTGCTTTTAATACCCATTTATCAACATCTCCACCATCGTTTTGAATTTCTTCTAACATCTCCAAAACTTCTTGGTTAGCTCCTCCGTGAAGAGGACCCCATAAAGCTGAAATACCAGCAGAAATAGTAGAATATAAATTTGCTTGAGAAGAACCAACAACTCTAACAGTAGCTGTAGAACAGTTTTGTTCATGATCAGCGTGTAGAATTAATAATTTATTTAAAGCAGATGAAATTACAGGGTCAATTGCGTATTCTTCAGTAGGCATTGCAAACATCATGTGCATAAAGTTTGAACAATAGTCTAAAGAGTTTTTTGGGTACATAAATGGATGACGTAAAGCATTTTTATGAGACCATGCAGCTAAAGTTGGTAATTTACCTAATAAACGGTGAATTGTTAAATCTTTCGCTTCAGCACTTCTGTTTGGATCTAATGATTCTGGATAAAAAGTCGAAAGAGAACCTACCATAGAAGCTAAAACTCCCATTGGATGAGCTTTTGCAGGATATGCTTCAAAAAATTGTTTCATATCTTCATGAATCAATGTATGTTTAGTTATACTATTGATAAACGATTCTAATTCAGTTTTAGTTGGTAATGAACCATAAATTAATAAATAAGCAACTTCTAAAAAACTTGCTTTTTCAGCTAATTCTTCAATAGAATAACCTCTATATCTAAGGATTCCGATTTCTCCATCCAAAAATGTAATTGCACTTTCACAACTACCTGTGTTTTTAAATCCTGGATCAATTGTAATGTATCCAGTTTTTCCTCTTAAAGAACTGATGTCAATTGCTTTTTCATTTTCCGTACCTTCAATTACAGGAAATTCATAAACTACACCATTTAATTCTAACTTAGCTATTTCGCTCATTATATTTTACCTTTATTTGATATTCAGTTTTATTACGTCGTCTAAATTATACAAAGAAATTATACAATCAAAACGTATCAATAAATATTTTTATTTTTTTTAATATTCTTTAAGTTTTAACAAAAAAACAACTTTTTAAAGATTTTCGATTGTGAAGTTTAACATCATGTTAAATAAGTGATTTCTAGTGTTTCCACCATGAATACCGTGGTTTTTGTTTGGGTAAATGAACATGTCAAATTGTTTATCTTCTTTTACTAATGAATTTATCATCTCCATTGTGTTTTGATAATGTACGTTGTCATCCCCTGAACCGTGAATTAAAAGATATTTTCCTTTTAGTTGGTTTACAAAATTAATTGGTGAGTTGCTTTCATATCCTGCTTGGTTTTCTGCAGGAGTTCTCATGTATCTTTCCGTATAAATATTGTCATAATATTTCCAATTTGTAACTGGTGCAACTGCTATCCCAGTTTTAAAAATTTCAGATCCTTTTGTCATTGCAAGGGAAGCCATAAATCCTCCAAAACTCCATCCATGTATACCAATACGTTTAGAATCAACATATTTTAATTTACCTAATTCTTTTCCTACGGCAATAACATCTTCGGTTTCTAGTTTTCCAAGTTGTAAATAAGTAGACTTTTTAAATGCTGCTCCTCTATACATCGTACCTCTTGAATCAACAGAAACAATAATATAACCTTTTTGAGCTAAAAGTTGGTGATACATATAATCGTTTCCATCAAATGAATTTAAAACTGTGTTATGACTTGGTCCACAATAAACAGTTAGAAATAAGGGGTATGTTTTAGTTGAATCAAATTTTGGGGGATAAATTATCCAAGCATTTAAATCTTTTTCAGCACCCTTAATTTTTATAAATTTTTTAGGCGAAATAGTGTAAAATTTTAATTTTGATACAAGTTTAAAATTATTTTCAAGT
This sequence comes from Flavobacteriales bacterium, assembly GCA_947380375.1. Lineage (GTDB taxonomy): Bacteria > Bacteroidota > Bacteroidia > Flavobacteriales_D > Crocinitomicaceae > CAIUKX01. The sequence goes on from CANCQX010000004.1 coordinate 49,531, forward strand.
GTATTTAGCTCTTTTCCATTTTCATTACACAGAGAGATAATATTAGGCGTGTTTGCATCTGAATATGTTTTAATAAAATAGTGCATTCCATTCGAAAATTCAGCATCATTTGTTCCTTCAGGTGAACTAATTAGCTTTTTAGATTTACCATTAAGCCCAATTTTGTAGATACCTTTATTTATTGTTCCATTTTCAACTGAAGAATAGAATAAAGTTTTGGTTTTTTCATTAATTCCTAGAAACTCTACAACATCCCAATTTCCTTTTGTAATCTGAGTTGTTTTTCCGTCAAATCCTAGTTGGTAAATATGATTGAAACCATCCGTTTCACTTGTTCTTAAAATTGTTTTTCCATCGCTTAGGATTAATAAATTATCATCTATTTCAACATAGGTAGCTGCATTTTCTTCGAAAAATATTTTTGAAATGAATGTGTTTTCGTTTAAGTCAATTAAATGGTATCTCAATTGATTTTGATGTCTGTTTAATGTTTGTAGGATTAATTTGTTTTCTGTGTTAGACCATTTTAAACGAGGAATGTATTCGTAATCACCTATTGAAAGTTGTTTTGATTCTTTTTTAGCTATTGAATAAATATGACACGTTACTTTTGAATTGTCTTCTCCTGCTTTTGGATATTTAAAATTGTATTGATTAGGGTAAAGATCTTTGTAGTAAGTCATTGTGAATTCTTTAACTTTACTTTCGTCAAATCTTAAAAATGCAATATTTTTACTATCAGGTGACCAATTATACCCTTTGGTAATAGCAAATTCTTCTTCGTATACCCAATCAGTAGTTCCATTTATAATATTGTTTTTTTCTCCATTAAACGTGATCTGTATAATTTCTCCATTTGATAAGTCTTTGAAAAATAAGTTATTATCAAATATGTATGAAACCTTTGTACCATCAGGTGAATATTCTGCTAATGTCTGAGGTTTATGTTGATCATCAAGTGATTGTAATGATTTAGTTTTTAAATCAAATAAATAAAACGTTGCGGTAAAACTTCTTCTATAAATTGGTTTTCTTTCTGAAGAAAAAAGTAATTTAGTCTCATCTTGGTTGAATTCATAATCATCAATTTCAATTGTTTTGCCATTTATTTTTAAGGATGAAAGTGATACTATTTCTTCCGCTTTTCCTTTGTAATCAGAAAATGAATGTTTTGAAATGATTGTTTTTCCTTCGTTCTCAGAAATTTTAGTAAAGTGTTCTCCATCATTCATTGATTTAAATCCAGCAATAGATGCTTCTGAAAATTCTCTGTTTTTCCAGATTTTTTCAACTGTCAATTCTTGTGAGTATATAAATAAATATACTCCACAAAATAAAATTGATAAGATAAAATTTGACTTCATAAGTTGTGTCTAAAACTTTTATTTTTTAAAATTATCATTTTAATTTAATAGTAGCGGGAAAAACAGTCGATAATTTAATACTTAGTATTATTTTTGTTAAAATAATTTAATTTTTCCCATAAAACTAACAGCCACGTTTCAATGTCTAAAATCATTTTCTGTTTAATTCTTTTTACAAATAATCAACTATTTTCTCAGGCTAATTTACCCACAAGCTGTGATTTTTCAACTTCACAATTACCATTAGGATGGAATGAAATAGGGACAACTACCTATTCATCTTCTGGAAATACAATCTCAGCTTTAAAATTTGATAATACCAATGATAAATTAACAATTCAGTTTTCTTCTTCTCCAGGAAATTTAAATTATTATCTAAAAGGGAATTCGTTTTCATTAGGTACTTTTCAAGTTGAAGAATCAGTGAATGGTTCAGTTTGGACAATGTTACATTCTTTTATCGATGTACCATCTGATTCTTATACTTTATTTACAGATTCTCCTAATTCAAATAGTCGATTCATTCGTTTTAATTATAAAAATAAAGTAAATGGAAATATTGGTTTAGATGATGTGCAAATTGATATTGCCGGACCTACACCTCAGCAAGAAATTAATGTTCAATTTCAATCTCAAAATCTAGACTCAAAACAAATTATTTCACAAAATTCACCTTTATTAGTTACACTGCCTTTGAAATTTGATATTCAGAATTTAGGAACTTTATCTGATCTAACTATTTCATCAATTGAAGTTTCAGGTGTTAATGCTTCAGATTTTTCTATTCAATCTACTTTTTCAATTATTCCATCGGCACAAAAATCAGAATTTATTTTAAACTTCACGCCTTCTGCTTTAGGTTCTAGAATCTGTAAATTATCTATATTTTCCAATGATTATGATGAAGGTGTTTATGAAATAAATATTTATGGAATCGGTGGTGATTTAGCTACAGAGCCAGTTTCTCAACCAACAAATTTATTATTTTCAACTATTAAAAGTTTTAGGGTTTCAGGATCTTTTACTAAATCAAACGATGCCGAAGGTTATTTAATTTTAAGAAAAGATAAAAATGATATTTTAGAAGTTCCAAAAGATGGTGTTGTCTATGAAAGAGGGGATAGGATCGGCGAATCACAAGTTGTTTCAAGTTCAGAATACACCAATTTTTCGCCTAACTATATTGAGGCCAATTCAAATTATCATTTTGCAATTTTTGCTTATAATGGTTATGGATTGTATCGAAATTATTTAACTAATTCTCCTTTAATCGGGGCTGTAACTACTCCTATAACAATGATGAAACCTTATTATTATACTTCAATTTTAACCGAATCAGATAATTTTTCTTCTGAATTACATAATTTAATAAGTTCACACAAATCATACGCTTACAGTGATTATGCTCAAAATATGATCGCTAAATTTGAAATGAGAGATACAGTTGATAATCATAGAGTTTTGACTTGTGTGTATAGCGGTGGTAATAAAATATATTCAGAACCTTTTGATTGGAATAAAACAGGATTTAGTAGAGAACATTCATATTGCCATAATTGGATGCCTTCTAATCCAGCAAATAATCCTGAACGACCAGAATATGAAGATTATCATCATTTATTTCCTACAAATCAAATAAATGCAAATGAAGTTAGAAGTAATTATCCGTTAGGGAAAGTTATATTCAGTTTAAGTTCTTATTTGGACAGTAAATTTGGTTTCAATGCAAAAGGTGAATTAGTTTTTGAACCGAGAGATTCTCATAAAGGTGATGCAGCTCGCGCTATTTTATATATGGCAATTTGTTACAATGGAATTGAAGGTAATAATTGGGGACTAAAAAAAATAATAAGTCCTACAATACAATATGGACAAGATCAAGAAATATTAAAAGAATGGAACTTTCAAGATCCTCCAAGTAATTGGGAAATAGCAAGAAATGATTACATCGATTCTCTCCAAGGAAATAGAAATCCATTTATTGATAGACCTGATTTCGCTTGTTTTATTGACTTTAATTCAATGACTTACCTTAAAAATGGATGTTCATCAAGTTTAAATGAAGTTGACACTGAAAATGTAAAGGTTTTTCCTAATCCATTTAATGAAGAAATAATTATAGAATTAAATGATATTGAAAATTCTGAAGTTCAAGTTTTGGATTTAAATTCTAGATTAATCTTTAATACTTCTTTTGAAAGTGAAAAGTTTTTGAAATTAAATCTTGCCAATATTCAAAGTGGAATTTATTATTTAAAAGTTATTTCCCAAGAATCGATTTTTATTCAAAAGATTGTCAAAAAATAAGTCAAAAAAAAAGCGGAATCTAAATTAGAATCCGCTTTTCAAAAAATAAGCTTATTATTATAAATGAATCACTTCACCATAAGCAGCAGCAGCAGCTTCCATAATTGCTTCCGACATAGTTGGGTGTGGGTGAACAGTTTTAATTATATCGTGACCAGTAGTTTCTAATTTACGTATTGAAACGATTTCAGCAATCATTTCGGTTACGTTAGCTCCAATCATGTGGGCACCTAAAACTTCACCGTATTTTGCGTCAAAAATTAATTTTACAAAACCATCTTTCGCCCCAGAAGCACTTGCTTTACCTGAAGCGGAGAATGGAAATTTTCCAATTTTAATATCTAAACCAGCTTCTTTTGCTTGTTTTTCAGTCATTCCAACTGAAGCAATTTCAGGAGATGCATAAGTACATCCTGGGATATTTCCATAATCCAATGGTTCAGGGTTGTGACCAGCAATTTTTTCTACACAGATAATTCCTTCAGCAGATGCAACGTGTGCCAATGCAGGACCAGGAACGATATCACCAATTGCATAATAACCAGGGATATTTGTTTGGTAAAAATCATTTACTAAAACACGACCTTTATCAGTAACGATACCAACTTCTTCTAAGCCAATGTTCTCAATATTTGAAACAACACCAACAGCAGAAAGAACAACATCACATTCTATTTTTTCTTCTCCTTTGGCAGTTTTAATTGTTACAACACAACCTTTTCCTGAAGTATCTACTGATTCAACGTTAGCATTTGTTAAAATAGAAATACCCGCTTTTTTAAGAGATTTTTCCATTTGTTTAGAAACATCTTCGTCTTCTACAGGAACAATGTTTGGTAAATATTCAACAATTGTTACTTCAGTTCCAATTGCGTTGTAGAAATAAGCAAATTCAACTCCAATAGCTCCAGAACCAACAACTACTAATTTCTTAGGTTGAGATTTTAAAGTCATAGCTTCTCTGTACCCAATAATTTTTTCACCATCTTGAGGTAAATTTGGTAATTGACGAGAACGAGCACCTGTTGCAATGATTAATCCTTTATCAGCAGTATATTCTGTTATTTTTCCATCTTCTCCTGTTACAGCTACTTTTTTACCAGCTTTAACAACCCCAGATCCTTTTATAACATCGATTTTATTTTTCTTCAACAAGAATTGAATTCCACCGCTCATACCATTAGCAACACCACGACTTCTTTCAATCATTGCATTGAAGTCAACAGAAGCTTCTTTAACGTTAAGTCCGTAATCGTTAGCGTGAGTTAAATATTCAAATACATTAGCACTTTTTAATAATGCTTTTGTAGGAATACATCCCCAATTCAAACAAATACCACCCAAAGATTCTCTTTCAATGATAGCTGTTTTTAATCCTAATTGAGAAGCGCGAATTGCAGTAACATATCCACCAGGCCCACTTCCTAAAACTATAATGTCGTAATTCATTTTAATTCAATATTTGTTGTGGCGCGAAGTTAAGGAATAATTATTTAAAGTAATTGTAAGTTTGGGAATATTTAACCACAGAGGCAAAGGAGTTTTTCACGGAGTTTCACAAATTTTTTTGTTTAACCACAGAGTATTGGGAGTTTTTCACTGAGTTTCACAAAGTTTTTTTTAAAAATCAGTGTTGAGGAATGATAATTCTAATTAAATTCAATAAAAAATTATACACTATTTAAAAAATAAATATGGAAATTAATGACTTAACCCAAATCATTTTAGATTGTTCTTATAGAGTTCATTCAGCGCTCGGACCAGGACTTCTTGAAAGTGCTTATGAAGAATGTTTGTTTTATGAATTGAATTTAAATGGTTTAAAAGTTGAAAAACAAAAAAGCTTACCATTAGTTTATAAAGATATTAAATTGAATGTTGGATATCGATTGGATTTATAAGTTGAAAATCAAGTGATAGTTGAAATTAAGGCAGTAGAAAATTTAAACGAAGTTCATACAGCTCAAGTCTTAATAACATATTTAAAATTATCAGAATGTAAAATTGGATTACTTTTAAATTTTAATGTCAAATCTTTGAAATATGGAATTAAACGTCTAATAAATTAAAAAAATCGGTTTTACATCACAAAACAGCTATCTACTTACTATATTAAAATATTGATTACATAACTTTTAAAGTAATTTTAACAAATAAATAATAAAACTCTGAGCTACTCCGTGAAAAACTCTGCGAACTCTGTGGTTAAATATTAAACAATTAATGGCATAAGTTTTGATTAATCCCAACTATAAATTAGTGAACTAAAAAATACCCTGCGATCCTCAGTGAAAAACTCCGAGCACTGTGTGGTCAAAAAATAAAATAAGAATGAGCAAGATATTAATTATAGATGATGAACGTGCAATAAGAAGAGCACTTCGTGAAATTTTAGAATTCGAAGAATTTGAAGTGGTAGAAGCTGAAAATGGAAAAGAAGGATTTGAAAAAGCAAGTTCAACTAGTTTTGATATGATTTTTTGTGATATCAAAATGCCTCAAATGGATGGAATGGAAGTTTTAGATGAATTGTTAAAAGCTAAAATTGACACTCCTGTCATCATGATTAGTGGACATGGAAATGTTGAAACTGCTGTTCAAGCTATAAAAAAAGGTGCTTTTGATTTCATTGAAAAACCGTTAGACTTGAATCGAATTTTAGTTACTATCAGAAATGCGAAAGATAGAACTGTTTTAGTAGAAGAGACAAAACAACTTAAAACAACTGTTAAAAGATACAAAGGGAATTCTATTATTGGTGAAGCGCCAGGCATTTTGAAGATTAAAGAAATGATTGAAAAAGTTGGGCCTTCCGATGCACGTGTTTTAATTACTGGAGGAAATGGAACTGGAAAAGAATTAGTTGCCCGTTCAATTCATGATAATTCTAACAGACGAAAAATGCAATTTATTGAGGTTAATTGCGCTGCAATACCAAGTGAATTGATTGAAAGTGAATTGTTTGGTCATGAAAGAGGTGCGTTTACATCTGCTGTAAAAGATAAAAAAGGGAAATTTGAATTAGCCTCTGGAGGAACATTGTTTTTGGACGAAATTGGTGATATGAGTTTATCTGCTCAAGCCAAAGTGTTAAGAGCTTTACAAGAGAATGTTATTCAACGAGTAGGAGGTGAGAAGGATATTAAAGTAGATTGTAGAATTGTTGCTGCGACGAATAAAGATCTCAGAAAAGAAATCGAAGAGGGACGTTTCAGAGAAGATTTATACCATCGATTAGCCGTAATATTGATTCACGTCCCATCTTTAAATGAAAGAAGAGACGATATACCTGTTTTGGCTGAACATTTTTTGACAATGGTTTGTGCTGAACACGGAATTCCAAGAAAAGAATTAAAAGAAGAAGCTTTACTAGAGCTTCAAAAAACGAATTGGACAGGTAATATTAGAGAATTAAGAAATATTATTGAACGTTTGGTGATTTTGTGTGATTCAAAAATAACGGATGAAGATGTAAAATTGTTTTCTAATCCTAAAGTGAATGCTTAACTTTTTTAATGCTATTTATTAATTTAAATATCTTATAATCAAATTGTTGTTTTAGTGTCCAAGTCTTTATTATAATTTGTAAAATTAACAAATAAAATAAAGGCTTTCTTTTAAATTGATTTTTTCAATAAATCGGCTAAAATTTTTGCCGTAGATTTTCTACTGAATTGATTCATATTTACATTATAAATTGGTTCGGTTCTATTTTTAAGGTAGAACTGAATAATTGTTTTAATAAGTTCTTTATTATCTTTAGGTGAAATCATTTTTGCATTTTCATTTCCCTTCATTAATTCTGCGGCATCCCCTTCTTTATCTCCGATTACAATTATATTGTTACCAGTTGCTAAATATTCCATCTGCTTTCCTGAAATAATTAGTTTCGAGTTTGGAATGTCGGCTAAGCAATTTAAAAGTAAATCAGCATTCATCATTTCTTGTAAGGCTTCGGTATGAGATACTTTTCCTCGGTAATCAATTATTAAATTGTCTATTTTTCTTAAATTAATGAGAATTTCAGGGTGGATATTCCCAACTAAAACAAATCTAATTTTCCAATCAGGATTTTTTGATATGATATACTTTAATGCTTCTACTATTTCATTATGAGCTTGTTGTAAAGTCCAAATGCCGATATGTGCAATTGTAAATTCAGGATATCGCTTGCCTTTAATTTGTGAAAGTTTTTCTTCATCAAATCCGTTTAAAATTGAATAAACTTTCGTTTCTTTTCCTTGAAGTTTACTAGCTAACATTTTTTGCATAGAAGGACCAACCGTTAGAATGATATCAGCTTTTTCTAGTACGGTTATTTCAAGCTTTTTATCTTTTATATCTGCACGTTTATTTCGTTTGAATAAGTTATTATAATAAACTTCTGTCCAAGGATCTCGAAAATCTGCAATCCATTTAATATTATGTTTTTTCTTTATTTCTAATCCGATTAAATGAGTAGAGTGGGGAGGACCTGTAGTAATTATAAAATCAACTTTTTCATCGTTAATTATTTTTTCTACTAATGGAATTGCTTTTTTATTCCAACTAACTCTTGCGTCAGGTATAAAATAATTTGCCCTTATATATCCAGATAATTTATCGAAAAGAGATTTTTTTTTATCCCCAAAATCACCAACAGGAATTTGTTTTTTTGTACTACCTGATTTTAAAAAAGAATAAAATTTTAAAATTTGAAACCCACCAGACGTATGGTGGGTTTTAATATGTTCGACTTGTTTAACAAGTGATCCGTCAACGGTCGAATAAGCGGCATTATTTGGATGTATCGTTACAACTATTGGTTCAATTCCATTTTCTACTAAATGTTTAGCAAAATACATCCATCTCTGAACACCAGAACCTCCACTTGGCGGCCAATAATAACTAACAATTACAACTTTCAATGTATTATATTTTTGCTTTTATTTCATCGATTGCTAGGCTTAAACCTCCTGCATTTTTACCTCCAGCAGTAGCGAAGAATGCTTGTCCACCTCCACCACCTTGGATGTGTTTAGAAACTTCTCTGATGATTTTTCCAGCATCTATATTTTTAGAAGAAATTACTTCATCTGAAGCGATAATACTTAAAGTACACTTGTCAGCCTCTTTTCCTCCTAAAACTCCAAAGAAATTAGCAGTTTCACCTTTCAATTGAAAAAGTATATCTTTTATAGATCCACTATCTAATTCAACGATTTCGCCTAAGAAATTTACACCGTCAATTGTATTGATTTTTTGTTTTAAATCGGCTTTAACCAACAATGATTTTTCTTTTTGGAATTGTTCTAATTGTTTAATTAATTGGTTGTTGTTAGAAATTAAATCTTCAATCCCTTTTTGTAAGTCTTTTGGATTTTTAAGTAATTGAGAAATAGAATCTAATTTAGTAGCCTTTTCTTTATAATAATTTTCTGCTACTTCTCCAGTTATAGCTTCTATTCTTCTTATCCCAGCAGCAACGGCTGTTTCGGTTGTAATTTTAAACAATCCAATTTGACTTGTAGTAGGGACGTGAATACCTCCACATAATTCAACTGATTCTCCAAATTTAATTACACGTACCGTATCACCGTATTTCTCTCCAAATAAAGCCATTGCTCCTAATTTCTGTGATTCTTCAATAGGAGTATTTCTTCGCTCATCAAGAGTAATGTTTTTTCTTATTTCAGCTGTTACCAAAGCTTCTATTTTTTCAATTTCTTCATCCGTTACTTTAGAGAAATGAGAAAAATCAAATCGTAAATTAGTGGGATTTACTAATGAGCCTTTTTGTTCAACATGTGTTCCTAAAACAGTTCTTAAAGCATGGTGAAGCAAGTGAGTTGCTGAATGATTATTAGCAGATAATTTTCTTTTCTCATTATTGATTTTTGCAATGAAAGTAGCTCTTGGATCTGCAGGTAATTTATCTGACAGATGAATAATCAAATTATTTTCTTTTTTAGTGTCAAATATTGAAATTTTTTCACCGTTGAATTCAATATAACCTGTGTCTCCAACTTGTCCACCACCTTCTGGATAAAAAGGAGTTTGATTGAATACCAATTGATAAAATTCTTTTTGTTTTTGACTAACTTTTCTGTATTTTATAATTTCAACAGAAGCTTCTGTATTGTCATAACCAATAAAATCAACGGTGTTATCTGATTTTAATTCTACCCAATCATCTGTTTCTATAGCAGTTGCAGCTCTTGACCTGTCTTTTTGTTGTTGTAATTCTTTGTCAAAAGCAACTTCATCAATACTTAAACCATTTTCTCGAGCTATTAATGATGTTAAATCTACAGGGAACCCAAATGTATCGTATAATTCAAAAATTGCAGAACCATTAATTACCGAATCTCCATAATTTTTAGTTGTTTCAATTATGTTTTCAATTCTTTTAATCCCAAGTTCAAGTGTTCTGAAAAAACTAATTTCTTCTTCACGAATTACCTTTTGAATCAGTTCTTTTTGAGTAATTAATTCTTCGAACGGATTTCCCATTATTTCAGATAAAATTATAGATAAATCACATAAGAATGGTTCTTTTAAATCCAATGTTTGGTATCCGTATCTTACTGCTCTTCTTAATATTCTTCGAATTACATAACCAGCGCCTGTATTTGATGGCAATTGGCCATCTGCAATAGAGAAAGCAATAGCTCTAATGTGATCAGCAATAACTCTTAAAGCAATATCAGTCTCTTCTTTTTCTCCATATTTTTTACCTGAAACTTTTTCCATGTGTTTTATTAACGTTTGGAATAAATCAGTATCATAATTTGATTGTTTAGCTTGAAGTGCCATAGCTAACCTTTCTAATCCCATTCCTGTATCAACATGAGTTGATGGAAGCGGTTCTAAAGAGCCGTTTGCCTTACGATTGAATTGCATGAAAACGTTGTTCCATATTTCAATAACTTGTGGATGATCTTCATTTACAAAATCTCTACCTGGTTTTGAGAATCTTTCTGCTTCATTTCTTAAATCAACATGAATTTCTGAACAAGGTCCACAGGGCCCAGTATCTCCCATTTCCCAAAAATTATCTTTTTTAGAGGCTAGTATAATTCTATCTTCTGCGATAAATCGTTTCCAAATTTCAAAACTTTCGTTATCCATTGGTACTCCGTCTTTATCATCTCCTTCAAAAACAGTAACATATAATCTATCTACTGGAATTTTATACCTCTCTGTTAATAATTCCCAAGCCCATGAAATTGCTTCTTCCTTGAAATAATCTCCAAAAGACCAATTTCCAAGCATCTCAAACATTGTATGATGATAAGTGTCAACTCCAACTTCTTCTAAATCATTATGTTTTCCGGATACGCGTAAGCATTTTTGAGTATTTGCAACACGTTTATTTTTAGGAATACTATTGCCTAGGAAATAATCTTTGAATTGATTCATTCCAGCATTTGTAAACATCAAGGTTGGGTCATTTTTGACAACCATCGGAGCAGAAGGTACAATTGTATGACCCTTAGATTCAAAAAAGCGAAAGAACTCTTCACGTATCTCTTGTAATTTCATAGTATATGAGTGTGTTTATTAGTTTTTAATTTTGAAAATGTAAATTTAATTCAAATCCTTGGTTATTTAATCAATTTATAAGTCTTTTATCTTGTTGAATTCGGATACTAAATTTACATCTTTAGTTTGTAGATATTAAGAAATCTTTTAAAATCATTTTCAAGCACTTCATAAATGTTTTTATAATATATTAAAATTGGGTCCTACATATATTATCTTTAGGTTTTAAATTTTCAGAATTTAAACTGTTACTGAAATACTAATTATTAAAGTTAATTAAAGCAATTTTCGAGACAGATTTTACGCTTTAATATTCAAAAAAAAACTATATTTTAAATAAATTTCCTAGCTTTTTT
>CANCQX010000005.1 GCA_947380375.1 Flavobacteriales bacterium
ATAATAATCATACCATTCCTTTTATTTTATTAATCGAAAAAGAAGATATTAAAATCGATTTAAAAATTAAAAAAACCATTTCTGATTTTCTTGTAAAAGATACTATAACAATTGATTTATTAGAAATATCTATTCGTTATAGTTTTGAACGAATGAAAAATGCAAAAAAAATAAAATTATTAAATTCAAAATTAGAAAAAAAAGTCAAAAAAAGAACGGAGATTTTAGACGGTATTATTGAAAAATTAGAAAAATCAAAAATCGATTTAGAAGCGGAACTTGAAAACGAAAAAGTGCAAAAAACTCAATTCGTTTCGATCGCATCCCACGAATTTAGAACACCATTATCTACAATTCTTTCTTCTTTAGTATTAATGAAATCTTATTGCGAAACGAAAAATCACAAAAAATTTCAAGAACATACTAGTAAAATAAAATATTCAATTAACAATTTAACAGAATTATTAGACGATTTCCTTTCGATAAGTAAATTGGAAGAAGGAGCAATTAAAATTTATCCCGATGAATTTAGAGTAAAAGAATTTATCGGTTCAATATGCTCCGAAATGCAAATGATCATTACAACAAATCAACAAATTAATTATAATCATAATGGAGAAGAATTTAGCTATTTAGATAGCAAACTACTTAAAAATATCTTATACAATCTTATTTCGAATGCTATAAAATATTCTCCTAATGAAAAATCAATTGAAGTAATTTCAACACTAAAAGAAAATTATCTAGTAATATCAATTAAAGATTTTGGAATTGGTATACCTAAAAAAGATCAAAACCATTTGTTTGAAAGATTTTACAGATGTGAAAACACATCAACTATTCAAGGAACAGGATTAGGCCTAAATATTGTTTCCAATTATATGAACCTCTTAAATGGTGAAATAAATTTCGAGAGCGAAGAAAATGAAGGTACAATGTTTACATTAACTTTTCCTCAATAAAGATTTTAATTTAACTATTATACTGAAATAGAAAACACTACCTCCAAAAAACCATTCCAATAAATTTATTTTTAACTGATTACCATCACAATTAAGGTTGTGCTTAATTATTTACGTTTCGTATTTCTAGAATTACATTTGAATGAATGAGAAAGAAAGTTTAATTTCTCAAAATCTGACAAATAAGTAAAGAAATGGAAAATACAATAAATCAAAATGACAAAATAAATAATTCTAATAATTGTAAACCCACTTTATCAAAAACTTTAACAGGAATTGTTGGGTTGGATGATATCACTTTTGGAGGGATCCCTAAAAATCGAACTACATTATTGGTTGGAGCAATTGGTTCTGGTAAAACAGTAATTTCAATGGCGTGTATAGTAAATGGAATTTTATCCTACGATGAACCTGGTGTGTTTATGACTTTCGAGGAGAAAAAAGAGGAATTACAACTCAATTTATTTACGCTTGGTTATGATTTAGAGACACTGATTAATGAAAAAAAATTATACATAGAGAATTTATATATTGGTCACGAAGCAGCACAAGTAACTGGTAAATATAATATTGACGGTTTATTTGTAAGGATTGAACAAGTTATAGAAAAAGTAAAAGCTAAACGTATAGTTCTAGATTCGTTGGATACACTTTTTTCGGGACTTGATAGTAATATTCTTCGAGGAGAAATTAAAAGACTATTTAATTGGTTAAAGGAAAAAGAAATTACAGCAATCATAACTGCAGAAATTGGTCAAACTCAACTTACGCGAATGGGTTTGGAAGAAGCAATTGCCGATTGTGTTATTGAACTAAACAACCGAGTATCCAATCAGATTGCAACAAGAAGGATACGTGTTGTAAAATATAGAGGGTCAGAACATAACACCAATGAATATCCATTTATAATTAACCGAAAAGGCATTAGTCTTTATCCATTAATAGATGAAGAGCCTCAACAGAAAGTGAGTAATGAACGTATTTCTACTGGAGTTATTGAAATGGACAAAATGCTAGAAAACAAAGGTTATTATATAGGAAGTAGTATTCTTTTAGCTGGAGCTGCAGGCACGGGAAAAACTAGTTTTGCTACAGCTTTTGCAGTTAATACTTGTAGAGAAAATAAACGATGTCTGTATTGCACTTTTGAAGAGGCCCCAAGTCAGTTAATTAGAGATATGGGGGCGATCGATTTCCCTTTAAATACATTTTTAGATTCGGGGCATTTAAAGTTTTATTTCGCAAGACCAATATTGCAAAATTTTGAATTGCATATAATGTCGATAAAAACAAAAATTAAAGAATTTAAACCTGATGTAATTATTCTTGATCCTATTACCAATATAATGGTTGAAAGTATAAATAGCGACACTACGGCAACTCTTGCTCAGTTCATAGATTTTGTAAAAATGACAGGGGATATTACAGTTCTTTTTACGTCAGCAATGACAATCGAAGCATTATCAATAAATCCAAGTTATGAAGGAATATTCTCTATGGTTGATACGTGTGTAATGTTACAAGAAAAACGTATTGAAACCGTTCACGTTAGAAGAATGTACATTATGAAATCAAGAGGTATTAATAATTCGAAAGAAGAAAAAGAATTTATAATTACGGATAAAGAAAATACAATATCCCCAAACAATAAAATGGTTATATCTAATAATGAGATTGTTAAGAAAGATCCGATTATTTCACGAGAAAACAAACCTTCCGTTTCGGCTAATCTATCTTCAATAGCTCAAAATGAGAATGGTAAAAATCTAGTAAAATAAAGTTTCAATTTGCTAAAATGATGTATTATGACAATAAGTCAAAATGAAAATGAAAAGATTGAAGAACCTGAAAAATATATTTTTAAATTGTTTATTTCAGCTAAATCATCAGATTCTGTATATGCTATTAAAAATATTAAGAAATTTTGCAATCACTATTTACAAGATAAATATGAATTAGAAGTTATTGATATATTTCAAGAACCCGAACAAGCGTCTGAAGAGCATATAGTTTTAACCCCCTTACTGATTAAGAAATTTCCATTGCCCGAAGAACGAATGAGTGGAGATCTTTCAAATACTCAACACATTCTTGCCAAATTTCATATTGATTACGAAAATTAAAAACAATGGAAAAAAATTACAATAAAGAACTAGATTTCGTTTTAGAAGAACTTATTACTGAGTATAAAAAACAGTTTAAAGGAATTAAATTTTATGCTGACGAAACACCCAAAGTCGTAAACGAAGAAGTAAGTAAATTGACCGAAGAAAAATTTAATTTAAAAGATTGGGAAGTTAATTTACTCTACCATCAACTATTAATCGACCAAAATATTGTAAGTATTGAACCCTTAGCGATTTCTTTAGGAGGTCTTCTATTTAAAAATAACGGAGGATACACTCAAAGAGATATTCGCCTAAATTCCGAAAAGAAACGCATAAAAAATCTAGAAGAGGAAATGAATAGAAATTCTTTTTTATTAATGGTATTTACTGCAGTTTTGGCAATTGGAACTTTAATTTCCGCTTGGGATTTTGGCATTGAGATTTGGAAATTTTATTTTTAGATATTTGATGAAAATTGAAATTATTTTGATTTTAATAAACAAATACACAAACTTTATAATAGTCCCCATTTTATGGACAGATGATTAAAGTGTAATTTTAACAGTTGAATATGAAAAAAGAGAGAAGAAAATTTACGTCAGCTTTTAAGGCTAAAGTGGACATTGAAGCAATTAAAGAGGATGTGACAATCCCAAGCTAGCAGCAAAGAAACAAGTTCATCCATCACAAATAACGACTTGGAAAAAAGAGTTTTTAGAGAGTGTTAGTTAAGTTTTTGATTCAAAACGTCAAGAAGTAAAAGACGAATCTAAAGACAAAATTCTTTACCCGGAAAAGCTATATCTCCATTATCTCTATACTGTTTTCTCCAAACAGAGAGTTGTTGAGCTTTAATGCCTAGTTCTTCTGCTACTTCGCCTAAATTGTTTCTTGCGAAGCTTAATTCTACAGCCTTTGTTTTAAAAGACTTATCATACTTTTTCTTTCTGTTGCCATAACTCTAAGTTTTAATCCTAGCTTATAGCTTAACTTATACTCCTTAATTGAGAAGGTTCATTTGGAGTATTGTTGGTCGATCAGTTAGAAAACAAATATTGAAGGACTGTAACTTTGTTTCTCTAAACTACAAACAATCTTACGAAATTATTGGTCGAGCGAAGAATAGCAAATGTAAAGGAAGATAAAGTGATATTTATAAGTCGTGAGAAAATCACAAAATAAAAATGGGATGTATCTTGTAGATACATCCCATTGCATATTAATCTAACTTTTAACTTATTATTCTTTAACTATACGTTGTCTTTCAATACCATTTGAACCTTGAATTTCAATGATGTAATTTCCAGCTTTTAAGTGAGAAAGGTCAATACTTTCAGTATTATTGTTGTTTGAATATTCAGAAGTACCTACGACATTATACATTAAATCGTATACTTTCACTGATTCTAAAGTATGTTCAACTGGAATGTCAATATTCAATTTATCTGTAACAACATTTGGATATATTTTTAAATTTAATGTAGCATCTGATGCATTAATATCTTTTTTTCTATAACCTTTTGCTGAATTTCCACCATTAGGAAAAGGAGGTTTAGGTGAATTAATAAGAATCGTATTTGACTTAAAATTTCCACAAGTTGTTTCAATATTTACATAATATTGACCATTAGTTTTTGGAACAACAGTAGGTGTTGTTTCTTTTGTTGACCAAGTAACTTTTTTAACATTTTTAGAATAATCATTTATTGAAAGAACTGTACTTCCTATAAGTATTTCTAAAGGTGAACCAATTATAACACTTGGATTATTTACAACAGATATTGTAGCATACCCAACACCTAAATCCGATGACACACTTACTGAATAAACCTTGTTTTCATTCACTGTAATTGAATTTGTTTTTTCACCCGTTGACCATTTAATTGTGTTAAATTTATGAAAGTTTCCAGATTTATCAGTAATACCTGAAGGTATCGACAAGTTATTATTACAAATTCCGTTTGCTTTTTTTATCGTAATTACAGGATTTGGATTAGTTTTTAAACTATTAAAATTTTGAATATATGTTTTTTTAAATGCCTCTATTTTAGGCTTTAACGACACATTTTTTTCATTAGATAGATCCGTAAACCAATCATTTAATAATTCAGCTGTTCCATCATTTACATCTCCTGCTTTTTCAAAAACAATTTCTTTTTCTTGCATACAAGTCAACTGGTTGGATCCTTTTAATTTATAATAATCATTATATAACCCCACAGCTTGGTCAATAGTTTTAAAAGGATGGCTAGATATATAAGCATTATAGTCAATTATAGTACTATTATTTTTAGTTAACCAAAAATCTGCTGTTTTTTCAGCTGCCCAAAATGTTTGTTCGGCATGAAGATTTTGTCCATTTATTGCTTTAGCATTTGGATATTGATTAAAATTTGTTAAAAACATTTTACCATAATTTGGAATTTGAACATAAGGTGAATTAGGACTCCAAGTCTGTAATTTAAGAAATTCCTCAGTAGTAAAAAATCTTAAAGTTTTAACATCTAGGTCTTGAACACTTATAGAATACCCACTTTGTTTAGTTATAGTATTTTCTAAATGATAAACTACAATTTGATATGCATTTTCTACTCCATCACATTCAACAGATGCTTCCTTTGTATAAGTGATATCAGTAGAATTTCTCTTTTGTCCAAATCCATTGCTAAACATAGATAAAGCTAATAATGACATTACAATCTTTTTCATTTCTTTTTTTTTAATTGTTAAATAAATTTCTTCACAAATTTATGCCAAAATTTTTCATTAAAAAAATAATTGTTACTAGTCAGTTTTTTATAAAGCTGTGATTTTGAAAAAATAATTCCTATTACTTTGTTTTTCAAGTGATTACAAAACAAATGTAGTATTTGAAATTTGTAATAATTTAGTTCGTCGAGACTTTGAGTTGAGAATTATTAATCATTAATTACATCTACTTTTGAATAGTAATTAAAAATGTTACTAAAAAAGGATTATGGAACAAAATGGTGCAATTTGTTACTCAATAAGTGCACTTAGACATCGATGTATTACTTTTCAAATTATTTTATCTTTTCCAGTTTTCTAAATTGCTTATTTGTATCTCTCCAAACATCTTTAAATTTTGGTAATGATTTCATTTGGTGACTTAAATTTTTATCCCAACCCATTTCAAACGTCTTCTCTTTAGCCAAAACTTTTTGTATGAATTCTAATGGGTTTAGATTTTTATGTTCTGCTTTACTTTTATCGTCGGCCATCACTAAATTAGAACTACCCCATGTGAGGAAAGGTTTATTGTAAAGTTTTCCCATGATCAAATCTGCCATTAATCTAGAATGCCTTCCGTTTCCATTGGAAAAAAAAATGAATACCCTTTGCTAATAGGTAAGCAAGATTTTGCACGTATTTTATTTTGATTAAACCTAAATGAAAATTAGATGGTTTTGGAAAATCTAAATAATGTTCCTCAAAAACCAATTAAACCAACTTCTCTCCAAATCGATGCAATTTAAACAACGAAGTAACAGGATCTTGATAGATATTAATTTCTGCAACTTTACCTATGTTTGAAAGTAAAGGAAACTCATTTCAAGAAAATTAAAATTTGACTTTTTCAATTGGTTCTAATTGCTTAAAAATGTTGCTACTAAAGTTAAGAAAAATATTGAATTCTATTATTTTATTTCTATATTTCGGCACTTTAATTTATTTGGTGCCGAAACATAGATTTTGTATATTTGTAAAAAAAGAACTTCATATCAAAAATAATAAACTACATATTAACGAGTTAAAAAGCACATTTTCAAATAATTTGATTGTTGAAAAAAGTGATGTTGAAAATTTTTATAAATCAATCGATGCAGATATAAATTTATCAACTATTGATGGGAGAATCTTTGAACTTATAAAAAAAGGAGTTTTATTTAGAATTGGAAGAGGAAAATATTCTTTCCACGAAAAACAAACCTTCCAACCACAGTTAGAAAATTCGCTAATAAAACTTTCTAAATTAATAAAAAAACATCTACCTTTTCTTGATTTTTGTATTTGGAATACAAAATGTATAAATGCATTTATGGTACATCAGCCATTTAGGTTTTATACCATTCTTGAAGTTGAAAAAGACGCAATGGAATCTGTTTTCAATATTTTACGTGAAGAAAATAAGAACGTTTATATTGATCCTACACAAGATACTTTAGATAAATACGTTTCCTTTAAAACAGAACCAATAATTATTACAAATCTTGTTTCAGAAGCACCTCTTTTTCAAAACAATACTACATCGATCATTACACTTGAAAAACTACTTGTCGATATCTATTGTAATGCAACGTTATTTGCTGCACAACAAGGTGCCGAAATGATATATATATATAAGTCCGCTTTTGAAAAGTACTCAATTAATGAAGCTAAATTATTAAGGTATGCGTCAAGAAGAAAAAAGAAAGAGCAGATAATTCAATTAATTAATAAAGCAAAAGATTCGGCACTAAATAATGATTAGTGCCAAAATATAGAGATTATGATTCATACTAATTCCTTTACAATTGAGTGGATAAAAGAAATGTCCAAAATTAATAGAAAGGCTGATCCAATTCTAATTGAGAAAGTAATTAGAGCAATTTATTTATTGGAATTACTTCAAAATAATGGACTAAATTTTATATTCAAAGGAGGTACTTCATTAATGTTAATGCTTTCTGAACCAAAAAGATTCTCCATAGATATTGATGTGATAATAGAAAATAAAGCGGATAATCTTTCCACTATTTTTAATAAAATCATTGAAACATCCGATTTTATAGAATACAAAGAGAATGAAAGGAAATCAAATTCTAGGATAGAAAAATCGCACTATAAATTTTACTATTCACCAGTTACAAATTCACGTTCGGATAGCGAATATATTTTATTAGATATATTATTCGAAAAACATCATTACGGAATTCACACCCAAGAAATAGAAATTTCATCCCCCTTTATACAAACAACAGAAAACAATTTAAAAGTAACAATTCCCGTTCCTGAAGCAATTTTAGGAGATAAACTTACCGCTTTCGCTCCAAATACTACTGGAATACCTTATGAAAAAGGAAAAGAAATAGAAATCATAAAACAACTTTATGACATAGGAAATCTATTTGAGTTAATAAAAAAACAAGACGTAGTTTCAGAAGTATTCCAACAATTTGCGATTACAGAATTAGCATACCGAAATAAAAATGAACACTCTGTCGAGGATGTATTGCAAGATATTTTACAAACCTCATTATTGATAAGTACAAAAGGTCAAAGTGGAATCGGAAATTACACTGAATTACAAAAAGGAATTCAAAACATCAAAAATTTTATTTTTTCAGAAATATTTCAACTGGAAAAAGCAATTGTATTAGCTTCTAAATCAGCATATTTATCAGTACTTATAAAGAATAAATCAAATGATATCCACTTTTTTAAAAATCCGCTAGAAATTAAAGATTGGATAATAGAAACACCTCAAGAAACAAAACTTAATAAATTAAAAAAGACAAATCCAGAGGCATTTTATTATTGGTATAAGGCTTGTCAATTAATGAAACAATAAATATAAAATCAAATTATTATTTATCAAAGTGAAACTGGTAATATAAAGATTTCTAAATTCACTTTTAATCTGTCAAAAAAATAGGAAATATTTGTGACAATTTACTACTTCGATTTGAAAATAAAAAAGGTGATTTGAAATTGAAAAAGCCCCTATTAATGGGGCTTTTAACGTGTTGTGGTCCCACATGGACTCGAACCATGGACCACCTGATTATGAGTCAGGTGCTCTAACCAACTGAGCTATAGGACCAATACCTTTTAATCAGTATTTTGGACTGCAAAGATAGTATTCCAAAATAAAAAAACAAGCAGAAATTGAAAAAAATAAAATTTACAAAACCAATTTCGAGCTCCTAACTCTTAAAACGGCCATACCTAAAGTTCCTAGTAATATAGTTGCGAAGACTAAATGGCTTGTTTGAACCAAACCTGGCATATTCGCATATGCTAATAAAACACCTGAAATTAATTCCAACGCTAATACAATATAAGATGTTCTTAACATGGAAAGCTTTTGAGTGCTCTCATTTTTCCAAGCAATAAAAGTTAAAATAACTAAAACTAACCAAGAAAAACTTCTATGAATTAAAAAAGCAATGCCCAATTTATCAGACCAACTTTCACGTCCAAATCCTTGTTTGGTTAACACATCAATACTTTCACGAACCTGTGTTCCCAAAAACATTTGTATGAAGGTGATAATGAAACAAAAAATAATAAGCCACTTTAATACAGGTTCAATTATCAAATTTTGAGATTGCTTATTACTTATTTTTCTAATTATAACTAATTGTACACCAATAATAACTAGAGCAAAAAACAAATGAACTGTAATCGTCCACGGAACCAAATTTGTTGCAACAACGATTGACCCAAACCAAGCCTCAAAACCTAAGAAGAGAAGATTAAAACCTGCTAATAATATCAAATTACGTTTTCTGTAGAATAATAAAATCCATGCAAAAACAACCAAAACAGCATTTCCAGCTAAAAAACCAACTAAACGATTCGCATATTCTGTCCATGTTTTTTTGGCATTAAAATCTTGTTCAACCAATAATGATTTATCTTCTTTGATTTTTTTAGAAACATCTTTAAATCCAATTTTACCCAACAAATTAGCAAATTTCTCTATTTTTTCAGCCCTTTTTAAAGCATAAATATCTTTGTAATCAATTGGTAATTCTGACTTTTTGGTTGGTGGCACCCATTTACCAAAACACTTTGGCCAATCCGGACAACCCATTCCGCTTCCAGTAATTCTAACAAAACTACCAGCAATTACTACTAAATAAATTAAAACTAATGTTATCCAATTGAATCTTATAAATGATGTAGAGAAATTCTTCATAATCCAAAATTTAATGAAAGTAAACCTTACTATTTTAAGTTTGTAAATTTAAGAATTAAGTTCAGAAATATAGATTTTAAGAAGGCAAGATAAAAGACAGCTTCGCTCAAAGACTGATATAATTAATTCAGTAGTATTAAGTCTTAAGATCTTGACTCTTTTAGTCTTTAAGTCAAATCAACAAAGTCTAAAAGAATTTTACTATTTTCACACCACATTTTTCAAACTCACAAACAATGAAGGTTTCTATTGCGTTATCATTCTTGATTTTATCTTGTTTTACTATGGCTCAAAATATTCTAACTCCAGAATTAATGTGGAAATTAAAACGAGTAAACGGAGGTTCAATTTCTTCTGATGGAAGATATGTTTTATTTGAAGTTAAAAGTTTTGAAATGGAAACGAATAAAGGAAACAATGAAATTTTTGTTTACGACATTCGAAAGGATAAGGTAAAACAGTTAACCACTACCCCATTTTCTGAAATGGAGGCTCAATGGGGGAAAGATAATTCAATTTGGTTTTTATCAAAAGAAACCGACGATTTACAAATTTGGAAAATGAATATTGATGGAGAAGAAAAATCTAAAATGTCTAACTTCAAAGATATTGAATTAGAAGGGTTTAAAATAGCTTCAAATGAAAAATCAATCATTACTATTCAAGCGGTAAAAACAAAAAAAACACTTCAAGAAAAATATCCAGACTTACCATTATCAAATGCTAGAATTGAAGATGATTTGATGTACAAGCATTGGGATCATTATGATGATAATAAAAAAAGACATCTTTTTGTTCATTCAATAGAAAACAATTTAATAGAAACAATTGGAACAGATATTTTAAAAGGAGAAAATTTTGATGGGATACTACCTCCGCACGGTGGTTCAGATCAATTTTGCTATACCCCTGATTATAAATCAATTATATATACATCAAAAAAATTAGTCGGAAAAGAATTTGCTATAAGTACAAATTCAGATCTTTACGAATATTCAATTTCTAAAAAAACAACTGAAAACATCACATTTTCGCACAAAGGATACGATGTTAGTCCTTCATTTTCTTATGATGAAAAGAAAATGGCTTGGCTATCAATGGCAATCGAGGGAAATGAATCTTCAAAAAATGACATTATTGTTCGTGATGTGGCGAGTGGAAAAGATATTAACGTAACAATTAATAATGATGTAACAGTAGATCAATTTCAATGGCATCCTTCAGGAAAATTCATTTATTATATTGCTGCTATTAAAGGGACTAAACAAATTTTTGAAGTAACTCTAGAATCAAATACTCACCGACAAGTTACTTATGGCCCTTTTGATTTTTTAAGTTTAGCAGTAGCAGACGATGAAATAATTGCAGGTCAACAATCTATGATAGCACCTACAGACTTATACAAAGTATCTCTTAAAAAATCTAAAATAAAACAAGTTACAGAATTTAATGAGGACATTTTAAAGAAATTAGATAAACCTTCAGTTGAAGAACGTTGGGTAGAAACTACTGATGGAAAAAAGATGTTAGTTTGGATGGTTTTACCTCCAAAATTTGATGCAAGCAAAAAATACCCTACCCTTTTATATTGCCAAGGAGGTCCTCAAAGTCCAGTTAGTCAGTTTTTCTCTTACCGTTGGAATTTTATGGTAATGGCTTCGCAAGGTTATATAGTAGTCGCACCAAACAGAAGAGGATTACCAGGTTTTGGACAAGACTGGAATGATGCTATTTCAAAAGATTGGGGCGGTCAGGCAATTAGAGATTACCTTTCAGCAATTGATAATGCAGCAACCGAACCATACGTTGATGAAACTCGATTGGGGGCAATTGGTGCTTCTTATGGAGGTTATTCTGTGTATTATTTAGCCGGTGTTCACGAAAATAGATTTAAAACATTTGTTTCACATTGCGGACTTTTTAACCTCGAAAGTTGGTACGGCACAACCGAAGAATTATTTTTTGCAAACAATGAAATTGGCGGACCTTATTGGGATCCTAAAAACAAAGAATTGTACGAAAAAAATAGTCCCCATAAAATGGTTGATAAATGGAATACCCCTATTTTAGTTATTCACGGAGAAAAAGACTATAGAGTACCTGAAAGTGAAGGTATGCAAGCATTTCAAGCAGCTCAACTTAAAGGTTTACGGAGTAAATATTTACATTTCCCAGAAGAAGGACATTGGGTTTCAAGTCCACAAAACGGACTACTTTGGTACCGTGAATTTTTCGAATGGTTGGCGACAGATTTGAAAGCAGTAAAAACAAAATAAGCAATAAAAATAGAGTGACTCAATGATTACTAACAAGTTTCCCTTAACATCTTTCGCTATATTAGTCATTATTCAATTTCATCTATAGCATATTTTGTTAACTTTGTTAATTACTTTATTTATGATTATTTGAATATATGTGGCGTAAATTTGCAAGTTTAATATTAAGAAATCGTTTATTCATATTGTGTATAATCACAATTTTGACCGTATTTTTCGGTTATTATGCTGTAACATCTCTTAAAATTGATAATAGATACGGGAACACTCTACCAAAGGAATCTCAAGCACAATCGGATTATTTAAAATTCAAAGAAGAATTTGGGGAAGATGGATCTACTTTAGTAATTGCAATTCAAACTGATTCACTTTATACAGAAACAAATTTTACAAAATGGAAAGAATTGGGTGACTCCATTCTACAATATGATGGAGTTCAAAATGTAATTTCTGAAGCAACATTATTTACTATTAGAAATAACATAAATGAAAATCGATTTGAAATTAAACGTATTTTTTCTGATTTAACTTTTAAAGAAAAAAGCATTGATTCAATTCAAAGAGAAATAAAACATAACCCTATCTATAACAAGCTTTTATACAATGATTCAAGCAACGTTTCTTTACTACTTATTGGTATGAATGAAAAGTTCTTATCTAATAAAAAGAAATCAGATGTTGTATTTAAGATTGAGAAATTAGCAACTAAATATGAAAAATATTTCGGAAAAACTCACTTTGCAGGTTTACCTCATATTCGTGTTGTAGTTGGAAAATTAATTATCAAGGAGATGTATTTTTTCCTTGCGCTTTCAGTACTTGCATCATCACTTCTACTTTATATTTTCTTCCGCTCTTTCAGAGTAGTAATGCAATGTAACATTGTAGTTTTTATCTCTGTGATTTGGGCATTGGGGAGTATCGGTTTATGTGGTTTCAACCTTTCAATTATGATGGCTTTAATTCCACCATTAATGATTGTAATCGGTGTGCCGAACTGCGTATTCCTCATAACAAGATACCATCAGGAAGTCGAGAAACACGGTAATAAAATCAAAGCTTTGTACACAATGATTCGCCGTATTGGAGCAGTAACATTTTTAACCAATCTTACTACTGCTGTTGGTTTTTGTACCTTTACAAGTTCTGAAAAATTAATGGAATTTGGTATAATTTCTTCCATCAATATAATGGTGGTTTTTGTGCTATCAATTTGTATTATTCCAATTTTAGCTTCATTCTCTAAAAAACCAAAAGAACGTCATTTAAGACATCTTTACAGAGTTTATTCGCAAGGTTTCATTGAAAAAATTGTTCGCTGGGTTTCTTACAAAAGACCATTAATCTATATCTTATCCGTTTTAATGGTGATTTTTAGTGTGATTGGAATGACCAAAATCGAAGCTACAGGAAATGTAACAGGAGATTTACCAAAAGACCACCAAATATCTCAAGATTTAAGATTCGTAGAAAAAAGTTTTGGAGGAGCAATTCCTTTTGAAATGACTATCAACTATAAACAACCTGGTAGACTTTTCAAACAAGAAACTCTTTACAAGGTAGAAGAAATACAAAATGTTTTTGCTCAAGACTCTATGTTTTCAAAAAGTTTATCTCTTGTTGACTTGATAAAAGTGATAAATATGGCTTATTATAGTAATGATAAAGACCAATATAAAATCATATCAAATAGAGACAAAGGAAGACTTAAACAATACATTGATAAATTTGATTTAAGTAATGCAAATGCTGGAAATTTATCTTTAAAAGAATTAGTTGATACAGCAAGTACAACTTTAAGAATAAGAACTCAAATGAAAGATTTAGGTTCTTATGAAGTTTCTAAAAAAGTAGATTCACTGAAAAAACAAATTGAATTTATTTTAAATCCTGATAAACAAGAAATTGAACGACTTTATACAAAAGTAGAAAAAGGAAATAAAGGGTGTATCGACTCAATTATCTACTCATACCCTTCAGTTTACAATGGATTAACAGCAATTTTAAGTAAAGGAAATGCTGATAAACAACTTGAATTTGATTTAGATCCAGAAGTTGTAAAAAAATACATTAATAAACCTGGATTTAATAAAAAATTAAGAAAAGCAATAGATGATGAATACTATGACCTTGTATTTACAGGTACATCTGTTGTGGTTTCTGCTGGAACTCAATACTTATTCATCAGTTTAATACAAAGTTTAGTATTTGCTGTACTTTCAATTTCGGCTTTGATGGCGGTATTATTTAGATCGTTTAGAATTATTGTTATATCAATGATTCCAAATATTATACCTCTTCTTTTTACCGCTGGAATTATGGGTTGGTGCCATATTCCATTAAAACCTTCGACTTTATTGGTTTTCGGAATCGCACTAGGTATTACTGTTGACAATGCAATATTATTCCTAGCAAAATATCGACAAGAATTAAAACTACATAAATGGGATATTAAATATGCGATTCTATTATCTTTAAGAGAAACAGGTTTGGGTATATTTTATACTTCTGTAATATTGTTTTTCGGATTTATTATGTTTGCGTTTTCACAATTTGGAGGAACTAAAGCTTTAGGTATGTTAGTTTCCCTAACAATAATGGTTGGAATGGCAACTAATTTAGTAATATTACCAGCACTACTTTTAACTTTAGAAAGAAGAGCAACAACAAAATCTTTTGAGGAGCCATTTTTTGATATTTACGACGAAGAAGAAGATATTGAATTAGACAACTTGCAAGTTGAAAAATTAAAAAAAATAATTGAATAATAAATTTTCATTATGAAAGGAATCATTTTAGCAGGAGGGTCAGGAACAAGGCTTCACCCTCTTACATTGGCAATTAGTAAACAATTAATGCCAATCTACGACAAACCAATGATTTATTACCCACTTTCAGTATTAATGAGTGCTGGAATTAATGAAATTTTGATTATATCTACTCCTCATGATTTACCTCATTTTAAAAAATTATTAGGCGATGGATCTCAATTAGGATGTGATTTTCAATATGCAGAACAACCAATACCGAATGGATTAGCTCAAGCCTTTGTAATTGGTGAAGAATTTATAGGGGATGACAAAGTTGCTCTAATATTAGGAGATAATATTTTTTATGGCGTTGGAATGGGTAACCTACTAAAAGAAAATGCTAATTCTGTTGGAGGTGTAGTTTATGCTTATCACGTTAGTGATCCTGAAAGATACGGTGTAGTTGAGTTTGACGAAAACATGAAAGCTATTTCAATTGAAGAAAAACCGGAAAAACCGAAATCAAATTATGCAGTTCCAGGTTTGTATTTCTATGATAATAGTGTGGTTGAAATCGCTAAAAACTTAAAACCATCTGCAAGAGGAGAATACGAAATTACCGATGTAAATGCAGAATACTTAAAAAGAGACCTATTAAAAGTGGCTATCTTAAACAGAGGAACAGCTTGGTTAGATACAGGAACATTCCCTTCCCTTATGCAAGCTGGACAATTCGTACAAGTAATAGAAGAACGTCAGGGTTTGAAAATAGGTTGTATTGAAGAGATTGCATACAGAAATGGTTACATCAATAAAGAGCAATTAATTAAAATAGCTACTCCATTAGTGAAAAGTGGTTACGGAACGTACTTATTAAATTTAGTGAAAGATTAATGAAAGATCTTAATCATTACTCAAGTAAGATTGAAGAAGAACTTTTAAAAGTTGGATTTCCAGCAACTCCAACTAATTTATACGATCCATTAAAGTATTTTTTGGTTCTTGGAGGAAAAAGAATGCGTCCAATTTTAACACTAATGGGTGCTGAAGCTTTTGGATCGACATTAAAAGAAGCATTGCCTGCATCATTATCAGTAGAATTATTCCATAATTTTTCATTGATTCATGACGACATTATGGACGAAGCACCTATAAGAAGGGGCCAACCTACTGTTCACGAAAAATGGAATAAAAATATAGCAATATTATCGGGTGATGTTTTACTTGTTAAAGCTTACCAAGAATTAGCAAAACAAGATCCTTCTGTTTTACCGGATTTACTAAATCTATTCAATAAAACAGCTGTAGAAGTCTGTGAAGGTCAGCAATATGATATGGATTTTGAAAGTATTGACAATGTATCTATCACAGAATACATCGAAATGATACGTTTAAAGACTTCAGTATTATTAGGTTGCGCACTTGAAATGGGAGCAATAATTGCCGGGGCTAACCAGAATGACAGAAAATTAATTTATGAATTTGGACAACAAATAGGAATTGCATTTCAAATTCAAGATGATATATTAGACTTATATGCTGACCCTAAAAAATTCGGTAAACAAGTAGGTGGAGATGTAATATCAAATAAAAAAACACTTCTACTTTTAAAAGCATTTGAAATAGCCAACGAAGAACAAAAAAACAAACTTAACTCTTTATTAACGGAGAAAGATTTTGATTTAAAAATAGCTTCGGTTCGTTTTTTATTTGACAATCTTGGTGTACGAGATACGTGCAAAGAAATAATGAATAAACATTATTCAATTGCTAAAACAGCACTAAATCAAACGAGTATTTCAGAAAATAAAAAAAAGCCACTATTAGAATTAGCAGCTTATTTAATGGAAAGAGAAATCTAATTAGTTACAATCTTCCCTTCACAGCATTCTCAACCATTTCATCAATGGTTCTAAATCCATAATTTAAAGCATTTTTAATTTTAGAAGCATCATAAACAGTAGTTCCGAAAGCACTTCTAGCCGTTTCTTTTGTGATAGGAGATTTCTTTACTGTTAATTTAGAAATAACCCACATTACACGCCAAGTTAAACCCATTAACAAAGGATTTACTAATAAAGTAGCTTCCTTTTTATTTAGGTTACGAGCTATTGTATCAAATAAATTCTTGAAAGTTGAATTTTCACCAATACATAAATAACGTTCGTTTTTAAAATCGCTATTCATCAACTTCAACATTATTAATGCAACATCTCTTGCATCAACAAAAGCATTTGCACCTGAAGTGTAAAAACGTAATCCCTTTTCAACAGTTGCAAACATAGTAAGAGAACTTTCCTGCCAATCTCCTGCACCAATAATTACACAAGGATTTACAATTACAACATCCAAACCTTCCTCTACTCCTCTCCAGACTTCTTTTTCAGCAGAATATTTTGAAATAGAATAACCAGAAGTAGTTGGAGATTGTTTCCACTTTGTTTCTTCTGTAACAATTGGATCATTTTCACCATTACCAATTGCAGCTGTTGAACTAACGTAACATAATTTCTTTATACCTAATTCTAAACATGAATTAACAACATTTGATGTCCCTTCGCGATTAATTTTCATCATCTTATAGAAATCATCTTTATAGAAAGACACAATTGCGGCACAATGGTAAACATATTCACAACCTTCCATCGTTTCATGTAAGGTAACACTATCAAGCACATCACAATTCACCCATTTAATAGAATCAAAGCGAGTTTGACCATTTATTGGGTCATAATAAAGAAACAATCGATGAACTAATTCGATCTTTTTTTCATTTCTAAAAATCGCCTTAATAGAAGTAAAATCATTTGTTAATTCTAAAAGTAAATGACTACCTAATAATCCTGTACCACCAGTTACTAATATCATTTAAAATCCCAATTATACGTATCTAATTCACTCACGCAAGCAACTAATAAATCAATGCTTCCTTTAATATCATCTTTATTTGCCATTTCAATAACTTGATGTAAATTCCTTGTTGGAATTGAAACCGCACCAGCAATTGAACCTCCTTCGGTCATTCTTTGAATACCCGCAGTATCCGTTCCTCCTGCTGTTAAAATTTCCGGTTGCCATTTAATAGAATATTTATTAGCGGTTTTCTTCATAAAATCAACCATTCTGTAATCACAGATTGTAGAAGAATCCATAATTTTAATAGCTGTACCTTCGCCTAATTTTGTAATCATTTCATGGTCCCTAGCGCCTGGTAAATCAAAAGCAATCGTTGTATCTAAACCAAAACCAAAATCAGGTTGAACTTTCAATGCAGATACATTTGCACCTCTAATACCAACTTCCTCTTGAACAGTGAAAACACCATAAATATCATAAGGAACTTCCTTACCTTTTAAAGCTCTTAAAGTTTCAATTAATATAAAAACTGCTAATCTATTGTCTAAAGATTTCCCATTTACACAATTTCCCATTTCGATAAATTCACGTTCTCTTGTTACAGGATTTCCGATTTCAATCAATTCTTTCACTTCTTCAGGAGATAAACCTGTATCGATAAAATAATCAGAAAGTTGAGCAACTTTATTTCGCTCATCAGCAGTCATTACGTGAATAGGTTTTGAAGCCATTACACCGATAATATCTTTTTTTCCATGAACAATTACTCGCTGAGCAGTCAATGTTTTAGGATCAAATCCTCCTAATGTATGAAAACGAATAAATCCTTTGTCGTCAATATGGGTAACAATAAAACCAATCTCATCCATGTGAGCACCTATCATTACTCTTTTACTTTCTACACCACGTTTTATGGCATATACATTCCCCATATTATCTACTTCAACCTCATCTACTAAACCTTTTAATTCTTCGATAACAAGTTCTCGTACTCT
Source organism: Flavobacteriales bacterium (assembly GCA_947380375.1). Taxonomy (GTDB): domain Bacteria; phylum Bacteroidota; class Bacteroidia; order Flavobacteriales_D; family Crocinitomicaceae; genus CAIUKX01. Next base: position 18,873 of record CANCQX010000005.1, read on the forward strand.
TTGTTCAAATCCAGAAGCACCTGGAGTTTTACATATTTTTGCAAGTAATTCAGTATTTATTGACATAATTATTAGTGCTAAAAAGTTTAAGGTTAAAATTAAGTTTTTTAATCGAGATACTGAATCTGTTCTACTCCAAATTGTTTTGTAAATTAGTGGATTGAATTAAAAGCTATGTTTTTGATTATTAAAACGAAAAATGAAAAGAAAAAGAATCAATTTATTTAAAGAATTTTTTGAATCGGAAAAAATTGGTGGAATACTTTTAATAATTGCAACAATTGCATCGTTACTATTAACAAACGTATTCATCGGTAAACAATTTTCAGAAATTTGGCATATAAAATTTGGTCATTTCAGCATTGAACATATCGTAAACGATGGACTAATGACTGTCTTTTTTTTACTTGTTGGACTTGAATTAGAAAGGGAAATATATGTTGGAGAATTATCTAATTTCAAAAAAGCATTGCTCCCAATTATTGCTGCACTAGGTGGAATGATTGCCCCATCACTTATTCATTACCTATTTAATAACGGAACAATTACTCAATCAGGTGCTGGTATACCAACGGCAACAGATATTGCTTTTTCTCTTGCTATTCTATCTTTATTTAGTAAAAAAGTACCCTATTCACTTAAAATATTTTTAACTGCACTTGCAATAGCAGATGATCTTGGTGCTGTGTTTGTGATTGCTATTTTTTACACCAAAACAATTGCTTGGACATACCTTTTCATTTCACTTTTAATCTTTTCAGGACTATTAGTAATGAATCGTTTAAAAGTTAAAAAACTATGGCTTTATCTTTTAGGCGGAGGATTAATGTGGTATTTTATGTTAAACTCTGGTATTCACGCTACAATTACAGGAGTAATGTTAGCTTTTGCTATTCCTTTTACTCCTCAAAATAATATATCAATTTCACTTCAACAAAGCCTTCACAAACCAGTTGCTCTTTTTATATTACCATTATTCGCTTTGGTTAACACAAGTATCTTTATCGGAAGCGATTGGATGTCTAATTTATTTACGCCAAATAGTTATGGAATATTTTTCGGACTAGTTTTAGGAAAACCAATTGGAATTCTAATTTTTACTTCAGTTGCAGTCGTTTTAAAAATATCCAAATTACCAACTGAGTTGAAATGGACACATATAATCGGAGCAAGCTTTTTAGCAGGAATCGGATTTACAATGTCCATATTTGTTTCTGGTTTGGCATTTAATGATGAATTAACAATTCAATTTTCTCAAATAACGGTATTAATTTCTTCCTTAACAGCAGTATTACTTGGAAGTATTTGGTTTAAGTTTTTCGTGAAATGATTTATCCTCCCCGCTAAAATATTTCTTTCTAAACCAAAAAGCTAATTTCACCAACGCTATTAAAGCCGGCACTTCTACCAATGGACCTATAACACCTGCAAATGCTTCTCCACTATTTATTCCAAATACACCTATTGCTACTGCTATTGCTAATTCAAAATTATTTCCTGTTGCAGTAAAGGCCAAAGCAATTGTTGTAGAATAATCTGCACCCAATTTTTTCGCCATAAAAAATGTAACGATAAACATCACTGCAAAATAAATTACCAATGGAATTGCAATTTTAACTACATCGAAAGGGATTTTAACAATCATTTCACCTTTTAAACTGAACATAATGATGATCGTAAATAACAACGCAATCAATGTAATTGGAGAAATTACAGGTAAATACTTATTCGTAAACCATTCCTCCCCTTTTATTTTAATCAAAACATACCTACTAATAATTCCTGCTAAAAATGGAATTCCCAAATAGATAAACACACTTTTCGCAATTTGACCAATCGTAATGGAGATACCTAAACTCTTCATCCCGAAGAATTCAGGCATTTTTGTCAAATAGAAATAAGCAAAACTTGAATACAACAACACTTGGAGAATACTATTAATTCCTATTAATCCTGCGATGTATTCACGATTCCCTTCTGCTAATTCATTCCAAACAATAACCATTGCTATACACGGAGCAATTCCTATTAAAATCAATCCTGTAAAGTATTCTGGAGAATCTTTCATGAAAAAATACGCCAATAAAAACATAAAAAATGGAGCAATAATCCATGTTATAAATAAAGACATTCCAATCAATTTCAAATTTTTAAAAATGCGTGGAATTTCTTCGTATTTTACTTTTGCTAAAGGCGGATACATCATTAATATCAATCCAATTGCTAAAGGAATGTTAGTTGTTCCACTCGATAAACTATCCAAAGATATTGAGATGGAAGGTATAAAAAAGCCTAATCCAACTCCGATTAACATAGCTACAAATATCCAAAGGGTTAGAAAACGGTCTAAAAAACTTAATTTCTTTCTTTCGTGTGTTGGTGTAAAATTATTGCTTGACATTTATTATTTAATTAAAGAGAATACATATAAAGTTTCTAGAGCGATTTGTAAAGCACGTTCTTTGTATTTGGAATCTTGTAAATCAGTTCCATCAAATTCTTTTGGGTCGTCGTAAGTTGTTCCTATTCGTAATTCCACTCCCGGAATAAATGGACAATTTTCTTCCGCATCACCGCATGTCATAATTGCTGCAAAATTGGAAGTTGGATTGAATGTATCATCATACTTTTTTGAGAAACAAATAGTAGGATTACTATCATCACTATATTTAACTTCAAAAATAGGATTAAACGATTCATCTTTTGCTTGAATTTCAAATCCAATTTCTTTTAATGCTTTGATTGCATTGACATTAAATGCAGTTGCTTCTGTTCCTCCTGAAAATGTTACGACATTTTTAATTCCGTAATATTCAGCAGCAACCGCCGCCCAAATTTGCCCGAAATGACTTCTTCGAGAATTATGAGTACAAACGTACATCAATTGAATAGGCAAATTCGCCGCTTTTTTTTGCTGAATGTAATTGCTTATTTTACCCAAAAGGTTTTTTCTTTCAGCTGAAATCAAATCAAATTGATGCGTTAATTTATCGCAAATGGTTTTAATTTTATTGTACATTTTCTTTAGATTTCAAGACGCAAGACTAAAAGATTTAAGACCTAGCTAAATTTTTTCTTTGAGTTCCGATAGCTATCGGAACGGTCTTATGTCTTATGTCTAAATTAACAACATCCTCCTCCTGGAGTACAAGTACCTGCAGGTTTACTTAAATCGACTAAATTTACTTTTAACTTTTCGGCAGGAATACCACAACTATCTTGCGCTAAACAATTTGTCTGTTTTGAAACAAGTAAAAAATTGTTTCCATCAAATTCAAGATTGTATTTTCCAATTGTATCTTGTTGATATTCAACTTCAATTTCAGCATCTTGAAGGTTTAATACTTTCTCTGAAAGCTCAATGATATTTTTCAATTTTTCAGGCGCTAAGCGGTGATCGAAATCATTAGCTTCCCATAACTGGAAATTCACAACTTTTTCTTCTCTTACAGTTCCACCACAATCGATGAAATTTTTAGTTATCATTCCAACTTCAGTAACGTGAAAATGATTTGGAACAAATTGACCATTTGGTAAGATAAAACTCACTGATTCAACAGTGTTTAATAACGGTTTAATTTCTGATAATTTCATATTTTTTTAGATTTAATGATTCAAGACTTGAAGATTCAAGACCAAGCAATCTATTGTCTTATAGACTAATATCTTATTTACATTTTACGACCAACAAATCGAATAACTGAACCAATACCATTATGATAAAGTCCTTCGCTTAATTCAACCTCTTTTTCTTCCAACAATAGAATATCAAAATTTGAAAAATCAGTTTGAAGCTCTTCTATTGAGAATAACATATCAATATCTTTTGGACCTCCTATTTTTGGATTTTTAGAGACATATTCTAAATGATTTTTACTAAATGCCTCAAAAATGACTAAACCTCCTTTTTTTAAATACTGACTTAAATATTTATGATATTCAGATTTTTTGCTTGCTGGAAAATGAGCATAGATTAATGCTATCAAGTCAAACGACTCTTTTTCATAATTGAATTGTTGAAATTCACCAACCTGATAATTAATTTGAACGTTTTTTAAAGTCGCAAGTTTTAAAGCTTTTTGTTTCCCTTCATCACTTAAATCAAATGCATCAACTTCCCAACCCAAAGAAGCAGTATAAACACCATTTCTACCTTCACCTTCAGCAGGAAATAATGCTTTTCCTATAGTTGTATTTTTTAATTGATCTTTCAAAAATGAATTTGGTTCTTCACCATAAGCAAATTCCACTTGACCATATCTTTCATCCCACTTTTCTTTCATTTTTCTATTTTTTAAGATATTAGATTTTTAGATGTTAAATACTTAGACACTTAAGTTAGCATAAGTCTACTATCTAATGTCTAACTTCTATACTCTTTTTCAACAACATTCATCAGGTTTGCATTTCATTGCAGTTGTAATCATTAATTGAACATAATTCTGAATTTTTGACAATGTATCCAAGTTCAAGCAATAACAAATTGTATTGCCTTCTACTGAACCTTTTATAATATTTACATTTTTCAATTCCTTCAAATGTTGAGAGATAGTTGGTTGTGAAAGCGGTAATTCGTTCACAATATCACCACAAATACACGCTTCTTTTTTTAATAGAAATTCAATAATTGCAATACGTGCAGGATGCCCTAGTGCTTTCATTAAATTTGAAATTTCATTTTGCTCGTCGGTAAAAAAGTCCGATTTTGATATTCCCATTTTTAATTGTTTTAAAGAATATTATATAATTCTATATTGCAATATTACGATAAATATTTAATGTGACAAATAATTTTAGATAATTACATAGTTTTGCAACACATTCGTTTGAGAATGGAACAAATTTAAGGTGTATACAAAGTCTGTTAAAGTATTAAAATAGTAAAACCACTGAAATTTACACTCATGTAATAACAAAAGGTTTTGAGCATCTAAAAAGTCCATTGGATAATTTGGATATCTAAAAAATAAAACTACTTTTAAGATATAAATAAAAATAACGATGAACGAAACACTTAAATTCTTAGAAACAACTACTTACAACCGATATAGATCGGATATAGTATTGATTTTAAACAAAATAACATAAATTAATATAATGGATATATACGCAATTGCGTATAGCGACATGTTATGTGCAAGAGCCTGAAATCCTCACTTCGTACCTGGGGAAATAGGGAAATTTTAAAATATTGCTTCGAATTAAGTTCACGAAGGACTAAAAATAAAAAGCAGGAAAAATAAATAATCATATAAAATATGAATCAACAATTTTATACAATTAGTCCAACTCTTGAAGAACAAGACGCCTATATTGAAGATTGGGAATTTAAGTATTGGCCAAACCAACCTAATGGGGAAGTAATTCAAAATCCAAATGGTACTTTTTCTATTAGAATGGAAGAAAATTTCACTCCATTGGTAAAACAGTTACAAAATCTTTTTAAGAATGAAAATATGCCTGAAAATGGCACATATTTAGGAGAAGCTGTTGCAAAAGGTAGCATTAAGCCAAAAGCATTGATTGGAGGCGATTTTTTAAATGCAAGTGGACTTTTTTTAAGTCAAGATTTACTCGATATTTTCACTAAATTTAATTTACCCCTTTATAAATATTATCAAATTCCATTAATTTACAGAAAAAAAATAATTGAATCATACGGTTATATAAACTTCAGTAAAAATTCTAAAATCGAAGAACAGGACGTTAGATTTATAAAAGTAAAAGATTACACAAAAATATGTGTATCAAAAAGACTAAAAGACGAAATTGAAAATTCGGGTATAGTTGGATGTGTTTTTAAATTAGTTGAATAACTACAAGATTTTACGTTTGTAGATTGAATCCTTTAGAAATAAATGGTCGAACTATATTGGATGACCGCATTTTAAAATTAAGAACTTGACATTATCGGGTTGACAAAAAGTTGAATCCGAGAGACAAACATTCCCGCTGGACTTTGATAGGTTACTCCCGAAAGTCTCCAGCACATAACAACTGTTTTGCGACAACGGGCTGAAACGTACTAGGTTTGTTTGCCCGCTGACGCAAAGCAGTGAAACGTTACCAGCAATGGTAACCAACCACAACGCAATAAGACACGGACAGAAAAATTTTGACTGACAAATGAAACTTAAAATTATAATATGCTTTTTTTTTATTTCATTAAACTTAGTAGCTCAGCCGGGTGACTATGGATACTCTGAAAAGCGTTTTGCAGAATTGACCGAAAAATTGAAAGCAGAACCCAACAATTATGACTTGATTTGCGAGCGTATTAATCTAAGTAGCTTCAATAACACATATTTTGACATCTATAAAAAAAGCGGAAATTTAAATGGAGAGCTATCTTATTTCAAAAACGCTACTGAATTATTTGACGATTTAAATAAATTGATTGACAACAATGTCGTAATTGGAAAACATAATATCGCTGAATTTAAAATGCTCAGAGGAAGATTATATTATTTTTCTGGCGATATTGACAAAGCATTAGAGGGCTATTTATCAGCATTATATCTCAATGACTCCTTGAAAAACCAAGAATTATTGGATGACATTAATATATCAATTGCTGCTTATTATTATAATTTAGAGGATAGTTTAACAGAAGAAAATGCACGGCAAGCATTAAAGTATGTCACAATGATAAATCCTAACAGTTGCAATAGTAATCAAACCCCAGATTGTTTCGAGCGTGAAAAAAAAGAACTTCTAAAGTTTCTCAAAGAAGAAAAAAAGCTAATAGAATATCACAAGGAACTTATTTTTTCAGAATACAACAGTTATATCAAGGCCAAAAATGGTAGACCTCGAACAACAGACTATATTTATAACACTAATGAATTATATTTTAGAACATTAAACAGAATAAATGAGTTAGCAGAATACTTTGATGAAGTTGGAAATCATCAAAAATCAAAATATCTAACAGAACAATTGTTAAGGTTTCTTCCTCCTGACAATAACGGAGAGAAGTATACAATGTTCCCAACGGAAAAAATATATGGAATTGCCGGAGAGGAATACAGCAAAAGATTTTTCAAATTGCACCATAATAAGGATTATGAATCAACTTGGGATTATCAAGAGATAACTAACTTTGTAGAGAGTATAAAAAAAATATGACTAAAAATGCGATGAACATACATAAAACCACAGCTGCCAACAGCACCTACCCAAAAGTGGCTGTTCAGTGGTTAAATCAAGCTTTGTGCTTCTATCAAAGTTTGTGCTTGGTTGACAGTGCAGTGCTTCGAAATCGCCACCTTCGGGTAGCTGCCAACCGTTATCGCATCCAATATTTTCGGAATTTGAATTTGAATTGGGAAAGCTCAGAAAAAAGTTTATTCATTACCCGCAAGTACTTGATGCATTGAAGCGTTTGTGTTGGTTTACCATTGATTTGGTTTAAAACAAAAGCAAGGTATTAAAGTATATGGTGCAGGAATTATATTTTCCTTTGGCGAAACTAACAATTCACTTAAAGCAAAGCATTTAAACTTTGATATCGAAATGATGTTGAACAAGTGTATTAACAAAGATGTATTGCAGGAAGAATATTTTGTGGTCGAATCTTACAATTAATTATTTGAATCGATTAATATTACAGAAAACCTTATAAGCAAAAAATATGAGTTGGTTAATTAATAATAACAAGTTGGAGAAAGAATTTGTATTGAATTCATTTTCAGAAATAATAGAGAAATTAAAAGAGGTATGCATAATTGCTGATTTGCTAAATCACCATCCTGATTTTTTAGTATATGATTATAAAAAAATAAAATTCTCATTACGCACCCATGATAATGGAAATAAGGTTACAGAAAAAGATTATCTGTTGGCGGAAAGATTGGATAGGGTTTTTTAATTACCAGTTTATCATTTCACACAGATATTATTTACAAATGGGGGAAATTGATAAAGCTTTAAAATTTAGTATAGATAAAAAATATAATCAAAAATCTAACTAATAAAAGAAGGGTAATAAGAAATCATAATAATTTTAGTCGTAGTTGAAAAGTAGCTAAATTTTATCCTTAATTTTAGACCATGCAATTCAAAGATGTAGTTGGTCAAAGTGAGTTAAAATCTCATCTTATACAAGAAGTTCTTGCTGACAAAGTTAGTCATGCTCAATTATTTTTAGGTAAGCCTGGATTTGGTTCTTTACCGATGGCTTTAGCCTTTGTTCAGTATTTATTTTGTGAAAATAAACAACCGAATGACAGTTGCGGAGTTTGTTCTTCATGCAGAAAGACTAAAGATTTACAACATCCTGATTTACATTTTTCATTCCCTGTCGTTCAAGCAATTAATAAAAAATCAGATGCATTTTTAACAGATTGGAGGGCTCAAATAAAAGAAAACCCTTATTTCAACTTGAATATTTGGCTAAAAAGAACCGATGAAAAAGGTAGAAAACCGATTATCGGAACGGAAGAAAGTCAGGAGATTATAAAAAAATTAAATCTAAAATCTTACGAGGGCGGTTATAAAGTGATGATTATTTGGATGGCAGAGGAAATGAATCCACAATGTTCGAATAAACTATTGAAAATACTTGAAGAACCACCTGCAAAAACATTGTTTATACTCGTTTGTGAATCACAAGAATACATTCTTCAAACTATATTATCAAGAACTCAATTAGTAAAAGTTCCTCGTTTACATATTGAAGAATTATCATCTCATCTTAAAAATAACTTCTCTTTAACTAATGATAATGCTGAAAGTTTAGCCGCTCGAGTAGATGGTGATTTTCTTGAAGCACTTGAAATGTTAGGAGATAGTGTAGAACAAGATGAAAATCGTGAATTATTTATTCAATTGATGCGAGTTTGTTATAAAAAAGACGTAATTCCTATGATGGATTGGGCTGAAAATGCGGCAGCTATTACCAAGGAGAAACAAAAAATATTCTTGCGCTATTGTTTACATATGTTCAGACAGAGTATGTTGAAAAATTACACGAATGATCAATTAACAAAAGTTTCTGATGAAGAAAATGCTTTTTTAAAAAACTTTTCAAAATTCATTACTGGAAACAATATTTTAGATTTTATGAAAACTTTCAATGATGCTCATTATCATATTGAACGAAATGCAAATCCTAAAATTTTATTCACCAATATATGCTTTCAAGTGATGAGATACATTCATGTCGCTTAATTAAAAAATAAATTATCTACAAATGAAATTAACACAATCATTCATCCAAGAAAACAAAGAAAATTTCTTAAACGAACTTCTTGAATTGTTAAAAATCCCTTCAATTTCTGCGGATGCAAAATATACAGGAGATGTTTCTAATGCTGCAGAACAAGTTGCAAATTATTTAACAAAAGCGGGAGCAGATAAAATAGAAATTTGCAAAACAGTTGGTCATCCAATTGTTTACGGCGAAAAAATAATAGACCCAAGTTTACCAACTGTATTGGTTTACGGACATTACGATGTACAACCTGCAGATCCTTTAGAATTATGGACAAGCCCTGCATTTGAACCAGTAATTAAAAAAACTGAAATACATCCTGAAGGCGCAATCTTTGCCCGTGGATCTTGCGATGATAAAGGTCAAATGTTTATGCATTTGAAAGCATTTGAAGCAATGATGAAAACGAATGAATTACCATGTAATGTGAAATTCATGATAGAAGGTGAGGAGGAAATTGGAAGTACCAATTTAGCCATCTTCGTAAAAGAAAATCACGAACGATTAAAAGCAGATATTATCTTAGTATCAGATACAGGAATGCTTTCAAATGACACACCTTCAATCACTACAGGATTGAGAGGGTTAAGTTATGTTGAAGTTGAAGTAACTGGTCCAAACCGTGATTTACATTCGGGATTATACGGTGGATGTGTTGCAAATCCAATCAATGTGCTTACAAAGATGATTGCTTCACTTCACGACGAAGACAATCATATTACTATTCCTGGATTTTACGATGATGTAGTTGAATTATCAGCTGAAGAAAGAGCTGAAATGGCAAAAGCACCGTTTAGTGCAGAAGCCTATAACAAAGCATTGGATATGGAAGATGTCTATGGTGAAAAAGGATATTCTACACCCGAAAGAGGAGCAATTCGTCCAACATTAGATGTAAATGGAATCTGGGGTGGTTATACAGGAGAAGGTGCTAAAACAGTAATTCCTTCGAAAGCATATGCAAAGATTTCTATGCGTTTGGTTCCAAATCAAACACCTGATGAGATTACGGCCTTGTTTCAAAACCATTTTGAGTCAATTGCTCCAAAAGGTATTCGAGTGAAAGTAAATCCGCACCATGGTGGATTCCCAGTTGTAACACCAATAGATTCAATTGGATACGAGGCAGCAAGTAAAGCTTATGAAACAACATTTGGTAAAAAACCAATTCCAGTTAGAAGCGGAGGAAGTATTCCAATTATAGCAATGTTTGAGAAAGAATTAGGACTTAAAACCGTAATGATGGGATTTGGTTTAGATAGCGATGCTATCCATTCCCCTAACGAACATTTTGGATTATTTAATTTCTATAAAGGGATTGAAACAATTCCCTACTTTTTTAAGAATTTTACTGAATTAATGAAATAATATAAATTACTCACCAATCAGTTAATCTAATTGGTGAGTGTTTTCAACCAACTTTAAAATGAAAAAATTATTTTTTGCCATTTTAACCATTTTGATTGTAAGTTCATGCACCAACTTTCAAGACCTTGAATTCAAAGGAATGGATGGATTCAAAGTAGAAAAAATGGAAAAAAGAAATCTCTCTTTAAAAATTGGAGTAAAGATTTATAATCCAAATTCATTTTCACTTAAGATAAAACCATCAACAGTTGATGTATTTGTTAACGATGAATTAATTGGTAAAGCATTCTTAGATGAAAAAGTTAAAATAATTAGAAAAAAAGAGGATACCTATTTTGCTAAAATACATATTGATCTAGAAGATGGGGTCTTGATGAAATTTTTCAAATTTGCATTAAAAGATAAAGTTCAAATTAGAATAAAAGGAAAAATTAAAGGTTCTGTACTAGGAATTACTCAAAAAACAGAAATCGATGAATCCAAAGAAATAAATGGTTCTATTTTTAAATTGGATAAATTAATGAATTTTAATAATTAAAAATGATTCCAAATTTCAAATTAAATCCTGAAAACCCAATATCTAAAAAACTTATAGAGTTAGGAATTATAGACTTTGATTCAGCTTGTGAATATGTTAAAACTATCCCAATTGGAAGAAATACATCTAGAAATAACTTTACTTTAATCTTTGATGAAAACAAAGGAACTTGCTCAACAAAACATGCTCTTTTAAACCAAATAGCAGAAGAAAATAATCAAAATGATATCGAATTAATGTTTGGAATTTATCTAATAAGTCCCGAAACACATCCCCTATTAACTAATCTATTTAAAGAGAAAGGCTTAATAAATTTACCCGAATCTCACTGCTTTTTAAGGTACAATGGAAAAAGATATGATTTCACTTCTCAAAATAATTTACTGAATCTTATCGAATCAAAAATAGTAAGAGAACAAAAAATTGAACCTAATCAAGTTGGTGAATGGAAAGAGAAAATTCACCAAGATTATTTAATGAGATGGCTCAAAAGAAAGCCAGAATTAACTATTAGTTTAGAAGAAATTTGGAAAATACGTGAAGAATGCCAACAACTATTAAATTACTAGTTTTTTAAAGGCTTAACTGATTTAATAGATTTAGCCATTAATTCAATAATCAATTTTTCGAATCCTTCATCTCTACTTCTGAAAACATAAGTAACTCCATCAATTATTTTTTCAGAATAGACGTGATAAGACTTATGTGTAACTCCTACAGTAGATGAGACTTTTGAAACTCCTTTAGGCATTAATTCTTGCTCGTATAAAATGAAATCTTTTTCATCTATTAAATAGTTGATTTTATAAAAATCTAGATCTGCTAATTCTTTCTTTCTAGACTTCACCATATCCTTATAATCACCCCAATCATCAATAATCATATGAAAATTAGATCCAACTTTCAATTCCCATTTAAAATCGTCTTCAGCATGTGAAATTTCCGGCTTCGTTGAAGCACCAATATTAGCTGTTTCATCAGGCAACATAATCATCGCAGGAATATCGAATTTTTTCAAACTAAATCCTTTAAATTCATAATAATCATTATTTAAAACAATTTCACTTTCATTTTGAATATCATTGTTTACATTTCCTCCGCATGAAGAAAGAACGATTGAAAGAACTGTAAAAGGAATAAATATTAATTTTAATTTCATATTATTAGTTGAATTGAGAAGTAAAAGTACTGACACAAATATAATCTATTTTGTTTATTGTTAAACGATTGATGTATTAAAAATCAAAAACTACAAAGAAAGAAACCTAAGGTATTACATAATTATAACACCCTTTAGCCCCAATAAAGGTAATGTTTTTAAATTTTTATCATTTATACTCTCAGCTGGAAAAATGAATTTTTTATCATACATAATATTATCAGCCCAAAAACTTACCCAATATTCATTAGCAATTCCAAAAACCTCCTCGACTATAGGTTCAATTTTTGCAGCTTCATTTGGTAACATAATTTCTAAACAATGACGTAAAGTTGCTGTTTTTACTTTTTCACCTGTATTTGCATTTTCACCATAACCTTTACTTGTTATAATAATTCCTTCCATTATATCTTCTCTAAGATTTAATAAATAAACATTATAACAAATTTCATTACTCTCATTCAATTCTTGGACTACAGCAACTGCTACATTTTCAACTTTAGGACCTAATAATTCTTCGCGCATTTCTTAATTTTGTAATTCTTTATTCATTTTTTCACCCAAAGAAATTATTTTAAACAAATCTTTAGGGTGACCAATTTTAGCTTTATTTCTTAGAATGAAATTCTTATCATTCTCTTTATTTTTAGGCACTTTAAAATCTTTTTCTCTTCTTGAACCCAATCGAACAATAACAAGATTTTTATCAGGAATAGAAATTATATATTGGCCTAAAATACCTCGGCAATAAAAAACTGGTGAAGAAGGATTATCTAGATATGTCCAGATATGCAATCCATAACGAAGATTTGGAATACCTTCTTCGGTTGTCAATTTTGGGTTTGTTAACATTTCATTCATGAATTTTTCAGAAATAACTTGCTGATTACCCCATCTACCTCTTTGTAAAATTAGTTTACCTAAACGACCGAAATCTCTAGCACACGCATACATACAACAAAAAGCTTTTTCATCTCCACCTTTCTTATCTAAACTCCAAAAAGCATTCTGTTCAGCTCCAATTTTATTCCAAATCTTATTCTGAGCATATTGTGATAAATCCGTACCCGTTGATTTTTCTACTATGTAACCTAATAACTGAGAATCTCCACTTTGGTATTCAAAACGAACACCTGGTTTTTCAATTGCATGCTGTCTAGTAACCAATGAATATAAATCTGTTCCATAATAAGATTCGGCATTTTCAGATAAAGGATTTTTAGCACTTTCTTCCCAATCTAATCCTGAAGACATCATCAGTAAATGACGAATCGTAATCTTTTCTTTTCCTTTATTATTGAACTCGGGAATATACTTCCCTACTTTTTCGTCTAAACTTTTTATTTTCCCCTCATCGTAAGCTATTCCTATTAATAATGCGACAATGGTTTTAGCTGCTGAAAAAGAATTAGAAACAGTTTCTTTTTTATGTTCGCCCCAGTATTTTTCAAAAACAATTTGATCATTTTTAAAAACTAAAAAAGCTTTTGTATCTAAATCTTCCAATAATTTAGAATAGTTTGAAGGAATAGTCTGAGTATTGTATTTTGGATGAATTTTCCACTTCTCAACAGCTGAAGATTTCTTTATAGTTGAATTTTCAAAAACATCTAAATCATAAATAGTTGGACCTGTTTTTCCAGATAAATAAGTGTATGATATACCTTTATATAAATAAAATCTACCTGATAGAATAATAAATAAATTGGCTGAAATAAAAATAGCTAATAGGAAAAATCCTATAAACTTTAAACACTTTTTTAATATTCTTACCAATTTATTTGAACTAGACATATTGATACTCGAATTGAATGGCTAACTTTTTTTTCAAAACTTGACTGACTTCTTCAAAATCTAATTCATACCCAAGTTCCTTCTGCATTGAAGTTACTGCTTTATCATCAATTCCGCAAGGTATAATATGAGAAAAATAGGATAAATCTGAATTTATATTAAACCCTATTCCGTGCATCGTAACCCATCGAGAACTCTTTACTCCTAAAGCACAAATTTTACGGGCTCTTGGCGTATCTCCTTCTATCCAAACGCCAGTTAATCCTTCTACTCGTGAACTTTCAATATTGTATTCTAAAAGAGTATCAATAACTGCTTGCTCTAAAAATCTTAAGTATTTATGTATATCCGAAAAGAAATGATCTAAATCAAAAATAGGATACGCAACTAATTGACCAGGACCATGATACGTAATATCTCCACCCCTATTTATTTTATAGAAACTTGCATTATTTTCTGTCAATTCACTATCATTCAAAAGTAAATTATCTTCGCTACCACTTTTACCTAAAGTAAAAACATGAGGATGCTGACAAAACAAAAGATAATTTTTTGTAACTAAATCAGTTTCACCATTTCTGATTCTGATTTTTTCACCAATTGTATTTTGAAATATTTCCTCTTGAAAATCCCAAGCTTCTTTATAATCAATCAGTCCAAGCTGTTTAAAAATTACTTCGGGCATAATAAGAAATAGTAAAGTAAATACTTATGACAATTTGGATAATTCAGACTTTAAATAGTCTATAACTTTAATATCCATAATATCGACTGAATTTAATTCTGACAAGAAGAAAGATGCCCAATCTACCAAGTGAATTAAATAAATGGAACGTTCAATTTGATTAGAACCAATCGCTTCAATTATGGAAACATTAGTTGTATGTTTTTTAACTACATCTATTGAAACCTCAAAACGTTTTCTATTTTGTTTATTTAAATCTTTTGTATCAAAAAAGACAGTCGCAAAATCATTTGTTCCTCCTGCCCATCCAACCAACTCATTATGATTCATTTCAGGAATTACCTGATGTAAACATAAAACTTTTGAATTTTCATTAAACTGTTGGCGTGCGCGAATTAAAACTGATTCATATTCAGAAGTAGAATAAAAAACTCCTGTTTTTTTGAATAAAAAAGAGGCAAGTTTTTTAGCTTCAGTTTTAATATTTTCAATATTTGAATCAAGTAATAATTTTGAATTTTCTATTTCAACAATTCTATTTTTACTTATAAATTCTAAATTAAAAAGGATAGTCAAAATATTTACTAAAGAAAAAGCCAAAGTACTTCTCGGTGGATTTCCTCCTTTAACTAAAATACAATCATACCCATTTTCTGCACAAAATGAATGCAAAGTTCCACCTGAGGTTATTCCAATAATATGAGCATCTTGGTTTTTAGCTTGTAAGACAGTCGATAAAGTTTCTTCCGTATTTCCTGAATATGAACAAGCAATAAACAAAGTATGTTCATTTACAAATTTTGGAAGGGAATAATCTTGAATAACTAAAACGGGTATATTCACCTCATTTTGAATCCATTGAGTTACAATTTTAGCTCCAATTCCTGAACCACCCATTCCAGCAAAAACAATATTATTAATCTCACTTTTAGGTTTTAAAAATGATAATGTAGTAACATTATTTAAAGCATCTGAAATGTTTTGAGGAAATTGTGCAATTAATTGTTCCATAATAACGAAAAGGTTTTTGTTAATTCTATTTAAGACAAATATAAAAGATTGTAATTATAAACCTGCTAAAAAATAGATTAATTTTTAGTATTTGATTTTTAAACTGAGAATTGAGTAAGTTTGTGACAATTAAATACATAAAATTATGAACCCAAGAAAAGCTTCTGAAACACTTTCTGTCTCTACAAAAGTTGTTTTACCAAATGATACTAATACATTAGGAAATTTATTTGGCGGTCAATTACTAGCTTGGATGGATGTAATTGCAAGTGTTTCCGCTCATAGACACTGCAGAAGGGTTGTAGTTACCGCATCAGTAAATAACGTTTCTTTTAAAGAACCAATTAATCATTCTGCAATTGTTACATTGGAAGCGAAAGTTTCACGTGCTTTCAATTCATCAATGGAAGTATTTGTAGATGTATTTGTAGAAGATCAAGTTTCTGGTAAGAAAAAACAATCAAATGAAGCAATATACACATTTGTTGCTGTAGATCAACATGGGGGACCAATTCAAGTTCCTGAATTAATACCGGAAACCAAAGAGGAAAAAGACCGATTTGAAGGAGCTTTAAGAAGAAAGCAACTTAGTTTGATTTTAGCGGGTAAACTGCACCCACATGAAGCAACAGAATTGAAAGCACTATTTTTCGAATAATTAGTCTTTGACAGACATTCTAAGATTTATATCTTCTATAATTTCGTTTGAATTTTGTAAATTCATACAGTTAAAATGTGTTTTAGGACAATTCTTGTATCCTATTTTAGAACAAGGTCTACAATTTAAGTTTTTTACTTCGTGAATGGAAAATAATTCAGGCGATTTTGGTAAATAAGGATACATACCCAAAGATGGGACAGTATTTCCCCAAACACTGACAATCGGAACTTCAAAACAAGAAGCAATGTGCATTAAACCTGTATCATTTGTCAAAAGAACTTTCGATTGCTTTACAATACTTGCAGACTGCTGTAAAGTAAATCCTCCACAAGCATTTTTAATAATTTTATTTGGAAAAAAAGAAATTATAGAATCTGCTAAAACTGCATCCATTTTACCACCAACAAGAACTATTGGATAATTAATTTTTGAAATTATTTCTACTAATTTATTTAAAGGCAATCTTTTAGTTGAAAACTGAGCACCAATTGCAATAGCAAGAAATGGTGATTGAATACCAAAAGAAGTAATAATAGAAACGTTTG
This sequence comes from Flavobacteriales bacterium, assembly GCA_947380375.1. GTDB lineage: Bacteria > Bacteroidota > Bacteroidia > Flavobacteriales_D > Crocinitomicaceae > CAIUKX01. The sequence goes on from CANCQX010000005.1 coordinate 35,848, forward strand.
AATCGCTTGAAATATAAAAATCACACGGTAAAAAATCATTTTTAACACCTAGATGCTTTACTGTTTCGAAGTACCTATCAACTATATGTATTTTAGGCATTCGGTCAAGTTTAAATTTAACTAACATCCATTTCTCAATATTCATTTTAGGAAATGAACGCGATGGTACTTTTAATTTCTGTTTTAATGAAAGTGTTCGAACATTTTTATGCAAATCGATTACCCAATCATACTTTTCTTTCTTTAAATCAGAAACAACCTCATTTATAGATGATTGAATAGCTATAACCTTATCAATGTTTGGATTTTGATCAATTAACGAGACAAAACTTTTCTTAGTAATAAAGTGAATAGTTGCATTTGGAATTTGCTGTTTTAAGCAGCGGACAATAGGAGTTGTTAATACAACATCACCAATAGAACTAAATCGTACAACTAAAATTTTCACGTATTAGAATTTTATATTATTTCTGTATAGGTTCATTTGTTTTCCAAACTTCAATATATTGATTTGAATTTCTTGGATTTAAAGTTCTTGCAATATTATCGATCATACTTGGTTCACATTTTTTGACCAAACTTAATTTAGCATAAATTAATTTATACTCATTAATTCTAGACTTCAAGTCCTCATCCCCAAAAAAGAAGATGTAATCGTATTTATTCCCTTCAAAAACATCCAAAGATTGAGTTGTGTCGATTCTATCAGTAAAACTACAATACCAACTATTGGCATAAAATTTAGGCATTTGTGACGGCTTTGTATTCCTAGAACCTTCTAAAAGTATCCTTTCGTTCTCCAAATTATTATTATATAAAGAATACATAGCTTCCACTCGAGATTTTTTAGAATAATGAAAACTCAAAGCAATTACTAAAGGAATGTTTAAAATCCAAAAAATCACAAAAGAAACATTCCAAAGTTTCCTCCAAAAAACACGATCCATTAAACTCTGATAACCAACAACACCTAAGATTATAAAAAAAGGCAATACTGTCAGAATAAATCGTTCTTGTCTATTTGGGTAAAAAGTATGGAATAAAATAAATATAATAGTAGGTAAAAAAAGTAAAAAATATTTTTTAGCTGAACGAAAAAAACCAATGCACACTAATAAACCTAAAGGAAATAATAAGACACCCATTAATACCCAGAAATACATCAAATAATTAGAATTTGGAAGATATTGCACTCCCTCTTCCATGTTATACAATGAGTAAGTAATAAACTCGGCAAAAGGATATCCCCAAATTAAATAATCGACAACGCCTTGAGTAAGTCCAAAAGCTATCATTAAACCTAAAGTATAGATAAAGAAATTTTTAAATTCCCATTTGAAAAAATAATATATTCCAATACCTATAGCAAAAACAGATATTTGATAACGAAAAGAAACTGCTAATCCAACTAATAAACCTGCATAAAGAAAATTAATTTTCTTTTCATTTTTAATCAAGAGCCAAACTCCCCAAATCATGAAAGGAATAGCTGATAATTCAACCAAATTTCTAACAGATAAAAAAGGAATTACTGAAATCAAAGCTAATAACCATCCAACAATAACTGCATTTTTTCTATTTGATATTTTTTCAGTTATTTTCATTCCAAAATAGACAACTAACAGCGATAGGAAGGCATGAAATAATCGATTCAATAGCATCAAAATTTTGGGATCAGAAAAACCTAAAAACTTAACGATATAAAAGAAAATATAATTCAAACCAACATACGTAAAACTATGACCTTCGGGTTTTCCTCTATTTCCTTCAGACCATGGTAACCAACCATTATAGTCATAACCATCAACCCAAGAAGTTGAAGCTTCAATAACTAAAAAATGATCATCGTGCATTCCGTAACCTTCCGAAAAAATTGCTGCAATTACCCGTATAATTAAAGCAACAATAAGTATTAATTTGAATGAAGAAAAATCAATATTAAATTTACTTTTCAATGTGTTATTTAAATTCATTTAATTAAAGTTCTTTATAATTTTTATAAAATTGAGTCAAAAAAGCATGACAATTTTTAATTTCCTTATTTTGATCTTGGGGTAAGTAAGTATTTTCTCCAAACGTTTTTGTATCCATTTGATAAACAATATTTCCCTTTGTAGAAATCCATCCATAACCTCTATTTACGGTGTGTAAAGCAAATTCATTAGACTTTGAATTTAATAAATCTTTACTCCATGGATAACGTTTTAAATCTCCTCCCAACTGATATAAAAGAGTTGCCGCAATATCCGATTGAGAACCTATTTTCTCTTGTTTTAGTCCCTTAAACTCTTGTTTTAAAGGTTCTCCCCAAACTAATAGAGGGATTCTAAAAAATAACTTAGCACTCGGATTAGGTAGTCCTGGAGTTGGGTGACCATGATCGGCTACAAAAACAAAAATTGTATTCTTAAACCATTTTTGTTTTTTACATTGCTCTATATAATTTCCTAAACATCCGTCTGCGTATACAAGTGAATTCATATAATCTGCTTCTTCTCCTGTAAATTTTTGATTTTTTCCTTTTGGTTGATCAAATGGTGAATGCGTACTTCCTGTAAATGCACAATGCAAAAATGGTTCTTTTGTAGCATTCATTTTAGTCAACATTAACGAGTACAAATCAGCATCAAAATAATTTAATTTACCTCTTTTTAAACTGCTTGGAAAAACTTTTTCATCTTCAACATTATCAAAACCATGATCCATAAAATATCCTCCAATATTTCCATACTTTAAATCACCACTAAACAGATAATTTGTAGAATAACCGAATTTTTCTAAATCTTCATTTATCGTATGAAGTTTTCGATGTTTATCAGGTTGCATTGAAATCGAAATTTCCGGCAATGCTGGATAACCACTAAAAATACTAGAGTTACCAATTTCAGATGTTCCTCCGCAGGCAAAAACATTTGTAAACAATAAACCGTCAGTAGCTAATTTGTCAAAATTAGGGGTGCTATTTTTAGTGTCACTTAAACATCCAATAGCGTTAGCCGACCAACCTTCCATTATTATAAATACAATATTTGGACGTTTTTTTGTAAAGATAAATTGATTGTGCTTTTTAGGGTAATTGTACATATTATTAACCAATACCTTCGCTTCTAGTGAGTCAATATTTGGCATAAATTCATCAATTTCACTTCTATTATATAGTAAATAACTTTTCCCAAAATAATACAACGAATTCACCGACAAATCATTAGCAACATGATTTTCTGAATAATAAGCAGAATCAATGTTTAAAGGTATTTGTTGAATACCACCTCTTAATAATAGGAAAAATGAACCTCCAAAAAATATAAAAATTGAAAGCCCTGTAGGTATTTTTTTGTACCATGACAATTCAGATTTTATAAATGTTTTGCTAAATAAAAAACTTCCCAATTTTAAAGCAATGATAACTTCTAATGTAGCATAAATAAAATACCAAATTGTCATGCTATAATCAGCAGTTCTAAAAACTTCATCTGGATTAGCTAAATGCATAAAAACACGAGTAGTTAACTTGTGATTCCATTCTGTATACGCATTTATTTCGCCACTATGTATAAAAGCATTTAAAACAACCTCAATCCCTAAAACAATAATAAACGTTGGTCGTGCCCATTTTCCAGGGAGAATAAAACGAACAGCTAAAATCAATAAAGGAATTGTACTCAAGGCCGCCGCGGTAGCCATATCTAAACGAAAGGAATAGACAAAAGCCAATAACCATTCGCTAATATTGATGTTTTTAAATTTATCCCAATTATGAATAGAAAATAATATTCTTTCTAAATCGAACAAAATCACCCAAAACAAAAGAAGTTTTAAGATATCATAAATGGTACTTTTAATTGCATTCATAGAATGTAAAGATAAGGATAATTCGATAATATAAAATTGAAAAAATAGTTGAAAAATAGAAATCATAAAGCTTACTTGTAAACTTTCAAAATCAGAAGTATTACATGATATTAATCGTATTGAAATAAAATATAAATTAATAACTTTGGAAATAATTAAATTCAAGTTTTTTAAATATAGTTACTGAAAATGGGGAAATTTAAAGAAATTGTTCAATCAGAAACACCAACTTTAGTTGATTTTTTTGCGACGTGGTGTGGACCTTGTAAAGCAATGCAACCAGTTTTAGACCAATTAAAAACTGATTTAGGAGATTCTATTCGAATTATAAAAATAGACATCGACAAAAATCAAGATGTTGCCGAGAAATTTAAGGTAAAAGGGGTGCCAACATTTGTTCTTTTCAAAAAAGGTGAAATATTATGGAGACAAAGTGGTGGAATGAGTTTGCAAACATTGAAAGATAAAGTGAAAGGATACTAATTAAAATTTGAATAAATTGAATAGATTCAAAAGATGTTTCATTTAAATAAAAATAATACATCTTTTAGTAATTCTCTTACTTTTTCTTGATAAAAAGTAAGCAAAAATCAAGATCTTTCTAAGGAATTTTTCACTTCATTCTATTACGTGAAATCGCACGTAAATACTTTCCTTCACGCTTTTTTTCGCGAAAAAACGAAACGCGATTACGGAAAAATTTACAGCTAATTCTGAAGAAAGACAAATTTAAAGTAAACTCCGCACCTAATTTTACTTAGATGAGAAAATACCAAATCCTCAATTTTTAGTATTATTCTATAAAATCATTAACTTTGTTTTGATATAATTTTTAAATTAAAGAAAATGTGATTTATAGATTCCGTTTTCTAATACCTTATATTAATTAAAAATGAAAGAAGAAGTAAAAAAAATAGTTGATGCAATGAGTCAACGTTTTGTTTCCCATCCATGGCATGGTGTTGAAGTAGGCGATAAAAGTCCTGAAATTGTGAATACGTACATTGAAATTGTACCATCCGATTCAATAAAATACGAAATTGATAAACCTTCCGGACATTTAATGGTAGATAGACCTCAAAAATTGTCTAATCACATGCCTTGCTTGTATGGTTTTGTTCCTAAAACTCTTTGTGATACAAGAGTAGCTGAAATGGCTAATGCTAAAACTGGTCGCACAGATATTACTGGTGATATGGATCCTTTGGATATTTGTGTTTTAAGCGAACGTTCTTTTACGCATGGTAACATCTTTTTAGAAGCTAAAGTTATTGGCGGATTTAGAATGTTGGACGGAGGTGAAGCAGATGATAAAATTATCGCTGTTTTAAAAGGAGATCAAGCTTATGGAAACATAAACGACATTTCTGAAATGCCTAAAATGGTTATAGATAGAGTTCGTCACTTTTTCTTGACATATAAAGATTTAGATGGTGGTGCCAAAAATGTTGAAATCACGCATGTCTACGGAAAAGAAGAAGCTTTTGAAGTTATAAACCTTTCTCGTGAAGATTACGATGCAAAATATGGTAATGTAAATGAGAATTTGGTAAACGAATTATTAGCTGCATTGAAATGATTTTAGGTTGAGACTGAGGTTGAGGTTGATGCTAAGGTTGATATTGATGCTGAGGTTTAGATTGAGTAAATAGATTTTAGAAGAGGGATTCAGAAATGAGTTCCTTTTTTTTTGGATAAAACTAAGGAGCAAAAAAAATCCCCCGTTGAAGGACGAGGGAACCTAATGTTTTCACAACGGAATAATCCTTATTGCGATTGGCTTCAAATTGTTGAGACAAACCTACACTTGTTTTTTTAATTTTAAATAGACGTAAATAGATTACGTTTAGCTATCATACCTTTGTAAGTTTTTCAATAAAAATGAGGGTTATATGAGTGTATTAAAAATAAAATAAAATGTGTTTTTCATTATAAATTGACGTACATTGCAATCTTTTACATACAAAAACTTAACATGAAAAACACTTTAGAAAATTTCACAAATAAATATTCTCTTTCAAAAACATTGAAATTTGAATTAATTCCTACCCCGAAAACATTAGAAAATATTGAAAAAAAAGGACTTATTTCAACAGATGAAAATCGAGCGGAAAGTTATAAAAAAGTAAAAAAAATAATAGATGAATATCATAAATATTTTATAAGCATTGCCCTTGAAAATTTAAACTTGTCAAACTTGAATGAATTTTCAGAACTATACAATAAAAACAATAAATCAGATGAGGATAAAATTCTATTGAATAAAATTCAAATTGAATTAAGAAAAGAAATTGTAAACACTTTTTCTAAAACAGCCTCAAATGATATTAAAGAAAAATATGATCGTTTATTTAAAAAGGAATTAATTCAAATTGATTTAATTGATTGGATAAAAAATAATGGTGATTATGAGGATATTAAATTAGTTGAAGAATTTAAAACTTTTACAACTTATTTTACAGGATTCAATGAAAATCGAAAAAATATGTACACTGCTGAAGAACACTCAACAGGCATTGCCTATCGATTAATTCATGAAAACTTACCCAAATTTTTAGATAATTGTAAATCCTTTGAATTATTAAAATCAAAATATCCAAATTTTAAAAATGAAGTAATTGAAAAAGAATTAGAAATGGTAATTCAAGGAAAACCATTAGACTCTATTTTTTCAATTGAATTTTTCAATGAAACCTTAACACAAAAAGGAATTGATTTTTATAATACAGTTTTAGGTGGATTAACTGAAAAGGATGTCAAAAAGAAAATTAGAGGAATTAATGAGCATATCAATTTATTTAGACAAGAAAATCATTTAAAATCTAGAGATATACCAACGCTTAAAGTATTGTACAAACAAATTTTGAGCGATAGAGAAAGTGTTTCGTTTTTGCAAGATGAGTTCTTGGATGATTCTGATGTATTAAATTCAATTGAAGTATTTTATAGATCAGAGTTGTTAGAGAAAGAAATAGATGGAAACAAAATAAATATTTTTTCATCGATTTCCTCTTTATTGAAAGATATCAATTCATTTGACACTAATAAAATCTACATAAAAAACGATACTTCATTAACAGATATTTCACAAAAAATATATGGAAGTTGGTCTATCGTTAAAGCCGCATTAAAATTTCATTACGAAGAAGTTATTAAACCTTTAAACGGAAAGAAAAGAACTGAAAAATACGATGAAGAACTAGAAAAATGGTTAGGAACAACTAAAAATAGTCAGTTTTCATTGCAATTTATACAAACTATATGTGATTCATTTTTCAAAGAATTAGAAGAAAAAGAGGAAAAGAATACAGGGAGTGAATGGAATGAGTATTTTAAAAATATGAATTTAATAGTTGATGAAAATAGCATCTCATCTAGTTCTATAGAGCGAATTACATCAAAGTATGAAGCAATAAAAGACCTTTTAAATGCTGAAAGCACATCTTCAAAAAAATTAATCCAAGAGCAACATAAAGTAGATAAAATCAAAGCTTTTTTAGATGAAATAGTTTCATTTTTACATTTCATAAAACCATTGATGTTAAACGATTCTTCATTGGATAAAGAAGAAGGATTTTACAGTATGCTAGAAGGATTGTTTGCGCAACTAGATTTAGCAACTCCGTTGTATAACAAAACCCGAAATTATTTAACCAAAAAAGCTTATTCTACCGATAAAATTAAATTAAATTTTGAAAATGCTCAATTATTAGCTGGTTGGGATGTAAACAAAGAAACGGATAATACGTCTGTTTTACTTCGAAAAGATGGATTGTACTATTTATGTATAATGGATAAAAAACACAATAACGTTTTTAAAAATGTACCATTAAGCTCTAAAAAAGAAAATAATTTCGAAAAAATAGTAAATAAATTTTTTCCTGATGCATCAAAAATGATCCCAAAATGCAGTACTCAGTTAAAGGCAGTTAAACAGCATTTTTCTTATTCAAAAGACGATTATATAATATCAGGTAAAGTATTTAATGGTGATTTATCTATATCAGAAAAAGTGTATCAATTAAATAATTATGTGTTTGATTTGGAAACAAATTCAATGGTAATTTCTTCTGGAGATGGAGAAAAAAGACCAAAAAAATTCCAAAAAAAATATTTAGAACTATCTAATGATACAATTGATTTCAAAGATAGTTTAACATCATGGATAGATTTTTGTAAAGATTTTCTGATTAAATATGAAAGTACGTGTCAATTTAACTTCTCTTTTAAACCAAGTAAAGAATATAATTCATTAGATGAGTTTTATAGAGATATTGATAATCAAACATACAAAATAACTTTTCAAAACATTGATGATAATTACATTAATTTATTAATAGAAGAAGGGAAAATATACCTATTCCAAATTTACAACAAAGATTTTTCACAAAACAGTAAAGGCAAACCAAACCTTCATACAATGTATTGGAAAGCATTATTTGAAGAAGAAAATTTGAAGAACGTTATTTACAAACTAAATGGAGAAGCGGAAGTTTTTTATCGAAAAAAATCATTGGAATACTCGGAAGAACTTTGGAAAAAAGGACATCACGCCGATGAATTAAAAGATAAATTTTCGTATCCAATTATTAAAGACAAACGCTTTGCTTTGGATAAATTTCAATTTCATGTACCAATAACCATGAATTTTAAAGCAACTGATGGAAATTATTTTAATACAAATGTGAATGAATTTTTACAAAATAACCCAAACGTAAATATTATTGGAATTGATAGAGGAGAAAGACATTTATTGTATTTAACATTGATTAATCAAAAAGGTGAAATCATTATTCAAAAAACACTGAATACGATTACAAATGCTATAACAACAGTTGATTACCATAATCTTCTCGATACAAAAGAAAAAAATAGAGATACTGCACGTAAATCTTGGGGTACAATTGAAACAATCAAAGAATTAAAAGAAGGTTATCTTTCTTTGGTAATTCATGAAGTTGCTAAAATGATGGTTGAAAATTTCGCTATTGTTGTATTAGAAGACTTAAATTTTGGATTCAAAAGAGGTCGTCAAAAAGTTGAAAAACAAGTCTATCAAAAATTTGAAAAAATGTTAATAGATAAGTTGAATTATTTGATTTTTAAAGACAAAAAAGAAACGGAAATCGGAGGTTTATATAACGCTTTACAATTAACAAGTAAATTTGAAAGTTTTCAAAAATTAGGAAAACAATGTGGCTTTCTATTTTATGTGCCTGCTGCATTAACAAGTAAAATTGACCCAACTACAGGGTTTGTTAACTTTTTAGATACTCGTTATTATTCAGTAGAAAAATCACAAGAATTTTTCAGCAAATTTGCTAATATTCAATACAATACTTCCAAAGATTATTTTGAATTTGAATTCGATTACAACAATTTTACTTTAAAAGCTGAGGGCACAAAAACAAAATGGTCCATTTGTACGCATGGAGTTGAACGTTGGAGATATAACCCTACATCAAAAGGGAGTGAACGTGTCAATGTTACTGCAGAATTAAAAGCTGTTTTTGAAAAACAAACCATTTCTTTTAAAAATGGCAATGATTTAAAAAATGATATTATCACAAACGAAAATAAAATTTTATTCTCTTCATTACTACATTTACTTGGCTTGACTTTATCATTGAGACATTCTGAAAGTGGAACAGAAAATGATTTCATACTTTCTCCTGTTTCCAACACAAAAGGTATATTTTTTGATTCTAGAAATTCTAACGATAAACTACCAAAAGATTCGGATGCTAATGGAGCATACCATATTGCATTGAAAGGGCTTTGGATATTAGATAACATCAATAAATCAACAGATTTCAAAAAATTGAGATTGGCAATTTCTAATAAAGAATGGCTAGAATTTGTACAAACAAAACCTTATTCTAAAATCGACTATTAAAATGGAAACAAATTCACAAATCATCATCTATCAAACAGAAGATGGGCAAACAAAATTGGATGTTCGTTTGGAAAATGAAACAGTTTGGCTTACTCAAAAATACATGGCAGAATTGTTTCAAACTTCTGTACCCAATATCAATATGCACCTAAAAAGCATTTTTGAAGATCAAGAATTGTTAGAAGAAGCAACTATTAAGGATTTCTTAATAGTTCAAAAGGAAGGGAGTCGGAATGTGGAAAGAGCACAAAAGTTCTACAATTTAGATGCAATTATATCAGTAGGTTACCGAATTAAAAGTCATGTAGCGACCAAGTTCAGGCAATGGGCTACTAAACATATTCGTGAATACATAGTGAAAGGTTTTGTTCTAGATGATGAGCGTTTGAAAAATCCTGACCAACCATTTGATTATTTTGATGAATTAATGCGTCGAATACAAGATATTCGAACGTCGGAAAAACGATTCTATCAAAAAATAACTGATATCTATGCCACAAGTGTAGATTATGATCCTACTCTAGATGAAAGTATATTGTTTTTCAAAACAGTTCAAAACAAAATGCATTGGGCAATTACTGGAATGACCGCTGCTGAAATTATCGCTTCAAGATCAGATAGTACAAAAGCGAATATGGGGCTTAAATCATGGAGAGGGGTAAAAGTTCGAAAAGAAGATGTAGGTATAGCAAAGAATTATTTATTAGATGATGAACTCAAAGCATTGAACAATTTAGTTGAGCAATATTTGATTTTTGCAGAAGGTCAAGCTATGCGCAAAGTATCCATGTACATGAAAGATTGGATAAAGAAACTAGATGGTTTTTTAGAATTGAACGATAGGAACATTTTAGAACATGCTGGAAAAATTTCAGCAGAAATAGCCAAAGATAAAGCCATAAAAGAGTATGAAATGTTTCACCAATCTCAAATAAAGCAAAACGACCAACTCCCATCTGATTTTGAAAATATCATTAAGAAGATAGAAACTAATCAGAAAAAGAAAAACAGTTAAACATGTAAAACATTCTTTAAACCTGCTAAAAAATGGAAAGTTATATTACAATTTCATCCTTGAATGACTTTATATTTTGCCCAAAATCAATTTATTATCATGGATTATACAATACTTTTTCTAAAGAAATATTTCAACAGAAACCCCAAATTGACGGAAATTATGCCCATAAAACTATTGATGAGAAAAATTATTCTACCAAAAAGTCAATTTTACAAAGTATAGACATCTATTCTGAAAAATATGGTATTTGTGGAAAGATTGATGTTTTTGATAGTGTGACAGGAAAACTTACGGAACGCAAGAAGAATATTATTAAAATATATGATGGTTATATTTTTCAGGTATATGCACAGTGCTTGTGTTTAATTGAAATGGGATTTATAGTTAACGAAATTGTAATTCATGATTTAAGTAAAAATAAAAACTATTTAATACCTCTTCCTTCAGTTGACATGGAAATGTTTTTAAAATTTGAAGAGACTATTTATAAAATGAAACATTATTCTATTGAAGAACCTCTGGTAAATATTAATCCGGAAAAATGCAAAAAATGTATTTATTCTAATTTATGCGATCAAAGTCTATGTTAAGTTTACCTGATTTTAAAGCTAAAAAATGGATCATTATACATCCAAATGAAGGACAGAAATTATCCATTAAAAATGATAATATTATCATTACAAATGAAGATAATAAAATATTACTTCAAATAAGTTGTTATCGCATTTTTACTATTTGGATAGTTGGTAGCACTACTATTACAACAGTATTAATGGAACGTTCTAAAAAATTTGGTTTTTCAATTTTTATTTTAAATGGGAATATGAAAACAATTGGTCATTGGAATGCTTCAACAGAAGGTAATTTTCTATTAAGGAAAAATCAATACAATTACGATGGTCTTGATATAGCAAAATTATTAGTAAAAAATAAATTATCTAATCAAGTAGATCTTTTAAAATCTATCAGAAAGAAAGATGAAAATCTAAAAACTGCAATTACTCTATTTTCTAATTATCAAATAAATATTGACAAATGTGATAACGAATTTATATTGTTGGGAATTGAAGGAGTAGCGGCTAAATTATTTTTTCAGCATTGGTTTAAAGATTTTGATTGGAATGGAAGAAAACCGAGATCAAAAAGAGATCCAATGAATGTATTGATGGACATTGGATACACTATTTTATTCAATTTTATTGATAGTCTTTTAGATTTATATGGGTTTGATAAATTCAAAGGAGTTTATCACAAAGCTTTTTATCAGCGAAAATCATTAGTATGTGATATTATTGAGCCATTTAGGTGCATTATTGATAAACAACTAGTAAAAGCATTTAATTTAGGACAAGTAAAAGAAGAAGATTTTGAAGAGATCAAAGGTCAATATCGATTGAAATTTCAAAAAAATAAGGATGTTCAAAGAATATTTGTTCCAATTATTTTAGAACGAAAAGAAGAAATGTTTCTTTATGTAAAATGTTATTATCGTTCATTTATGCGTTCAAAACCAATTAATGAATATCCACAATTTCAAATTCTTAATTAATATGTTATTAGTATCTTATGACATTTCGAATAATAAATTGAGAACAAAATTCTCTAAATTTTTAGAAAAATATGGGCATAGAATCCAATATTCTTTGTTCGAAATTCACAATAGTGATAGCTATCTAGAGAAAATTCAATCCAAGATTGAAAATTATTTTGGCGAATTGTTTGAACAATCGGATAGTGTTTATATCTTTGAGTTAAGTAAGACCTGTAAAAAGACGAGTTATGGTTATGCAAAAAATGAAGAGAGCGAATTTATCATTTTCTAAATTTTACAAACCTTCGTCTTTATGCTGTTAACTCTTATAAAAAAATAAAAAATGCTCAAAAATTGGACAAAATCAGTGAAATATTGCACTATTAATCGCAAATTTCAACTTATTGATGTCTAGAAAGGCATTCAAATTTCTACTATTGTAGATTGTGTAATTATATCACCCATCTTAACTGTCTAGAAAGGCATTCAAATTTCTACTATTGTAGATTAACGAGCCAAATTAGTTATGCAATGTCTAGAAAGGCATTCAAATTTCTACTATTGTAGATGGGGTTTGTTTATTTTGAGTACATGAAAGTCTAGAAAGGCATTCAAATTTCTACTATTGTAGATGAGCAACAAAACTTGCAATTACTGATGTCTAGAAAGGCATTCAAATTTCTACTATTGTAGATATCATTATTGACGATTTGCTAAATGTGTCTAGAAAGGCATTCAAATTTCTACTATTGTAGATCAATCTTCTCTTCTCCAATATCTATTTGTCTAGAAAGGCATTCAAATTTCTACTATTGTAGATAAGCACAGGAAAGTAAGCTAAAAACAGTCTAGAAAGGCATTCAAATTTCTACTATTGTAGATGATGCGTGGAAAATAGATCAAGTTAGTCTAGAAAGGCATTCAAATTTCTACTATTGTAGATGTAGCACCAACTACTCCAAGTAGTGAGTCTAGAAAGGCATTCAAATTTCTACTATTGTAGATATTACTTATTGGGTTGATGGAATATATTGTCTAGAAAGGCATTCAAATTTCTACTATTGTAGATCTAGTGTATTTTCTGGAGTGTTTTGGTGTCTAGAAAGGCATTCAAATTTCTACTATTGTAGATGGGTATTTTAAAGCTAATCTAATCTTGTCTAGAAAGGCATTCAAATTTCTACTATTGTAGATATAGGGCAGTTTTGAGTGGATCAACCAGTCTAGAAAGGCATTCAAATTTCTACTATTGTAGATCCTTGCTGCATCACTTTCTGCTAACGCGTCTAGAAAGGCATTCAAATTTCTACTATTGTAGATTAGAGATAGTACAACACAAACTAGATTGTCTAGAAAGGCATTCAAATTTCTACTATTGTAGATGGAAGAAGTTAGAAACGAAATAGCTAAAGTCTAGAAAGGCATTCAAATTTCTACTATTGTAGATGGTATCTTATTATTCTCCATTTAAAGATGTCTAAAAAGGCATTCGTTAATTTAGAGGAAGAACCTATTTATCTGAATAAAGGAAAAGGATTGACAATTAAAAATGTAGCTAATTATTTAATATGTGACGCATTAGAATTACTCGACAAAAAAGATCATTTAGGAAACATTATTCTTGATAAAATTAGTATTAGAAGTGCAAATAATTTAAATGGAATAAGAAAAATTCGTTTAAATCACCTCGGTATAATTTGTCATATTGGAGAATAATTAGCCATTAAAAATAGTTGATTTCATTACGCAAAATGCGTTACGCATTTTGCGTAATGATAAAAATTAGTAACCTTTTAAATTTCAGATAGTTAAATTATTTACAACCCGATAAACTCATTTAAAATGATCAAATACACCTTAAATTTTAGCAATCCTGCACACCTTTTTACTAAAAAAAATCAATTAGTAGTTGAATTAAGAGATGAAAAACGCACTACTTTAAATAATTCCAATAAAATACTAATAGTGTTTTCTACATTGAAGTAAATATATTTTATTTGCTTCTACTTTATAAACTAATCGATCTTCAAGATTTATTCTTCGTGACCAATACCCTGATAAATTGTGTTTTAATGCTTCAGGATAGCCAATTCCTGAAAAGGGAGTTCTTCTAATATCCTTTATTAAATCATTAATTTTTTTTACCGTTTTTTTATCCGTTTGTTGCCAAAATAAATAATCCTCCCAAGCGTTTGTTGACCAAATTAAATTCATTCTTCAATGATATTTTTTTGAATTCCTTTACCTTCCTCAAACTCTTTTATACTATCAATTAAACGTTTTGCATTATTTGGATTACCCAGTAAATGGAGTGTTTCTGTGAGAGATTCATAGTCTGTTTTGGACAAAACAACAACATCTTCTCCATTTGTACGAGTAACAAATAAAGGGTCGTGATTAACGAAAACATTGTCTAAAAACACTTTTAAGTTTTGACGAAAATTGCTGTAGGTTGTAATTTGCATAACTTTATTTTTTATGAATGTACAACATATTGTACAATAAAACAAATCTATTTGAAGATTTTTAAATCACATCGTTAGATCTAAAATATAGCAAACAAAAAAAGCTGCTACAAACGTAACAGCTTTTCAATATATTTAAAATCTTTCGATTAATTTTTGTAATCAAACGTATCCATAAATGCAGTTGTGAAGTTTCCTTCGTTGAATTTTGGATCATCCATTAATTTTAAATGGAAAGGAATCGTTGTTTTGATACCTTCGATGATGTATTCACCTAATGCTCTTTTCATTTTTAAGATTGCTTCTTCTCTTGTTTGAGCTACAGTAATCAATTTACCAATCATAGAGTCATAATTGGGTGGAATTGTATATCCTGCATGTGCGTGAGAATCTACACGTACACCATGTCCACCTGGAGAATGGTAACTTGTAATTTTTCCTGGAGAAGGACGGAAATCATGATCTGGATCTTCTGCATTTATTCTACATTGAATAGCATGCATTTTTGGGTAATGGTTAATTCCTGAAATTGGAACTCCGTATGCTAATTTGATTTGTTCTTTGATTAAATCAAAATCAATTACTTCTTCCGTAATTGTATGCTCTACTTGAATACGTGTGTTCATTTCCATGAAGTAGAAATCACGGTTTTTATCTACTAAAAACTCAACCGTACCAACACCTTCATATTTAACAGCTTTCGCAGCTTTAATTGCGGCATTTCCCATTCTTTCACGTAACTCATCCGTCATAAATGGAGAAGGAGTTTCTTCTACCAATTTTTGATGACGACGTTGAATAGAACAATCTCTTTCAGATAAATGACAAGCATTTCCTTGTTGATCACCTGCAATTTGAATTTCAATATGACGAGGTTCTTCAATGTATTTTTCCATATACAAACCATCGTTTCCAAAAGCAGCAGCAGACTCTTTACGAGCAGAATCCCAAGCAGCTTCTAAATCTTCTTCTTTCCAAACAATACGCATACCTTTACCACCACCACCAGCAGTTGCTTTCATGATAACAGGGTAAACAATCTTTTTTGCTTGTTTTTTAGCATCTGCAACATCTTTCAATAAACCAACTGACCCTGGAACACAAGGAACGCCAGCTTTAATCATTGTAGCTTTAGCAGTTGCCTTATCACCCATCGATGCTATTTGCTCAGGTAAAGCACCAATAAATTTAATACCATGTTCTTGGCAAACTCTAGAAAATTTCTCATTTTCAGAAAGAAAACCATAACCTGGATGAATTGCATCTGCATTAGTAATCTCAGCTGCAGCTATAATATTTGAAATCGACAAATATGATTTTGAACTTTCAGGGGGTCCGATACAAACAGCTTCATCCGCAAAACGAACTGGTAAACTATCTTTATCTGCAGTAGAATAAACTGCAACGGTTTTGATTCCCATTTCTTTACACGTACGAATAACACGTAAAGCAATTTCACCTCTATTTGCGATTAATATCTTTTTAAACATTTTAATAAGCTTTTATTAATTACACAATTAGGGATTAAAAACCGGAAATAACTCCAATTTTTAATCCCTAACAATTATTTAAATCAAAAATTATGCTGGATCAACCAAAAATAATGGTTGGTCATATTCTACAGGAGAAGCATCATCAACTAAAACTTTAACGATTTTACCTGAAATTTCAGATTCAATTTCGTTAAATAATTTCATTGCTTCAATAATACAAACAGTATCACCTTTAGAAACAGATTGTCCAACAGAAACAAATGAATCTTTATCAGGACCAGCAGAACGGTAGAAAGTACCAATCATTGGAGATTTGATAATGATATATTTCGAGTCATCGCTTTCAGTAGCAACTGGTGCAGACGGAGTAGCAACCGGTGCAGAAGTAGGCAAAGCTTGAGGTGCTGCAACTGGCGCAGATTGAACGATATATTGTTGTTCTACTTTACCTATAGCTTTTTCTGATTTGATAACGATTTTAAAATCTTTTTTTTCAATTTCAACTTCTGTTACTCCTGATTTAGCAACAAATTTGATTAAATCTTGAATTTCTGTAATATTCATAAATTTTATGTTTTAGATTTATATTTGAATTATTCCTTAAGAATTATAGGCCCATTTTAAATAAACTGAACCCCATGTAAATCCTCCACCAAAAGCGGAAAGAAT